>DASRLI010000471.1:0-25128 GCA_035648535.1 Occallatibacter sp. | reverse complement strand
TTCCATTCTCTGAACGGTCACCGTAGAATCTTCAGAATCCGGAAGAAGCTTCGCGATTTCTGCAATGGTGGGATTCTCAAAGAAATCCTGCACCGGAAGGTCGACCGCAAAAACATCTCTGATCCGCGAAAGCGCCTTGAATGCCAACAAAGAGTGCCCACCCAGATCAAAGAAGCTGTCGTTGACGCCGATGCTATCGACCTTCAATAATTCGGCCCAAATGGCGGCGAGTGCCTTTTCTGTTCCAGTGCGAGGAGCGAAAGCTGTCGTCGTGACCGCAATGCTTTCGTAGGATGGAGCGGGCAGAGCTTTGCGGTCGACCTTGCCATTTGGCGTGAGCGGTAGAGACCCAAGAAGAACGAAATGCGCCGGCACCATGTATGCAGGCAATCTCTGTTCGAGGAAGGTACGCAACTCTTCGGGGACCAACGACTGGTTCTTCGCCGGACTTACATAGCCCACCAACTGCCGGTTCCCCGGTTCGTCCTCACGCGCCAACACTGCGCACGATTGCACTCCGGTATGGCTCGCCAGTGCGGCTTCGATTTCGCCTAGCTCTATGCGGTACCCCCGCACCTTCACCTGGTTGTCAGCGCGGCCCAGGCACTCCAGTATCCCGTCTGCGCGGTAGCGGGCAAGGTCGCCGCTCTTGTAGAGCCGAGCTCCCGGCTTGCCTGAAAATGGATCGGGCAGGAACCGCTCTTCGGTCAGTTCCGGCCGGTTCCAATATCCTCGTGCCACGCCTGCGCCACCAATATACAACTCGCCGGTCTCGCCCACCGGGATAGGCTGCAGATCTGAATCCAGCACGTAGAGCTGGGTATTGTCGATGGGTCGCCCGATGGGCACCGAGCCATTACGCGGATCGTCGGCCTGGACCTCATATACACAGCAGCCAACTACAGTTTCCGTAGGACCATACTCATTGATCAACCGCGTCGCCGGTGCGAACTCTCGCCACATCCGCAGTTTTTCGGCTAGCAAATTCTCGCCGCCTATGACAAATACATTTGTCATGTCTGCGACCTCATCCGGCGTAAGCTGTTGGCTTAGCAGTTCCAAATGAGCGGGAGTGATTTTGACTAAGCTGCGGCCTTTCTGGCGCTGGAGCGCTGCCAACAGGCTTTGCGCGGCAGCGTCCTCGGCAAGAAGCTCGACCCGTGCCCCCGCGAGCAGCGGTGTGTACAAACTCGTGACCGTCAGGTCAAAAGAGATCGAACTGTGAACCGGAACTGAGCCCCCAGGTTTCACCCCGTATGTCTTGATCGCCCATGTCAGATAGTTGACGAGTCCACTTTGGAGGATCATCGCTCCCTTGGGAGTGCCGGTCGAGCCTGAGGTATACATCACATACGCCAGATCCGAAGGTGTTGCTCCCGAGTCAGGATTGCTTTGACTCTCTCGAGCGATCAGAGGCCAATCAGAATCCAGGCGCACGGTTCTGCTGTGGGCTGGGGAGAACAAGTGCTCGCAGCGTTTTTCTGTCAGTAGAACTTGGACCGCGGCATCTGAAACCATGAAGGCGAGCCGCTCTTTAGGGTAAGAGGGATCGAGCGGCACATAGGCTCCGCCTGCTTTCCAGACACCCAACAATCCAGCGACCATCTCCGGGGAGCGTTGCAGGCAAACACCGACCAAGCTGTCCGGCCCAACCCCGAGCCCACGGAGATAATGGGCTATTTGGTTAGCGCGCTGGTTCAGTTCTCTGTAGGTGAGCCGCTGTTCATTGAACACGACGGCAACTGAATCCGGATCTTTCTCGACTTGCTGTTCGAACAACTGGTGAGCGCAAAGTGCCGGGAATTCCACGCGAGTGTCATTCCATTCGTACAAGACGCGGCGGCGCTCAGACTCTGTCAGGGAGTGGCTCTCCCGGTGATTGCCATTCAAATTGTCCGCGGTCGACTCGTCCGATGATTGATTAAGCTCGTAACCCGGCATCTTCATTGTTCGTATTACTCCTTTGGGTCTCCCAGCGATGTCGTCGCCACTCTCGGGCCTGGTTAGTCTGGCACAATCATGCCACGATTCTTGCTTTCGCGTTCATAACGAATATCCGATCATCTCTTTCATGATTTCATTGGTGCCGCCATAAATCCGCTGCACGCGGCTGTCGGTCCACATGCGCGCGATTGGATACTCGGCCATATAGCCATAGCCGCCGTGCAACTGTACACAGGCGTCTATGACGCGACACTGGCACTCCGTGAGCCAATACTTTGCCATCGCTGCGGTGACCGCATCCAACTGACCGGCAATGAAACGCTGGATGCAGTTATCGAGAAAAACTCGGCCAATTTGAACTTCGGTCTTACATTCCGCCAACTTGAAACGCGTGTTCTGAAAATCGAGCAACTGCTTGCCGAATGCGATCCGGTCCTTTACATACTTGCTTGTCACGGCCACCGCTTGTTCGGCCATCGCGACCGCGCCAACGCCGATCGAGAGCCGCTCATACGGCAGTTGCTGAATCATTTGGCTGAACCCCTTGCCCTCGGAACCAAGGAGATTCGAAGCGGGAACGCGCACATCGTTGAAGAACATCTCGCAGGTATCCAACTCGTTCATGCCGACCTTGTCGAACGGGCTGCCGATGCTGTATCCGGAAACCAGCTTTGGTTCGACCACAATCAGCGACATGCCGTGAAAGCCGGCAGCAGCAGGGTTGGTCTTTACAGCTACACACACGAGGCTCGCAAGCCGGCCATTGGTGATGAAAGTCTTCGACCCATTGATAATGTATTCATCGCCTTCGCGGCGCGCGGTGGTTTTGATTCCCGCCAGGTCAGAGCCAGCCCCCGGTTCGGTCATCGCGATGGCCGCTACCAATTCGCCCTGGCTCATTCTGGGAAGCCAGTTGCGTTTCTGTTCCTCGGTGCCGAAGGCGAGGATGTAATGACCGACAATACTCTGAACGCCGGAGCCGAAACTGACCCCCGCTCTCGCGAGTTCTTCGTTTACGACAGTCTCATGGGCGAATGTCCCGCCTCCACCGCCGTATTCTTCTGGAACGTCAGGGAGTAGGATGCCTGCCTTCCCTATTGCGATCCATGCCTCGTCGTCCGGGCGATGTTGCTCGCGCCATCGGGCTTGATGTGGCACAAACTGTTCTTGGATAAACTGACGAACCGTCTTGCGGAACAACTGCAACTCCTCATTCATCCACGACGATTGATAAGTGGTACGCGACATTTCGATCCTTTCAATATGTATCCGGAAATGCAGCATCCGGCAAAACTGCTTGCCTCGTAGAACGTGCATGAACCGGCGATTTCTTAGGGTCCGCGCCCATAAATGCCAGGCGCCCATTCTCTTCCTGCGCATAGCCAATATGTGCCCGCTCTATGCCCAATTCCTCGATTCGCCAGCAGTGGCCGTCTTCGAGCATGGAGCGCAGCCGCTTGGCGGGATAAGCAGGATCAAGCGGCACGAATGCTCCGACCGCTTTAAGCACGGCCAGGAAGACGTCGACACCTTGCGAATCGAGACCATAGGCCCCCCGCAGTTTTCTCTGGAGGCTCATATTACAGGTACGGGAGACTTCGAAATCCCGTGACGTCCTGTCTAAAGAACTTACGCGATGCGAAGTCACCGGCTCCTTTCTTTACCTAAAGTATTCATTATAAATTGGTTGAGCGTCGTATCACTTCGATCCGCACGAATCGGCCCGCAGTGTGAGCTTTTGTCATAAAGAAGCGATTGAAGCTTGTGACGGACGTGCCGTTGGAGCTGGTTGGGCCTTTGTTTTATGCGCCGCGTTGCAGGTTGTAGAATCCGGGGCCATCCATGGGCACTAAGTGGGCCATCGATTGAGGGGTTTCTCTTGATGTTGCAAGCCGGAGTGGCGCGACAGTTTCTGCCCGACAAGTTCATTTCTCCGTTCTCACCTCCCATTCTAGGCTCTAAGAAGGCGACTTTGCGCCGAGATCTTGTGATGTCGCAAAATCAGGTCATGGACCAGCTCAGCACAATAATGTGTGCTCACACGGCGGTCGGCGAGCATATGGCTGCGCATCTCTTCTCCTGAACTCCTTAAGTGTTAGCCTCCAGAGGGCATGAACCCGTTGGCCAACCCGGAGGCGATAACCTCATTCTCAAGTCCCTTTAGAACCATGACAATACCTATTTTGTGTAAGGCTGCTTTGGGATACATTAACATTCAATGGAGCATTGGTACTCTTATATGCCGATTACTCTGGGTCAGTCGTTCTGGAGAGTCCAAGAATCGGCGTGTATGGCGTTGAGGAGAGGTGTAGGAAGACTTGCCTGAGCATTTGTCTTTCACCTGCCGGCTTCATTTTTATCCAGCCCGCTGAAACTGTTCACCGCGACCATTAACTCGTCCTCACTGCTCCCCGCGGCATCGCAATGCTCTGACGAAGGTTAACTTGGGAGGAGTTCTACGGCGGTCCACGCCATCGCGTCCTGAATACGAAATCGCACCTCGAATTCGCGGCCGGCATGAAAGTTTGGCGCGAGCGTCGTGCCGAGCTGCAATTCGATGCGTTCCGTGTCTGCTTGAATGGGCTTTGCCAGGAGGTCGTGGAACCCGAACTCGACATCGAGCAGGGGATTCAAGCACTTGTAGAGCGATTCCTTGGCCGAAAAGAGCAGTGTCACATAGGCACCGAGTCCAAGATGTGAACATTGCGCAGCCTCGATTTCAGCTCGGCCCATCACCGAGGGCGCGAGTTCCGCCGCCGGCTCGACCTCAAGCAGGTGCTCCATATCGATACCAATGGCTTCGAGCTTTGTACGCGAAGCCGCGGCCGCCCAGGCCACGCCTTGCGAGTGCGAAATCGATCCCACGAATCCTTCAGGCCAGACCGGTCTGCGCTTTGTTGAAACAGGCAACTGCGCCTGGCCTCGAAAGCCTGCACCCCAAAGTGCCCGTTGGCTCGCAGCGCGCCCGGCGACGAACTCGAGCTGGCGACTGGCGACCGCGCTGTCGAGTTGCGGCGGAAAAGCAACGCAGAGCTTGAATGCAGCAGCCCGGGGTGCACCGAGCAAGCCGACTTCCGCCGCCGTCATAAGGCAGGTCGAGCAGTAGCTGGAAAGCAGGTACTCAGCTGGCATTCCAAGTCCTTGAGCGGTACCATTCGACCACTCGCGCGAACATGCGCTCGCGATCCTCGGTGAAGGTGTAAGGATAATCGGCATGCGGATAATACTCCACCTCGATCTTGCCGCGTGGATCTAGTCCTTTGAACATGTCGAAAAGCTGCCAGCATAATTATATTAGTTTTCGAGCCCACCGATGCGAAAGTAGAGCATCTGCCTGCCACGGCTATCAAAGACTGTGGGTACAGTTTTAGGATTTTGGGTCAAGGGTCCGGTGAGCGGCGCTCGGCCCGGTCGGCATTATTGCTATTTTGGGGATCCGCTGCTGCCACAGGGTTCGCTGGTGATCCCATGTCCTTCCGAAATAGTGTAGATTCGATCCACTGCCGGGAGCTTGATGATTTCTTTTTTGCCGGAGGGCCAATGGATTTCAGCGGTCCCTGCATCGGCGGCATCGCCAAGGCCAAAGTGAATGCGCATGTCATTGGACGACAGATAACTGCCGCCGCTGAGGACATCGCCGCGCTGACGGATGCCGGCTACATTGAGGTAGACAGTTGCTCCTACTGCGTCTCGTGGGCTCCTGGGACCGCCGATTAGCTTTAAGTCGACCCAATGGTGATGGTCCGGATTCACGTTCCGGAGGAGGGTGGGTACGCCATCCATATTATTGATGACGACGTCAATCTTGCCGTCGTTGAAGATATCGCCGAATGCCGCGCCGCGGCCGACACTCACATGAGCCAGGCCGGTTCCTTCGACGGGCGGCACCAACTCGAACTTGCCATTCTTGACGTTGTGATAGAGCAATGGACGCTGGGCGTAACTTGTGCCCCAGTCCGGATGCCGGTCGACTTCGGGATATACGTGGCCGTTAATGATGAGCAGGTCTTTCCATCCGTCGTTGTCGTAATCGAG
This sequence comes from Occallatibacter sp., assembly GCA_035648535.1. Taxonomy (GTDB): domain Bacteria; phylum Acidobacteriota; class Terriglobia; order Terriglobales; family Acidobacteriaceae; genus Telmatobacter. The sequence goes on along the minus strand of DASRLI010000471.1, from coordinate 19,149 downwards.
GAACCCATCACCGAAACCAACGAACGGGATTGACGAGACTGCGATTCCTGCCTGGTAGCTCACGTCAGTAAAGAAGCCGGTTCCGTCATTCTGAAAGAGCACGTTGTAGTCATCGGAGAAGGTTGTACTCACGATGCTGAGATGCCCGTTGTTCTCGTAGTCTCCAGCTGCGAGGCCCATGTTGGCCACCTCTCGGCCGTCGTTGTTCAAGGCAAAGCCGCTGGTGTAACTGGCGTCTTCGAAAGTCCCGTTGCCCTTGTTGATGTAGAGATAGTTGGGCGTGGAGTCGTTGGCTACCAGGAGATCCATTTTGCCGTCTCCATTCACGTCGGCAAACAACGCACCGAGGCCGTAATACCCTGCCGGATCGTCCATTCCCAGCTTCTTGCTCACATCGGTAAACGTTCCGTCCCCGTTGTTATGGAAGAGATGATCCTGCTCACCGACTAGACCGCGGGGACCGCACATGACCTGTTCGCCGCGGTATTGGCAAAAGCCGAAACCCATCGCTTTGGAGCCGGAATAAGGCGGATTCGACAAGTCGAATTTGAGGTAGCCATCGACGAAGAGGTCAAGACGTCCGTCGCCGTCGTAGTCACCGAACGTGGCGCCAGCGGACCACGTTCCGACCGACACACCGGCAGCTTCCGCCGTGTCGGTAAATGTTCCATCGTGGTTATTGCGATAGAGGCGGTTCTTGCCATAGTTGGTCACGTACAAATCGGGCCAGCCATCATTGTCGTAATCGCCTACTGCGCAGCCGTATCCCCAGCGGTCGTTGGCGACACCGGCTTTGGCGGTAACCTCGGTGAACGTGCCGTCGTGGTTGTTGTGAAAGAGCGCGGCGTGCGGCGGTTCGGCTTTACCTGCGAGCGCGTCGTAAGTTGATCCGTTCACGAGATAGATGTCGAGCCAGCCGTCATTGTCATAATCGAGGAGACATACGCCCGGACCCTTTGCCTCGAGGATGAGCCGCTTTGCGGGAGTGCCGGCCACGTGATGCCAGCTTGTCAAGCCGGCCTTTGCGGCCACGTCCTGAAAGATGATGGGGCCATTTTTTACGAAACCGCCAGCGGTGATTGGGCGATGCAGGCTGTCGAATTCTGCCTTCTGCGGCCCGGCGGTGGCCATTCCCCCGGCGGATGAGGGGGCGTTGCTTTGCGGTTCGGATGTGGCGGGAGCAGCATTCCCTGCTGGCAGAGGTTGCTGCGAACGCGACGGAACCGCGACGAGCGTCAAAATCAAAACGAAGATTGCGTATCCGAATCGATCGAGTAAAACGCTTGCGGAACGCCGCCGCAGGGTGGGCAGCGGGCCCCGCTGGGGCAGATTTAAACTCAAGACTTTTTCTCCAGACTTGAATAGGAGCGAAACCCGGAACTGCATCTTTCACCGCCGCGAGAGTGTGATTCTTCGCCCAATTGTAGTTCGGCGGGCTGTCATAAACGAACATGCTCCCTTGGGAGACACGTCGCCTTTGCATCCAGATCGACCAAAGACTGGCGATAAACTTCGAATCTGAACACGGAGCGGCTTTCGGAGAACGTTTCCGCAGACCGGCTTAGCTCCCATTTTTCCTTCCGAACCTGGAGGCTTTCAGGTCAGTGTTTGCCGAAATATTTGGAAAATATGCACTATCGACAAAAACTTCGTGTGGATATGCCGGCCCCAAACAGGTTTGGGAGTTTCCTCAAATGGACCGAATTTGAGAAAACGTTTTTCTTGCCAGACCACGATATCCGAGTCTATTATTCCGACCATGCGCAGACTTATCTTCACCTTGATCGCGTTTCTTGCGCTGTCTGCAGGTTCGATTGCTCAAGCGCCCTCCTTGCTGATTCAGTTAGACCGTCCTACAGCCAAAGTGAGTCCGATTCTCTATGGCCTGATGACGGAAGAGATCAACTTTTCCTACGATGGCGGGCTGTATGCCGAGCTGGTTCGGGACCGCGCTGTTGGACCCGGACGGCGGCCTCTGTTTCATTGGACGCATGTTGCGAAGGGCAATTCCGCGGTCAGCATCTCGGTAGACGACAAGACGGGACCGAGCGAAGCGCTCCCACGGAGCTTCAAGATGTCGGTGACCGCGGCCACCGAGTCCGCGCCCGCCGGCATTCAGAACGACGGCTATTGGGGCATGGCCGTCCGTCCAAATACGACCTACACCGGTTCATTCTTTGCGAAAACAGACCGTGCAGGAACGCCGGTAACTGTGTCGCTCGTGAACGACCAGACGGGGATTTCAGCAGGAAGCGCGAAAGTGGCAGGGCTGGCCGGCGATTGGAAAGAGTACTCGTTCACGCTCAAGACCGGCCAGGTAGCGGTGAGTGGGAACAACCATCTCGAGCTTACGGTCACGTCTCCGGCGACAGTCTGGTTTGAAGTTGTATCACTGTTTCCGCCCACGTTTCATGATCGGCCGCATGGAAACAGGATCGACCTGATGGAGAAGATGGCTGCGCTCCATCCAGCGTTTTTGCGCTTTCCGGGCGGCAACTACCTGGAAGGCGATCACATTGCGGAACGTTTCGAGTGGAAGAAGACGATTGGCCCGTTGGTGGATCGTCCTACCCACCCGAGTCCCTGGCGGTACCGCTCTTCTGACGGCATGGGCCTGCTCGAGTTTTTGCTGTGGTGCGAAGACCTGAAGATTGAGCCTGTGCTGGCAGTGTATGCGGGCTATTCGATGGCACAGGAGCACGTGGATCCGGGACCTGCGCTGGAGCCCTACATCCAGGATGCGCTGGACGAAATTGAGTATGTAACCGGAAGCACGAGCACGAAATGGGGCGCGGAACGCGCGAAGAATGGGCATCCGGCCCCGTTTACATTGCACTATGTCGAGATCGGCAACGAGGACTGGTTTGATCGCTCCGGGTCGTACGACGGGCGTTATGCCCAATACTACAAGGAGATCAAAGAGCATTATCCTGATCTGCAACTGATTGCGACCGCACCTCTAAAAAGCACAAGGCCAGACGTGCTGGACGAACATTTCTACATGTCCGCAGAACAGTCGTTTGCCGACGCCGGCCACTACGACAAGTACGACCGCAGCGGCCCGAAGATATTTGTCGGCGAATGGGCCACGCGCGAGGGATCACCCACACCGAATCTCGGGGCCGCGTTGGGCGATGCTGCCTGGATGACAGGCATGGAACGGAATACCGACATGGTGATCATGGCAAGCTATGCACCGCTGGTCGTGAATGTGAACCCTGGCGGCATGCAGTGGGAGTCGGATCTGATTGGCTACGATGGTCTCACGAGTTACGGCTCACCAAGCTATTGGGCCCAGGTGATGTTCGGCAATCACCTTGGCACTGAGGTGGTCGATACCAAACTTGAAGGCGCCGGTCCGCGCGTTTATGCCTCGACCACGCGCAACGATAAATTGCGCAAGGTTTACGTAAAGGTTGTGAACGGAACTTCGGAGATGCAGCGCATCAATTTCACGCTTAATGGCGTCACGAGCGTTAAACCAGATGCTCTGCTGGTTACAATGAGCGGGAAATCGCCAAGCGCAACCAACACAATCCTGCATCCAGATGCTATTAAACCGATCAACCACCGCGTCAAGATTGAAGGGCTGAAGTTTGTGCGAAGCTTTGAGCCGTACTCGATCAACGTGCTGGAGATGAGCTACTAAATTTTGGGCCCAATCTAATTGCTGGCCGGCGGTTCGCTAGTCGATTCCGCCGGCTTTCCTTTGTCCTGAGCCGCCTTCAGTTTGGTAAAGATCGAATCGTTCTCGGCTTTATGCAGGCTGCTCGTTTTGTCGAATTCGACCTTCGCCTCATCTTTTCTTCCCATGGACTGATAGAGTCGCGCCAACCTCCAATGTACGTTGGCGTCCTCGGGAGTCAGCTTGACGGCGGTCTTGAACTCGCGAAGCGCGTCTTGCGGGCGCCCGTTGCTCGCATAGATGACGCCCAGATCCATGTGTGCCCGAGCATTATTTGAGTCGACCTGGATCGCCTTCTCAACGAGTGGGAGAGCATCGTCGGACTTGCCAAGTTGAATATCGCAGTCCGCCAGGAATGTGAGGGCCTGCGCGTTGTCTGGAACGTTTTCAAGCTCGCCCTGGAATTCTTTGGCGGCCTCTTCGAACTGGTTCTGCGTCCACAGCAAGTAGCCCAACCCGAAGTGCGCGTTGGGCAACCTGGGGTCAGCTTTTACCGCGGCGCGAAATTGCTCGATCGCGCCATTCGTGTTCTTCATCTCATCGAGAGCTTCTCCGGCAAGCATGTCGGCTTCGGCCGATTCGGCGTTCAGGGTGAGGATTTCCTGATAGACGTCTAGAACGCACTGGTACTGCCTGGCCTGAAGGCAGCTCTGCGCCAGCGACATACGGAACGGCAGATTCTGCGGGTCGTGAGCCGTGGTCGTTTTCAAAAAGGGAATCGCAGCCGCATACTCTCCCAACGAATAGTGCGCAATGCCGATCAGAGTTGTAACGCGAAGGCTGTCTGGCGACCCGGACGGAAGGCTCCTAAGCAACGGGGAGAAGGTTTCGATAGCTTCCTTCATCGCTCCCGACTTAAAGAGCGAGAGGCCAAAATTCAATCGCAGCCCAGGCATTCGCGGATCCAGTACCAATGCTTTGCGATAGAGCGGTACCGCTTCCTTGTAATGCTCCTGGCGCGCCTCAAGGAGTCCAAGGTGCGCATAAGCCTCAGCGCTCCCTGGATGCAGAGTCAGGAACTTGTGCCACTCTGATTCGGATTCAGCATATTGTCCCGTCTGCTCGAGTCGGATTGCGGTGTCCCGATGGTCGCTGGTCGCAGTTGTGGCCTGGCCATAGCAGCCGGCGGTGCTTAAAAGGAGTGTCAGGCCAATTCCAAATCGAGCTCGAAACTTCACCAAAATACCTCTGTTGATATTCTCTCGCTCTATAGAGGCCCCGCGCAACTGACTTATCTGTACGCGCCAAAAAAGAGCGGGCGCGGCAGCAACAGCTGCCGCGCCCGCGGTGAAAGCAATCCGCAACTTAGAAGTGTAACTTTCCACCCAGTTCCAGAATGCGGTTGCTATAGACGGAGGTAACCTGACCAAAGTTGCCGTCATGGTTGCTCGCATCGATGCCGCCCCACTGCGTATGGTTGAGGGTGTTGAACGACTCGAACCGAAGCTCGATGTTCGGACCTTCGTGGCCCGTGAGCTGGATGTTCTTCGTCAGTGTGAGGTTGAGGTTAACCAAGCCAGGCCCGACCACGGCATCCTTACCGGAGGTGCCGAAGCCTTGTCCTGTGCCGCCGTTCCACGGCGCGACTGGGTCACCAAACGAACTGGTGCTCATCCATGCCGCCTTCGTATGGGGATAGGTGACCTTCGACAACAGCATTGCACGGTTGCTGGTGCCGCCGCCCAAGCCCAGTGTATCGGAGCCGTTGTAGCCGATTGCCTGCGGCATACCGGCCTGGTCAACTACCACGCCTGAGATGCCCCAGTCGCCGATAACGGCCTTTTCCAGCAAATTCGAGCTGTGCTTCGCGAACGGAATCGCGTAGACAAAGCTCGCGTTGAAGACTTGACGACGATCGAATCCGCCGGAACCACGGCCATACCGGTAGTTGAACGGGTTCGGGACCGAGGCCAGGTCGTTGCCTGCGGTGTCAATCAAGTGAGACCAGGTGTACGCAAGTTGAGACGTGAGCCCCCACTTGTTTTCAAAGCGTACGCCGGTCTGCAGCGAGTGGTAGATGGAGTTGGTTTCGTTCTCTTCCTGGGTAATTCCGGCAAAGCCCGGGAATTGCCTGTAGTGGTTGGTTTGCACTTTACCTGCCTTGACGGCAAACCGGTCGCAGTAAGCCGCGTTGGGACTGGTGGGGCTCATATAGTTAGGATCGGTGATGGGTAAGCTGAAGAGGGGGCACGATGCATCGTTCTTGCTCAAAGGCAGCGTATTGATGGCGGCATCGTCGTTCTGATCCCAGCCATCCGAACCAACATACTGCAACGCCATTACCACGGACGGCAACAACTGATGCTGGATTCCAAGGCTCCAGTTAGCAGTGCCCGGAGGTGGATAGTTGTACTTGATGTTTGTCAGGCCCGACGGGAACGACTGACTAGACGTTGCCCCCGTATTCACATTGGTGTTGGGGTTGGAGAAGAGCACGTTCGTGGCCTGAGGTTGGTAGGCGAAGGGCGGATTCAAAGCAGCATTGTAAACATCGTTGCCCTGAACGCGCTCAAAGAACATGCCCATACCGCCGCGGAGAACGGTCTTTCCGGTCCCGAAGAGGTCTAAGGCAAAGCCTATGCGAGGCTGGAAGGTGAAGAAGCGGTCTTGAACGTTGCCGCGCGGGAAGCCGCCTACGCCAGCCTCCTTGATTCCGTTGAGATAGAACTGCTCGCTGCCGGTAGCTGCGAACGTGGAAAGTTGTCCGGGAGCGAGGGTGCCGTCTGCCTGCACGGGGTTGGGCAACGTCGTGTTGTAATCCCCAATCACGAAATTGGAAAACTTGTCGTACCGCTCAAATGCGTGCGGCAGTCCGTCGTAACGGATACCGAGATTGAGCGTCAGCCGTGGCGTGACGTGCCAATTGTCGATTCCATAGCCGCTGTAGTTGTTGTTGACCCAGTGCTTGCCGTACAGGAACTCAAGTTGCTGGAAACTTGACTGCATACCAAGGACCATGTTGACAATGCCGTCTAGGGCGAAGGCGTTGTTGTCGAATGTGGCGGTGCCGTTGGTGTTGGCCTGCAGTTGCTGGTTCTTGTAGTCGTGCAGCCAGCTAATGCCGAACTTGAACTGGTGCCGTCCCTTTTGCCAGGAGAGGTCGTCCTTGTACTGGAAGCCCTCATAGCCATTCCTCCACGGGAAGTAGGCCGCATTCCAGGTGGCGCCGAGGGGTTGGCCATTCAGCGTAATTGCGGGCATTTTGGCCATCAGGTTATTTGCAGTCGGGAAAAAGCTCTGAGCAGTCCATCCACTCGGCTGTGCAAAACTATAGCCGGCGCCGGCTATCGGCGTGAGGCTGATTTTGTTGCCGCTGTAGAAGAAGCCCGTCTCGTTGAGCAAGTTAGACGAGTAGGTCTGCGTGAGCTTGATCGCCACTGTGTAAGACGGGTTCAACATCGTTGTACCCACGGTCGCGAAGCTGCCGGTCCACAACGGCGGGAAGAACGTATTCTGCATCGCGTCGTGGAGGTAGTGGCCCATCAACTGGAACTTGCTGTTGATGGTATGGTCGATGCGCACTGCATCTTCCCGGATATTCTCCGGCTGGCTGACCGAAATAATGTACTGAGTCCCGTTGTTGTAATTCGGCTGTGGGAAGACAAGCGGTATCTCCCTGGCGATATTTTGGTCGATCAGGTTCGCCGGGATCAGGTAAGTGCCAGTTGTGGAGTTATAGTTGAAACTCCCGCCTGGCGTCAATCCATCAGCCGCAAGCCGGGCATTGAACGCCGTGTTAAGGGGCAGATTGGGGACGATCGGTGTGACAGTTGCCGACTGAGGCTTATAGTTGAGGGGCTGTCCAACCGCCGGGAAGTTTTGTGCATAAAGCGCGTTGCTGATCGAAGGAGAGCTGCCTTTGATAAGCCTCCGCCATTCTTCATTCCAGAAGAAGAAGGTCCGGTTGCGAGAGTCATTATAGACGCGAGGAATCCACAATGGGCCCCCGATGTTGCCGCCGGGCTCGTTCAGTTGGAAGACAGACCGCGGCTTTCCGGCCGCCTTCAGGAAGTAATCGTTGGCGTTGTAGTCAGTGTTCCGGTTGAACTCGTAGAGAGTCCCGTGATATTTGCGCGAGCCGGACTTGAGCATCATGACGATGGTGCCGCCCGAACCAATACCATAATCGGCCGAGTAGTTGCTGCCAAGGGTCTGGAACTCACCGATTGCGTCCTGCGAGGGAAGGTTCATGAAGCAACCACCGCAGCCGCGGTCATTCTGTTCAGCGCCATCCAGAAGATAGACGTTGTGTGTAGGCCGCTGTCCGTTGAAGCTGATGCCGTTGGCGGATGTAAGCGCATCGATACCGCCAAACGCGGGCAGGTTGTTGGAAACGCCAAGGCCAAGAGCCGCGAGTTGAACCACGTTGCGGCCGTTGGTAGCCAGTTGCCTGACCTGTTCACCGCTGATCAGGGTACTGACTTCACTGGTCTCGGTCTGAACCTGTAAGGCATCTGCCTCGACAGTAACCGTCTGTGCCTGGCTGCCGATCGTGAGGGTGGCGTTTTCTTCCAGGGTTTGGGCAACGTTCACTATGATGCCGGTCCTAGTGAACTTTTGGAAGCCCGTCGCTGTGGCTGAGAGGGTGTAGGTGCCCGCGCCGACGTTTCCGAAATGGAAGGCGCCCACCGAGTTCGCCGTGGTTTCTCTCGTCTGACTGGTTGCGATATTGGTGAGAGCAATTGTCGCATTGGGTAACATAGCTCCGGTGTTATCCGCGACGGTTCCGGAGATGGTGGCGTTATCTTGTGCACCTGCCTGAGGCGCGAGAGTAAGGAAAAGAGCGATAAATGCAACGCATAGCACTCCGAATCCTTTGATTCGCGGGCTTGCCAGGCGCATCCCTGCTACAGAGAAAGTTTGCATCAAAGAGCGATTCATGGTTTGTCTCCTAAGCAATCGTTGACTCGACTTACCGTCCGCCACTCTCGTCACTAGTAGGCACTGCGTTTCGCAGTGGAGTAGTCGGTACGATCAGTTCGATTCGGGTGACTCTTTCGCCGGGACGAGGACCGCCGCGATGAATATAAGGCTGTGCAATGGGTACTGATTCGAGATCAGACGCCGGGTACCGGGCATTCCAATTTCTCCTCCGCAATGACTTGCGACCACCTTACGATCCAGGAAGTTGCAGATGCGTTCGAAAACCTGCACGCCTCACTTCGCTGCGGTACAAAACCGAATAGTCCGGATGAACTCCCGTGCGACAAGCGCCGATTGCGCCAGTGTCCCGACAACGTCCGTTGAAGAAATCCAAATTCGGAGCTTACAGACTCCGTTCCGCGTCGCCAGCCTTGGATATCTCGCAGCGAAACTCAGCACCCTGTTCGACACCGAACTTCGGGATACTGTCCCCCCGGGGGAAGGCACTTCGCGAATCTGGTCGGCCCGAGCGAAGCCCTGGTTCAACGTCTGCGAGAATATGTTTTCTTCAACGGCCAAAATTATGGCCCCACCACACTCTGCTTGTCAATAACAATTTGACGGAGATTTCTCCTTATTTTCATCTCGAGATTTAAAAGTAAATCAGTTTACCGAACGGCTCCCAAACTACTGTTGTGCAGGCGGTCTACGGCACGGGAGGCAGGTCCTCGTCCCTGGTAAACGCTTTCTAAAGTCCCCAGATTGTCCAGTTTTGGGGGTTCGACCCGGGAAGCAAGACTGCGTCCAGCGCTAAGGTTTTGCGTGGAACATTGGAACTTGCCCGATTAGACGAAGGCTAAAGGGGGTGGTGGGTGTGGTCCGCGAATGCTTGCCCTAAACACGTCAAGGTGCCCCAGTCTGCGCTTGTTTTTCTACCAGATGATTTGGCCGCCCCAGAAGAACCTCTGAGGGCAGGTATCGGCGCTGCTCCCCGCAGAGGGGACAGGCAATGACAATCGACTGAAAAGGGAAGACCTTGACACCGGCCGGTATGTCGCGCCGGCACCGCTTGCAAGTGACTACGAACTGCTTTCGCTCCTGAATTCCGAAGGCCATGGCAGAACCAGCATAGGCGAAAATATGGCGAAAGTCTACCTGAGGAAACCAAGCGAGCCGTTGGGTGGTGGAGTGGGGTGACCGGGAACGCATTAGTGCAAGCCAGGAAGCCAGATCCATGGCAGGCTGCAATGCGGAAAGATCGCGAAGAGTACAAAGCCCCGGAGCATGATCGCGACCTGGAATTCCGGCGAAATTGAAGTGAACTCCGAACTCATTTTGAAAGCCAGCCAGACGACGCCTGACGCAAAGTGTGCATGTGAAGGCCATGGACGCCGCGAAGACGAGAGTCCTGAGCAGCGCGGGGCACCCGGTTAGCGCAACATGCGCAGCCGCTGGCGACTCAGCGGTCCAGCCGAGAAGCACATATACGAGCGCGATCTTCAACAGCCGTGGCTGACATGAGCGGCAGCTTTCGCAGTCCACTCGCCCACGTGCGCCTCGCCCGAATTTTCTAAACCTGATGTTGAAGCACTTCATGCTTCCCCTGGCGAAGCGATCTCAAGACGGCTGAGTTGCGGCAGGTAGGTCAATGTGGCAAACTCGCAGACGGAGGGATGCGCATGCAATCCGCAAAACTGTTGTTGCTTGCCGGCGACTTTGTTGAAGATTACGAAATTATGGTCCCGTTCCAGGCCCTGCAGATGGTGGGTCACAAGGTGGATGCGGTTTGTCCCGGCAAGAAAAGCGGCGACATTATCCGCACGGCAATCCACGATTTTGAAGGTGATCAGACGTATACGGAGAAGCGCGGTCATAACTTTGTTTTGAATGCGACGTTCGACGAGATCAAAGCCGAAGACTACGACGGCCTGGTAATTCCGGGCGGTCGCGGGCCAGAGTATCTGCGACTGAATGCCAAGGTGCTTGATGTTGTCCGGCATTTTGACAAGGCGGGGAAGCCCATCGCGGCGCTCTGCCACGGGCCCCAAATATTGGCTGCGGCGGGCGTCCTGAAGGGTCGCAAGCTGAATGCGTATCCGGCCTGCGCGCCGGAGGTGGAGCTTGCCGGCGGGACGTTCGTACCAGTCGATTTTTCCGACGCGGTTGTGGATGGAAACCTGGTTACCGGTCCGGCCTGGACTGCGCATCCTGCGTGGCTTGCCAAGTTTCTCAAGGTACTGGAAGCCCACCTTTCAGCCTGAATCCTTTCTGATAACGTCGCACGAGAGCGGAGCCTCCACTCCTTTAGCGGGAGAGTTGCAGGCGAGTTGGCCACGGCGGCTGGCTGTTGTGTTGCCAACGCCTCGTGCTTGTTGATTCGCAATCAGGTCCTAGCCGAGCGCCGCCTCCGCCCCAAGCCGCCAACCTCAGAGGATCAGGGTCTTCCTCTGAGATCAGCGAACTGACAAATCTCCAATGTCTTCCTTTTGAAGCCCAATTGCTGTTCCGCTCAATCCTCGCGCTGAGCGATCGCCATTCGCCGCCGAATCAAATCCATAAGTTCAGATACAGAGGCGATACATACACGTAACTCACACAGTGGGGCTTTCCAACTCTTCACACGGGAAGGTACTAATCGCTCCGGGAAATGAGCCTGGTATCCGAAAGCGCTTGATTTTCCCCAGGCGAGCTACGGCATGAGGCTTACCAGACGTCAGCGAGGGTCTGCATGTCGATGCAGTGAGATTCAATTCAGGTTTTTGGAGGCAAGAAATGAAAAACGGGCAACGGACGTTCTGGTCGCTGTTCGTTCTAGTCGCACTTTGCTTTGTGGAAACGTCTGGTTCGGTGCTTTGGGGGCAGAGTCAAGCCGCAAGCATCGTAGGCGTGGTGACTGGTCCAGATGGCAATGCCATTCCGAATGCAACGATTTCGGTAAGCAGTCGGGCGTTGCAACTTACAAAGTTGACCACCACGACAGATTCACAAGGCGCCTACAAGTTTCCAAATCAACAGTGCTGCGCTTAGTCAAAGCGCCACAACTGTCAGGATGGGGCCGTTTGGTCAGTTCCAGGGCCCGGTGGTAAGCATTCTCAATGCGAAAACTGCTAAAGTGTTCACATTGCATGACAAGTACCATTTGGAGCTGAACTTTCAGGCGTACAACATCCTGAACAACAGCTCCGCTGTTTCAACGAACTATTTAATCAGTCCGACCACGTTCAATTTAGTCACAAGTATTGTGTCGCAGCGTCAGCCTGGTTCGGATACTTTCACCGCTAAGACCAAGACTAACTTTGCGCGCCGCGCAATGGATACAGGGAGAGACTCATGAAGTTCTGGGGTTTGATTTTCGCTTTGCTGGCGTTTACCGGCTTTGGAGCCGCTCAGTCGCTGAACTGCAATCTGCAGGATTACAAGAGCATCGACGGCATCAAGGTTGTGGCAAGCGCCGACTCTGTTGAGTTGACCTGGGATGGGGAGGCGGGCGCGCAACTCCGGGCGGCGTTTACCCTTCGAGACGGTCAGCCTGTGGTTAAGGAACTCGCGGCGCGAAAGGGCGACGGCGAGTGGATCGGGCTTGGCAAAGATCTGACACCTCAGTTCGAAGTGACCACTGGGCGGCGGCGCATTGACTCGGTCGAGCTGAATAACTTGAAGCACTATAACCTGGACACTCCCGAGAATGAGGAGATGTACAAGTGGTTTGTGTTCTGGGATGCACCATTGGCGATCCCAGGAACGCAGCGTATGTCGGGTCCTCCGCGGCAGGCCAGCGAAATTGCGCGCGCGGCTGTGAGCTACAAGTCCGATAGCTGCAGGGTGGCGACGATTGGCGATCGCGTCAGCATCAGATTCAACGGCCTGACGCTGGGCATGTTCTCCGGAGATCTTCAGTTCACGGTCTACAAAGGCTCGAATCTCCTGAGGCAGGAGGCGCTTGCAAAGACCGATGCTCCCTCAGTGGCCTACATATATAAGGCCGGCTTGAAGGGCTTTCACATCGCGGACGATACGAAAGTGACCTGGCGTGACACGTCTCAAGTATGGCAGCAGGAGGAGTTCGGCGGTGCGGTGAACCAATCTCCCATCAACGTGAGGGCACGCAATCGGCTGGAGATTCTTGAGGTTGGCGTCGGCTCGAAGGCCCCAGGCTCGCTGGCGATCATGCCTCCTCCGCATAAGTTTTTCTTTGCGCGTGAAAACGAGGTAAACCTGGGCTACGTGTACTACCGAAAAGACGATAACAGTTCGTTCTCACTGGGGGTTATGCAGCCCGAACGGGGCGAAGGATACGCGCCCTGGGGAGTCTCGGATGAGGTATGGAAGCGCCGTGTGGGAGTGGCTCGCGAGCAGGTAGAGAACTACGCGCTGTACAACGCGCCTGCGGGCACTATGCAGCGCATGGCTGTCTACTACTACCTTAATCCGGATAGCGATCACCCGACCCAGCGGGCGGTGATGGCTTACACGCACAACGACGTCTATAAGCCTGTTCCCGGCTTCAAGACCATTACCGGACATTTCCATTTGGAACTGAATGAGATGGCACGCGACCGCGGCACGGTCAACTTCAGTCCCTCCTGGGTTCCTGTATTCAAGGGTGTGGGAATCAACATCGTGTATCTGGGCGACTTTCACGATGATTCTGATGGGAACGATCCGGGACCAAAGAGACTCCCGGAGCAGAAGCTTTACTTTGAAGCGACCGCAAATCTATCCGATAAGAACTTCCTGGTGATTCCTGCCGAAGAGGCGAACGCGTACATTGGCGGCCATACCTATATCATGATGCCGAAGCCGGTCTACTTCACCCGCACTCAGCCTCAGCGGCCCGCCAATCAATCATTCGAAGAGAATGACCCGACTTATGGGCACGTCTATCACCTCGGCTCCGAAGAAGATGTATTGAAGATGGTCAACCAGGAGGGAGCTATCCTTTGGGCAGCGCACCCGCGGACCAAGAGCACGGCTCTTTTTCCCGATCTCTACAAGGACAAGGCTTTCTTCCTCAGCGACCGCTTCATCGGCGCTTCGTGGGAGTCGCTGCCTGTGGATCTCTCAGAGAAGCGGCTTTGCGAGGTTCGCTGTTTCGGGGTGAACGACGACATGAGCAACTGGGCGCCCAAGCCGAAGTTCATGCTTGCGGAAGGGGACACGTATATGAAGGTCCCCGCCGATGATAGTTACTCAAGTCTTGCGATCAATTATCTGAAGCTCGACAAAGTGCCCTTGTTCAACGAGAGTTGGGCGCCGATTGTGGAAGGTTTGCACGAGGGCAACTTCTTCGGTACGACTGGGGAAATCCTCTTTCATAACTGGGGTATCGAGGGCTCCGGCGCAAAGAGCACCTATACCGCGAGCATCGAATATACCTTTCCTCTCGATTTCGCCGAATTGGTATGGAGCGATGGGACAAAGGTTGACCGCCAGATTATCAACCTGACAGATACAATTCCGTTTGGCACCAGGAATTTTAAAATCCCATTCGACGCTACCGGGAAGAAGTGGATCCGTTTCGCTGTCTGGGATTCCGCGGGCAATGGTGCATGGCTGCAACCGGTTACGCCTAAGTGAGCCTTTTGATTCTCACTAACTCACTTTATTGGAGACGACAAATGAAACACGTCTTGCGCAGTTTTGCCCTCTTGATCGCTGTTGGTTCAATATTTCATCAGGTCACTCTAGCCCAAGAGGCGGAGAGCAAGATTACTACCACTGAAAACTACTACAAATGCATCCCCGGGCATCAGCAGGAGTTCCTGCAGCTCTAAACGCCAAGATGAAAATTCAGAATTGAAAGTCGGAAATGAATCCAAGTGAACTACAGGAAACTACAGCAGATGATTTGAATGTGCCCGAGGTAGGAGGCACGACCACGGGACATGAGCATCCGGGTGGAAATCGCATCTTGATTGTTGGCATCATCGCTATTGCTGCTCTCTTCGTATTGGTTGCAACTGTGCTTCATCATGTGTCCGGTGCAACATTTATCGGATTCCAGTGGTGGCAGCTAGTCCTGATTGCGGGAATTCTGGGCCTTTCTGGCCTGATCAGCGGCTTGGCAGGGTTCGGATTTTCTGCCATCGGCTCCTCCTGCCTACTCTTGATTCCGCCAACACTCGCAGTGCCATTGCTAATGGCACTGTCGGCCGCCAACCAATTCCTGTCGATAGGCCAGTTGCGTGCAGATATGCCGAAGACATGGAAAGAGGTGTGGCCAAGTGGTTACGGACCTTACGTGCTGGGAGGGATTCTCGGCGTTCCTTTTGGAATTTGGGTCTTGAATCACCTGCCGGCGGCCAAACTGATGCTGGTATTTGGGGTGATTCTCGCCGCATATTCTGTATATTCGCTACTGAAACCCTCGAGCTTGAAGATGAAAGGCTCGGGTGGCGTGGGAAGTGGCGTCACCGTGGGATTGATCGGTGGAGTGGTAGGAGGTTTTACTGCTTTTCCGGGTGTTGCGGTCGTAGTTTGGACAGGCTTGCGGGACATCCCGAAACGACTAACCAGATCGATCGTGCAGCCGTACATTATTGTGCTGCAATTGGTGTCGCTCGCGACGAATGCCTACGCCCATCCTTCGACCTTTGGAAGACGATTCTGGATCCTGCTCGCAATTATTTTGCCAGTTGTTCTGCCAAGCACAGTCGCCGGTGTTGCGCTTTACCGGCGCATTTCTGACGTGAACTTCAAAAGAATTTCATTCATTCTGCTGGGATTGTCAGGAGTGGGGCTCTTAGTCAAGGTCCTTCTGAAGTGAGTGAGGGCGAGTTTTAAGTTTCCACTAATTCGGTCTCAGTGGAGTTCGCGGCCCAACACGTAGGTAATTTCGTTCGGCACATCGTCTTTGAACTTCACGCTGGACAGGACCTGAAAGTAACGCGGCATCCTGCCGCCGGCAATGCCCTTCAGCTTGCCGGAATCGATTGAGGCAAACCACATCATGGCGGACTTCATGGTCAGTCAGCTGGCCAAGTAGCCGCTTGAGTTAGCGTCCCGTCAAATGATGGTCTCTGGCGATTGTCCATGAAACTATGGGGAATGGTTCCGCTCGAGCCCAGAGCTGTTTTCAGAGAGGTTTGCTTATCAGATGTTAGCCATGCATCGAGTGGAAGTTATACAATCCTCGAAATCAAGGAGTGCCACCCATGCGCGTCTTCCATCGAATTGTCTTCCTCGTCGCCGTTTTCATGGTTGCTCCGCTCGCCACCATCGCACAGGGCGTATCCACTCTAACCATCGATACCTCCAAGATTGTCGGAAAGGTCAGCCCGACTCTTTACGGCATCATGACCGAAGAGATCAATCACTCCTACGATGGTGGCTTGTATGCAGAGTTGGTGAGCAACCGTACCTTCCAGACCAGCCGTGGCCTGAGCCTTGAAAACTGGACACTGATTCAGAATGGCAACTCCCAAGCCACAATCGAAATTGACAAGACTACGGGGCCGAGCGCAGCCATTCCGCATAGCGCCAAATTTGTTGCCGTGTCCGCCAGTCCGAAGGATGAGGCCGGCTTCTACAACAACGGGTTTTGGGGCATGGCGGTTAGGCCGTCGACAACTTATTCGGGCTCGTTCTACGGCAAGGCGGATGGTGCTGCAATTGGCAACTTGACGATTCGATTGGTGAACGACAAGACGGGTGCGGTTGCGGCTTCGACAACTGTGCCTGCTCCTGGAAGCTCGTGGGAGAGACACACGTTCGCTCTGGAGACCGGGGCGCTGCCTGCTTCCGCGGATAATCATCTGGAGTTTTTGGTGGAACATGCGGGGACCGCATGGTTCTCGCTGATTTCGCTCTTTCCGCCGACCTACAAGAATGAGCCTAACGGTTTTCGCGTGGACATGATGGAGAAGCTCGCTGCCCTACATCCGAAGTTCTTGCGGTTTCCCGGGGGCAACTATGTTGAAGGCGACCACATCAACGAACGCTACGAATGGAAGAAGACGATTGGGCCTCTAGTTGACCGGCCGACACATCCAACGCCTTGGACCTATCGCTCATCGGACGGGCTGGGTCTGCTCGAATTTCTGAAATGGTGCGAAGACCTGAAAATGGAACCGCTGCTGGCGGTCTATTCCGGATACTCGCTTCAGCAGGAACACGTGTCGCCAGGCAAAGACCTTGAGCCGTTTGTGCAGGATGCGCTTGACGAGATTGAGTACGTCGCGGGGAGCACTGAGACCCGGTGGGGCTCTGAACGGGCGAAGGATGGGCATCCTGAGCCGTTCCATTTGACGATGGTGGAAGTTGGCAACGAAGAATACCACGACCCATCCGGAACGTATGACGCTCGATTTGCTCAGTTCTACAAGGCGATCAAACAGGCACATCCCGAGTTGCAGGTTATTGCGACGGCGCCGGTGACGAAGGTCCGGCCCGACATTCTTGACGATAACGATCACTCACTGCACACACATTTTTACCGGACGGCGCAGCAGTTCTATCAGGATGTTCATCGCTATGACAGTTACGACCGTAGCGGGCCGAAGATTCTGGTTGGTGAATGGGCAACGCGTGAGGGATCTCCAACGACCAACCTTGGAGCAGCTCTTGGTGACGCTGCTTGGATGACGGGGATGGAGCGCAACAGCGACATCGTCGTGATGGCTTCGTATGCGCCTCTATTCGTCAATGTGAATCCCGGTGGCATGCAGTGGCCCAGCGATCTGATCGGACACGATGCGCTCAGCAGCTACGGATCGCCGAGTTACTACGCTCAGGTCATGTTCGGCACGCACCTTGGTGATCAGATACTTGATTCGAAATTGGTCACGACAAATCCGCGCCTTTTCGAGTCTGTTACCAGCAATTCGAAGACTCATGTAGTTACCGTCAAGTTAGTGAACGCCTCGTCGATGACGCAGACGATTCAAATCGACCTGGGCGGGGCAACTCGGGTTCACAACGTTGCAACCATCACAACTCTCGGCGGCAAGACTACGCAGGAGACTAACTCGATCACCGAGCCCAGGAGGATCGTTCCGGTAGTAAGCAGCATATCGAACGCCGCAAAACGCTTTGCTCACACAGTTCCGCAGTATTCAATTCAAGTCATCGAGATCGGCTTGAAGTAGCTGCATACTGGGTATATGTGGCATTGCGCGTTTAGGAACTCGTTGAAATCCGCCCTTACCAAAAGCGATAAAACGGGTGCGTCCGCATTGACTTCGGCGCCTGACTTTGGGCGGAACGATGAAGAGCGGGGAAGTGAATTGTGCTTTGAGCAACGTTGGTCTTGCGCCCAGCTTGTTAAGACAAAGATGAAGGAAATGCGTGGAAAGTTGTGGAGTTGATCTGCTAGTTTATTCGACATGAGAGTTTCTACATTTCGTTTAGCGTCTGTATTTACGTGTTTAAGCGCGCTGCTAACTTTAATACTATGCATGCCAGCTCACTGGGTGAGCGCACAAACGACTCCCACACAAACAACGGCTACTCCCGATGTGCCTGATTGGGCGCTACCCGGTTCAGCCACGCACAAGCAGTACCCGCCGCCAGCTGATTTTCATAGGGCAAGCAAGAGCTTTGATACGCCTATCGGGATCTTTCAGGGGCAGTCTGACATCGGGAGTGCCCTCGTGCCGGGAAGCGCCAGCTACGACGCCGCCACGAAGCAATACACCATCAACTCGGCGGGCTACAACATCTGGTACACCCGCGATGAGTTTCGTTACTTGTGGAAGAAGATATCAGGGGATGTTTCATTTGCGGCGAACGTGAGTTTTCCGGTCGCGCAACCTCCTCATGACCGAAAGGTAGTTCTAATCATTCGGCAAGACCTTGATGACAACTCGAAAGAGATTATGGCAGCCGAGCATGGAACGGGCATGGTCCACCTTGCCCAACGTCCGGAAAAGAATCATTCGATCGAGGATATGCAGTACCGCATCAGTGGCAGCATGCTTCCCAACGTAATGCCTCAGAGGATCGGACTGGAAAAGCGGGGAGACAGCGTCGCGTTGCTGATCAGCGTACAGGGAGAGCCGATGCACCAGTTCGGGCCGCCAATCCAACTACATTTTGACGGGCCATTTTATGTTGGAATCGGTTTTTGCTCGCACTATCCGGTCACCGTAGACACGGGCGTGTTCTCCAATGTCGTTCTCAGGAACTCAGCTGGCAAGTTTGAATAGAAGACATTCAGGGCTCGTCGAAGCAAGCGGGGCGGCGACCTTGCCGCTGACGCCTTGAAAGGCGGGCCTTGCCGGAGAGTATTTTGAGGTCGAAATCACCAGCTCATGTGCAGACTCTGGCACCGGGGGTCTTCCATCTTCATTGCCGAACGCCTGCAGCGAGAGTCCTCCACCTCAAGCACCATGCTCTCGGCCAGGCTCCTGCAGCGAGAGTCTTCCATCTCAATCGTCACGGCGCTGAGTAGTCCGACGCCGCGAGGGTCGTCTATTTCAATCGCCACCATTTTGCACCGTGTATGTTCCATCTCCACATCCTTGGCTTTTGCGTCCGACCAGCTTTTCCGCGAGCTGAGATTATGTTTACGCGCTTTGCGGAAAGCAAGCTGCTCAATTCAGCACACTCCTCGCCGGCTCCCTCGTAGTTCAAGCTGTCACCAAACCCGCCGCTGCCAGATC
>DASRLI010000470.1:0-5246 GCA_035648535.1 Occallatibacter sp. | reverse complement strand
TCGGTGGAAGAGATGATCGAGAGTTTTGTTTTGCGTGTGCGGCAGGCGATGAACCAGGTGGTTGTGGGAACGGTGATGGGTGGAGCGCAGCCGGTGGCCGCGGCGCTGGATCACGAGGGATGGCCGGAGGTCGTGGGCACGGTGGCCGGAGACGATACGGTGCTGGTGATCTGCGCTGACCCGCGGCGGGCGGGGGAAGTTGAATCCCGGCTAAGGACGATGCTGGAGTCATGAAAGAGAAAGTACAAACCGCTGTTATGGGAGTGACGGGGTATGCGGGCGCGGAGCTGGCACGGCTGCTGTTGCACCATCCCCGGTTGCAGGCAACGCCGCCGGTGTTTGCCGGGCGCGTGGACGCGAAAGACGTTGCGCGCGGCGGTGTACCGCTGGGCGAAATTCACCCTGAGCTGATCGACAGCAAAGGAAGCGGCGCTCTGAAGCAGAAACCTTTTTCGTGGGAGCTTCTGGTTGAGCGCGGGGTTGAAGTTTTGTTTCTGGCCACGCCACATGAGCAGTCGCGGGAGTGGGTTCCGGATGCTCTGGATCGTGGACTGAAGGTGATCGATTTGAGCGGGGCATGGCGGCTGACTGAGGCGGCCAACCGCGCAGTGTATGCGTTCGAGGACGATGGCACCGAGCGGGCTGATGCGACGCAGGCGCAGGCGGTTTACGGGATGCCGGAACTGCATCGCAAAGAGATCAAGAATGCACGGCTGGTGGCCAACCCCGGATGCTACGCTACTTCAGTCATTCTGCCGGTGAAGCCGCTGGTTGCCGCGGGGCTGATCGATTTGGAACATGGGATTGTGGCTGATGCGAAGAGCGGCGTGAGTGGCGCGGGCAAAGCGCCGACGGCTAAGACACACTTTATGTACGCGGCCGACAATCTGTCGGCCTATGGAGTTTTTACGCATCGTCATACCGGCGAACTGCTGGAGCAGATCGGCATTGAGGCGGGCGAGATTGTTTTTACGCCGCACCTGCTGCCGATTCCGCGCGGGATTCTGGCGACGATCTATGTGAAGTTCAAAGAGCCGCAGACGCGGGCGAGCGTTGCGGATGTGTACCGCAAGTTTTTTGCGAACAGCCCGATGGTTCGGCTGCATGAGACCGGGCTGCCGCAGATTCAGCACTCGGTGAGAACGAGCTACTCGGACATTGGCTTTCAGCTTGATGCGAGCGGGCGGCGCGCAGTGATTGTGAGTTGCCTTGATAATTTATTGAAGGGCGCGTCTTCGCAGGCTGTGCAGAATCTGAACGTGATGCAGGGCTGGCCGGAATCGGAAGGTCTCGAATGATAATCGCCGCGGAGGGTCGCGAATGAAGTACGTGGTCAAATTGGGCGGAGCGGGCCTTGAGACTCCCTCGTTGCTGGAAGGCTGTACGCGCGCCATTGTCGAACTGGTGCGCGACGGCAACCATGTGGCGGTAGTGCACGGCGGCGGCGTGCAGTTGACGAATACGCTGAAGGCGCTGGGCAAACAGAGCGAGTTCATTAATGGACTACGGATCACGGATGCGGAGACGCGCGATGTTGCGCTGATGGTGCTGGCCGGCAAGGTGAACAAAAAGCTGGTGGCCTCGCTGGGCGCACTCGGACAACCTGCGGTGGGAATGTCGGGCGGCGATGGATTGCTGTTCCGCGCGCGCAAGAAGCGGTCCAAATTCGAAGCCGGTGGGCGGGATCTTGGCTTTGTGGGCGAGATTGCGGCGAGCGATCCGCGGTGGCTTGAGGCGATCTGGCAGTTGAACGGCGTGCCTGTTCTTTGTTCGCTGGCGCTTGGATTTGACGGCGAATACTACAACGTTAACGCGGACGAGATGGCAGCGGCATGCGCGGTTGCATGCGGCGCCGATGCGCTCGTGTTTCTTACCGATGTGCCTGGCGTGAAAGATGCAAACGGCGAAGTACTCCGGTGGCTGAGCATCGATCAGATTGCCGAGATGGCGAAGAGCGCCGTGATTACCGGCGGCATGTTGCCCAAACTGGGCGCCTGCCGCGAAGCTCTATTGAACGGCGTGAAACGCGTAAGGATTTTACCCGCGGAGGCAGCCGGTTCCCTTCCCGACCTGTGCAGCACTCGCGTAGCCCACGGCACCGAAGTGATGGTGGCTTGAGCGGTTCCACAATTTACGTGCCGTCATTGGCACATTGCAAGGTGCCTTTTTCTTGAGGGAAAAAGGCACTCAAATGCAGGGGTTCCAAGGAATGCGATTGTGGAACCGCTGTTAGGAGTGATGAAATTGACAAAACTCGATCAGATTCGTGCCGCGGAATCGCGGCTTCTGCTTTCGACCTACGATCGCTACCCAATTTTGTTTGTGGGCGGCGAGGGAGTGCACATTATTGATGAGCAGGGCGAACGGTATCTCGACCTGCTGAGCGGCATCGGCGTGAATGCGCTGGGCTACAACCATCCGGTGATTGTGAATGCGATTGCCGAACAGAGCAAGAAGCTGATTCACACCTCGAACCTTTACTACCACGAGGGACAGGCGGAACTGGCGTTGCGGCTGACCGAGCGCACAGGAATGGATCGCGCGTTCTTTGCCAACACGGGCACGGAAGCATGGGAGGGCGCGATGAAGTTGGCCCGGGCTCATGCGGGCGTGCTGCGCAGCGAAGGCAAGAACATCGGCACGAAGTTTCTGGCGCTGGATCAGAGCTTCCACGGGCGTACGTTCGGCGCGATGTCGACGACGTACAAGGCCAAGTACCGCGAGCCGTTTGCGCCGGTGGTGCCGGGCGTGGAGTTTGTGAAGTTCAACGACGTGGCTGATTTGCGCGCAAAGTTTTCTAACGAGGTCTGCGCCATTCTGGTTGAGGCTATTCAGGGCGAGGGCGGAATTCGACCGCTGACGCAGGAGTTTTTCGCGGAGGCGCGGGCACTGGCGAACTCGACCGGAGCGCTGCTGATTGTGGATGAGATTCAGGCCGGGATGGGGCGCACGGGCAAGTGGTGCGCTTACCAGCATTACGGGATTCAGCCGGATATTACGACGCTGGCGAAACCCCTCGCGGGGGGCATTCCTCTCGGAGTGGTTTTGTGCACAGAGGAGGTGGCGCGGTCGTTCCACCCCGGCGTGCATGGGACTACATTTGGCGGCGGCCCGCTGGCATGCGCAGTTGGAATAGCCGTGATCGATGCAATCGAGAAGGACGGATTGCTAGCCAATGCGACGGCGGTAGGCGACTACTTCCAAGAGCAGTTGCGCGGCCTCAAAAAGAAGCATGAAGCGATTGTGGATGTGAGGGGCAAGGGATTGATGGTTGCGGCGGAACTCGATTCCGCAGAGCTTGGCAAGCGGACGGTGACGGAGATGCTGAAACGGCACATCCTGATCAATTGCACCAGCGACACGGTGCTGCGGTTCTTGCCGCCATTCATATTGGAGCGCGCGCATGTGGATACAGCAATCGCAGCGCTGGACGAAATCTTTACAGAATTTGCAGCCGGGCAATATGCGGCCGGTGAGGGTGCCGCGGCATCCGCAGGAGGACACCAACATGGTTAGTAAAACGATGGAACGCCGGGACGTAGGAGTTCCGGTGCAGAAAGACCCCGATGTACTTGCCGCGGCGGCGCGGCTGGCAGGCGAAGACCTTTGCTCGATTGCCGATTTGTCGAGCGGTGAAGTGCGCGCGATATTGAAGCTGGGCCATGATGTGAAGCGCAATCCGCGCGAGTATCGCAATGCCCTCGACGCTAAACAGATGGTGCTGATGTTCGAGAAGGCGAGCCTGCGTACGCGGCTGAGCTTTGAGACGGGCATTAACACGATGGGCGGCAACGCGATTTTCGTAGACCAGACCAACTCACCGCTGGGCGAGCGCGAGTCGATTGCTGATGTGGCGAAGAATGTGGAGCGCTGGGTGGATGTGATTGTGCTGCGGACGTATGCGCACGACACGATTACGGAGATGGCGGCCAACTCGCGCGTGCCGGTGGTGAATGCGCTCTCGGACTTCGAACATCCGTGCCAGGCGCTGGCGGATTTTATGACGCTGGAAGAGCATATTGGCTCGCTGGCCGGGGCGAACTTTACCTACGTCGGCGACGGCAACAATGTCTGCCACTCGCTCATGCTCACCGGCGCGCAACTCGGCGCCAACGTCACCGTGGCCACGCCGCGCGGCTACTCGCCGGACATCGAGATCGTTACCCTGGCTCGCGACATCGCCCAGGCCAACAGCTGCGAACTGCGCCTGCTGCAAGACCCGCAGGCCGCTGCCGAAGGCGCGAATGCGATCTACACCGATGTGTGCGTCAGCATGGGCTTCGAGCACGAGTCCGCCAAGCGCGCACCGATCTTCAGGCCGTTCCAGGTGAACGAAGCGCTGATGCAAAAAGCCCAGGCGAGCGCGGTGTTTATGCATTGTCTGCCGGCACGACGTAACGCGGAAGTGACGGATGCGGTGCTGGACGGGGCGCAGTCGATTGTGTTCGACCAGGCGGAGAACCGGATGCATGCGCAGAAGGCGTTGCTGCTTTTGCTGCTTGGCGGCCTGACGAATGTGGCCAGCTTTCAGTAGTCAGTTGCCAGTCGTGAGTTTTTGGTTTAGTTGGGGAATTTCTGGTCGAGCGTTAGTGCGAAGCCTAGATTCCCTCAGGGGCTAAAGCCCACAATCAATTTGATTGTTTTACGGCACGACTGAAGTCGTGCCCTTTCAAAACATCGAAGCTATTAGAAGGTTCCTTAGGAGACATCATGGCAAAGAAAGTTGTTCTGGCATACTCAGAAGTCCTCGACGCCTCCATCATCGTTTCGTAACCGTTCGCCTCTAGCCAGAAGCTAGTTGCTCGTTGAGGTTCTTACGCATGTCTGCAATTCTCGAATCCTTGCCCGTCGGCCAGAAAGTCGGCATTGCTTTCTCCGGCGGGCTCGACACCTCTGCCGCACTGCACTGGATGAGGCAGAAGGGGGCCATTCCTTACGCCTACACGGCGAACCTGGGCCAGCCCGACGAAACCGACTACGACGCGATCCCGCGCGCGGCCCTCGAATACGGCGCCGAAAAGGCTCGCCTCATCGACTGCCGCGGCCCGCTGGTTCGCGAGGGCATCGCCGCGCTTCAGGCCGGCGCCTTCCACATCACCACCGCTGGCGTCGCCTACTTCAACACCACTCCGATAGGCCGCGCCGTTACCGGCACCATGCTGGTGGCCGCAATGAAGGAGGACGACGTCCACATCTGGGGCGACGGCTCCACCTTTAAAGGCAATGATATCGAGCGCTTCTACCGC
>DASRLI010000469.1:0-22296 GCA_035648535.1 Occallatibacter sp. | reverse complement strand
CTCCGGAACCAAGCTTGATGAACTCAACCCGGCACGCGATCCCTCCCACTTCCAGGCCGAAGGCGAACACTTTTCCAACTGCGTCCTCAACAACCTCCAGCCCCAAAGCCCCGGCGAAGAAGGCCTCACCGACATGCGCCTAATCACAAAAATCTACCGCTCCGCCGGCATCACAATCTAGCGTCTGGTCTCACACCAACTCCGCATTCCCAGGCCTCGCCCGCCGCGGCGGAAGACCTTGGAATGCGGCTCCTGCCGCGCTTGCGAATCGAAGGCTCTGCTCCCTCGCACAAGCCCGCTCTAACTTGCTGCTTCTATCCAAAACCAACAACCGCCCCTTTAATACCACCGCAACTTTGCTCTCCTTGCACTTCGCTCCCACCCCTACTGGTCAGACCACTCCTGTATAATCAGGAAAAGTCCATCCATTCGCAGTGATAAAATTCGTCTTTTGGAGAGCGTATGTCTGAAGCAGTGTGTGATATCGGCCTGATCGGCCTTGCCGTAATGGGACAAAATCTTGTCCTCAACATGAACGACCACGGATTCAAGGTCGCCGTCTTTAACCGCACCGTGTCAAAGGTCGACGACTTCATCGCCAACGAAGCCAAGGGAACCCAGGTTGTCGGTGCCCATTCCGTCGAAGAGCTCGCCGGCCTGCTCAAGCGCCCACGCCGCATCATGCTCATGGTCAAGGCGGGCGACACCGTCGACCAGATGATCGACCAGATCCTGCCGCATCTTGAAGCCGGTGACATCATCATCGACGGCGGCAACTCGCTCTATACCGACTCCAACCGCCGCACCAAGGCTCTGGCCGCCAAAGGCATCCTCTTCATCGGCACCGGCGTCTCGGGAGGCGAAGAAGGCGCGCGCCGCGGTCCCTCCATCATGCCCGGAGGCAATCCCGCCGCATGGCCGCACGTGAAGCCGATCTTCCAGGCCATCGCCGCCAAGGTCGAAGACGGAACCCCCTGCTGCGATTGGGTCGGCGAAGACGGCGCAGGCCACTTCGTCAAGATGGTCCACAACGGCATCGAGTACGGCGACATGCAACTCATCTGCGAAGCCTACGACCTGCTCCAGCACGGCCTCGGGCTCACCGCCGACGAGCTCCACGATGTCTTTGCCGAGTGGAACAAGGGCGAACTCGACAGCTACCTCATCGAAATCTCCCGCGACATCTTTGCCAAAAAGGATGAAGACGGCCAGCCCCTCGTCGACAAGATCCTCGACACCGCCGGCCAGAAGGGCACCGGCAAGTGGACCGTCATCAGCGCGCTAGACACCGGCCAACCCGTCACCCTCATCGGCGAATCGGTCTTCGCTCGCTGCCTTTCGGCAATCAAGGATGAGCGCGTCGCCGCATCCAAAGTACTCAAGGGACCCAAGGCGAAGCCCTCCGTCGGCGACCGTGTCGCATTCATTGAGAATGTGCGCCGCGCCCTCTATTGCTCCAAGATCATCTCCTACTCGCAGGGCTACATGCTGCTCAAAGCCGCTGCCAAGGAGAACGGCTGGAACCTGAACATGGGCGGCATCGCCCTCATGTGGCGCGGCGGATGCATCATTCGCAGCCAGTTCCTGGGCAACATCAAGACCGCCTTCGACAAAAAGAAGAATCTCGACAATTTGCTGCTCGACAAGTTCTTCTCGCGCGCCGTTAATAAGTATCAGGCGTCCTGGCGCAAGGCGGTCATGGCCGCCGTCAAGCTCGGCGTACCCACTCCGGCGTTCTCCACCGCGCTCGCATTCTTCGACGGCTACCGCGCCGACCGCCTGCCTGCAAATCTGCTCCAGGCCCAGCGCGACTACTTCGGCGCCCACACCTACGAGCGCCTCGACCAGCCCCGCGGCCAGTTCTTCCACACCAACTGGACCGGCAAGGGCGGCCGCGTCTCCTCCAGCACCTACACCGTCTAGTTCGACAAAGCGAAGCAACAAAAAGGCCAGGCTCTCGCAGTTGAGAGCCTAGTTCTTTATTTCTATCGAGAAAATAGACCGTCATCAGAAACAGTTGTCATTCTGAGCGACCGGAGCGCAGCGCAGGGAATCGAAGAACCTGCGGTTGCCTTTCGGGCCCCTCAAACCCGCTCAAACTTCGGGTGCCCCATCCTCGCGACGTCTTTGTTTTTGTCGCTAGGATGGGACTCGACGAAACTCTCCCCCGCGCTTTGTGTCAGGGCACGACTTCAGTCGTGCCGCAAACACCGCAAAAAGGCGCTGGGCTTCAGCCCCTGCAACGGACATGCCTCTAGCGATGCATGTGTACCCCGCCGCCATTCGCGACTAACGAAGATAAAAGCTCATAGAGCCCATAGATCAGCGGCAACATGCCGAGAGAAATTCCATATTTGCGCATTTCGGGGGTCGCTTTATACGTCTGCCTTTCCTCCGGCCTCACAGCAAAATCTCCCTCAAATGACATACGCTTGGCAAAGCACGAATACAAGATCACTCCGATTCCCAGGATGATGTAAAAGAACTCTATCCGATGTCCAAAAGCAAAATCGATGAAAGCATTCATCGCGTCTCCCTCACCGCCGGGTGCCCCAAGTCTCGTTTCTGAGACCTGGGATTCCATCAACCTTCCCAGGAACTCCTCGTGCCCCATCCTTTCCGTAGCTTCATCGCGGAAAGGGTGGGATACCACGAAGCCAACCGCAAACGATCCCAAGCCCCTAAACCAACTTCTTCCTCCACAACCCTTCCATCTGCTCCAGCGTCCGCCCTTTCGTCTCCGGCACAAATCTCCACATAAACAACGCAGCCAGAACGCTCATCACCCCATAGATCCAATAAGCGAACCCATGCTTGAAATGCGCCACCAGGTATGGATTGTCATCCAGAATCGGAAACGACCAGCTCACCAGATAATTGGCGATCCACTGCGCAGCCACTGCAACCGCCATGGCCTTGCCGCGAATCTGATTCGGGAAAATCTCGCTCAGCAGAACCCAGGTCACCGGTCCCCACGAAACAGCAAACCCGGCCGTGTACACCAGCATGCACACCAGCGCAACCATACCCTGGCCGCCGAGCCAAAAGTCAACGCCCAACGAAATCATGCTCACCGCCATCACCAGCGCTCCGATGATTTGGAGTGGCTTCCGGCCGAAATGATCCACGCTCAGAACCGCAACTACGGTGAAGATAAGGTTAACCGCGCCCACAATAATCGTTTGCATCAGCGAGGCATTCGTCGACATGCCCATGCCTTTGAAAATATCCGTCGCGTAATAGAGCACCACGTTGATGCCCACAAATTGCTGGAAGATCGACACCGTGATCCCGATGAAAATCAGCAGTGCGCCATACGAAAACATCTTGCCGGAGTGATGCTCGCTCAGCGAGGCACGAATTTCAGAAAGCTCCTGTTCGCGTTCTTCCGGCGTCACCAGTTTGGTCAGCACCGCGCGCGCGGCACTTTCATTTCCCTTCAGCATCAGGAAGCGCGGGGTCTCCGGCACAAAAAGCAGGAGCAGCAGAAAAAGAGCCGCGGGAATCACGCCGGAGAGGAACATGTAGCGCCAGCCAATGGTATTCAGCCACGCATCGCCGCTCCCCGTTTTTGAAATTCCAAAGTTGACGAAGTAAATCACCAACATGCCGAAGATAATGGCGAACTGGTTCCACGCCACCAGGTTCCCCCTCACCTTGGCCGGCGCAATCTCGGCGATGTACATTGGCGACAACATCGAAGCCAGCCCAACACCAATCCCGCCAAGGATGCGGTAAATAACAAAATTCACCATGTAGTCCGGCCCGCCGTGGCCGATGGGAGCAAAGGGAAACTCCGGCGCCGCGGCGCCCAGGGCTGAGAGCAGGAAAAGCACGGCGGCAATCACCAATCCGCGCTTGCGCCCGATGTTGGTGCTGACCCAGCCGCCGGAGATTCCGCCGATGATGCAACCGATCAGCGCGCTCGAAACCACAAACCCGAGCAACGAATTCGCGGCGTTGGCCTGTGCCGGGTTGGCCAAATCCGCAAAGCGCGGATCGATGAAATAAGCCTTCAGACTGCCCACCGCGCCATTGATCACGGCCGTGTCATATCCAAAAAGCAATCCGCCCAGCGTAGCAATCAGCGTGAGCAGAACAACGTATGGATTCAATCGTGACATACAGTTCCTAAGAGTTCCGGCTGGACTGAAGATGCAACCTTCAGATCGAGTTATCTAGGCGCAAGAGTGTGGAGACAGTCGTCATTCTCTCGCAACGGTGATTGTAGTTCAGAAAATCGATTTTCCTCGAAGAGCAAATCTTTTGATCCCTCAACCGTCTCTTGGTCTAAATCGGTCGAATTGCGCATTTCCAGACAGGTCGATTTGGAATCCCTGCAAGGATACCCTATCCGATCGACAACCAGACAGTCCTCAATCCGCGGCAGTCCAAGTCACACTTGGTCAACAGCACCCATAGCGCCGAGCGCACCGTCGATCAGTAGCGCCGGGCTCCAGCCCGGCTGTAGTGCGGGTCTCCCGACCCGCACCAAAATCTCCCGCCTCCAGAAATCCGCCAACCACCGAACAAACCAGCTGGAAGCTAGGAGCCTGAAGCTGCCCCCCCTACTTCGCCACATAGCTATACGCCCGCACATACAACTTCTTCTGTACCGGATCAAAGATCAGCTCGTACTGGCTCAGCACATTGTTGCCCACCACACCATCCCGAAACAGCAGCGCCTCGTCCCTCCCGCTGAACAGCCTGCTGGGCCGCGAATAAGACCCGGAACGCGGAACCACCAGCGGAAGCTTGCCCTCAAGCCTCGGGTGCCCACCGTCGGCCTCAATCGACGTGGCGTAGGCCACGTCCCAGGCGTAGGAGCCGTTCACTCCCTTACCCTGATTCTGCGATTTCCCCTGCGGCTTTTCCTCAAGCCCCAGTTCACCCCTTAGCCGCGGGTTCAGCTGGATGCTGTCGCTGCCCGTATCTACATGCAGCTTCAGCTTCATCGTGTGCTGATTGGCCAGCGCCACCGTCACCGGTAGCAGCAGCCCCTCTTTCATCCATTCCACCGGCGGCGTGTCGAACCCCTCTTCCTTCGTCGCGCACTGGTCCGCCGCGCCAATCGTTATCCGCTGCCTTTTGCTGTCCAGACGCACGCACAAGTGTTGAAAAAAGTCCCACCCAAGAATCCCATCTGGTGCCGGCTGCATACCTACATCCATATTGTTGGCGTCGAGCACCAGCGCCTCCACCGTAGCCAGCGACCTCTCACCCGAGCGCAGTTCCAGACTCGTATGTCCCGCCAGCGTGGCCTTCTTCTCCTGTCCGAATCCGTAGAACGAATAGAACCGGTCGGTAAAATGCCGGTCCACCTTCGCCTTCCCAGCCGCCCGTGTCGACAGCAGCGTCTTCTCCGCTCCCGTATCGACCACCAGCCGCAGCTTGCCCAGCGTACGTTCCTCCAGCTCGACGACCAGGTGCCCGTTGACACTCTCCATCGGCAGCACAAGCGGCACTGCGTTCTGCGCGGCAGCCATGCAACCCGCCGCCAACGTAGCCACCAAAGGTAACGGCCAGAATGTGCAGAAGCGTGTCTTCATCGTGCTCCCATCAATCGCCCTGGATCTCTTCTTCACCATAGCGCGAACCGGGCGCGACTCCTCCTCCACCACCGAAACGATCCAGCTCAACACTATTGCTTCGGCAAATAAATACCAACAACCTTTGGGTGCCCCGTCCTCGCCACGTCTTTGTTTTTGTGGCTAGGGTGGGGTAGCACGAAGACAGTATTAATTTGCCGGATCTATAATCCAAAACGAAAAGGCCAGGCTCCCCAAGCGGGAACCTGGCCTTTCGTGTTTGTGAAAGACCACTTCTACGACTCCTTGATCTTAGCCACCATCGACTTGTAAACCGTCCCCGGCGCAAGCAGTATCTGGTGCGGAACGCCAGCCGGAACAATCACCACATCCCCCACGCCAATCGTCTTCGAAGTTCCGCCCTGCACGCTCGTACCGCGGATCTCCCCGTTGTCCCCCGTCTTCGGATCCACAAGCGACCCGCCCGTAACCAGCGTCGCGGTCCCCTCTTCAACGATCATCAAATCGTCAAAGCGCTGATGTAGTTCTCCCACGCCGCTTGCCGTGCGCACTGAGAGCATCAGTCCGAGATTGCCATACGTCGCAATGATCGGCCCCGCGCTCCCCGTTGGTTTCGCCTGCGGAACCAGGTCCGCCATTTGCGCCTTAACATCCTGCGCCGAAATCACCAGCGCCTTGTCTCCCGTTAGAGTTGCCGCCGATACACTGAGCGCCAGCGCCGCCAAAATCGAAATCGCAATCTTCATCGCACTACTCCCTTCATCCAGGAACTCGCAGTCGTGTCTCTTGCCCCATGCCTAAACTTCGTGCCCGCAACTGTAAAAAAGGAACCGGAACACCGAGCCGTTCTTCTCCGCACATACAGTCAGGAATAACACAGAAAAACACCCTAATTCACGCCTAAATGCACGTTATTTGCCACAAAAAACCACAAATAACGCACTTTTCAGGTAATTATCTACAACCCATGGCCGCTTTTCGGAACCTTTCAAGCAACCCATTCGTGCCCTGGGGCTGCTTGAAAGGTTAAGTGCTCAAAAAAGTGCAACCCTATAGACCAACCTTTGCACGCCTTGCGCAACCCTATAAGCGAACATTTCCCGCTAAACACACACCTCGCAGGCAAACATTACTTCCCTGTTTTCAACCATTAACAGCGGGTGGCCCAGAGCCTGCCCTGAGCGTAGCCGAATGGGTCTCGATTTTGAGACCTGGGAAAACATAAACTCACGTCTTCGATTCTTCCCTACCGCAGCGTCTGAACCGGCGCCGGATCCATGTCCGCGTAATCCTGATTCTCGCCGCCCATGCCCCACACAAAGCTGTAAGCCCGCGTGCCCACACCTGCATGAATCGACCAGCCCGGAGACACCACTACTTCCTTGTCGGCCATCACAATGTGCCGCGTCTCATCCGGCGGCCCCATCAGATGCACAACCCGCGCATCCTCAGCAACGTTGAAGTACATGTAGACCTCCGAGCGCCGCATATGCGTGTGCGGAGGCATCGTGTTCCAGTTACTCCCCGCAGCCAGGTGCGTCACGCCCATCACAAGTTGGCAGCTCCGCGCCCCTTGCAGAAAGATGTACTTGCAGATCGTCCGCTTGTTACATGTCTCCACACTGCCCAGTTCTGTCGGGTTAGCCTCTGCCTTCTTCACCACCGTCACCGGGAACCCCGTGTGTGCCGGATAGCTCAACAGATAGTAGACCGCAGGAGTTGCCTTGTCCTTCGAAGCAAAGCTAACCGCCTTGTTGCCCTTGCCAACATACAGCGCGTCCAGATTATTCAGCTCGTAGCTCTTGCCTTCAACCGTCACCGTGCCGGTCCCGCCCACATTCAGCACGCCAATTTCGCGCCGCTCCAGAAAATATTCGGCCCGCAGTTCCGGATACGTCGGCAGCGTCAGCGCGCTCTCTGTTGGAGCCGCAAAACCAACCACAGTACGATCCAGGTCCACGTAGTTCACATGCAGCTTGCCCGGTTCGCAGAGCCCATTCAGCAAAAATGTCTCGCGAATCTCCCCGGTCGTCATACGCGGATACCGCACCGGATCAGCCATCATTACCGTCTTCATCTCTTCTCCCCTTCACTTTCAACGTCCCACGTCTCTCTTCTTCGACGCTGGCCCTGATCTCTAATTGTTTGTTCTCGCATTAAGAATGGGTGCCCCAGGTCTCGTTTTTGAGACCTGGGATTTGGAGAAAATGCTCCGTGCCCCATCCTTCTGTCATCCTGAGCGAAGCGCAGCGAAGTCGAAGGACCTGCGTTTCATTCCTCTGGCGAAAGGGTGGGATACCACCATTCAATCGCACCGCGCGCAATCACGTGGTCAAAAGTCCATTACCATTCTACTGCGCCGGAAGCACCGCTTACTTCTTCGATGGTTGCGTCGGGGCCCAATTATCCGCACCGCGCAGAAAAACCGAAGGTTCATATTGCCTGGCCTCGTCCGCGGTAAGAAAATGTGTATGCGAATCCCGCTCCTTGGGATGTGCTCCCGGCCCGCTCGAATCAAACTCCGCGTAGTAGGCCGTATCCAAAGAATGCGTCTCTCCCGGATGCCATTCCCGCCACCCCGCAGGATCGATCTTGTCCCCCATCTCCGTATGCAGATAGATCACCGTCGCCAGCGGACGCCATGGCCGTCCCAGGAACACATTGCCCGTCACTCCCGCATCCTGCGTCAGCTTGCAATGATTCAAAACAAACCCTGAGTCCTCCCCCGGGTAATGCTTCGACTGCGCCGTGATGTACCCTCCGCCGTGCGGAGTCGAGTGAATCTCACAATGGTCGAACACCGTCTTCCCGTCTCCGAAGATGAAGTCCACATTGCCGGCCACGTAGCAATCGCTAAAATACTGCCGCGCCGGCCTGCAGTTCTTTTCACCCGCCTCGCATCCGTGGCTGCCCGCATACACCGTATCCTGGTTTCCCAGCAGCCGCACATTATGAAACACCGCTCGGTCTCCGGTCACTCGCAGCGCCAGCGCCTGCGACCCAACCGAAACCTGCTCATGCGTCCGGTTGAAATCATTCTCAAACGTGATGTTCTCAGCCGAGAAGCCGTCAGCCGTCACATTCACCGTGGCTGAATGCAGCGTTCCGCCATTCTGTCCGGCGCTGCGATCGTTCACCACCACCGTCTTGCTGGCATCGGGATTGTGGCTGCGAATCGTGATGTTCTTCTTGTCCACCGTCAGCACCTCGCGATACTCACCCGGCGAAACCATCAGCACTTGTCCCTCCCTCGCCACATCCAGCGCCCGCTGAATCGAATAAAAATCTCCAGTGCCGTCTGCGGCAATGTAGAGATTGTCATCCTCCGGCGGAACCTTCCCCGCCATCTCGGGAGCCGTGGCCAGCGAAGGGAACGGCACAAAGCGCGCCTCGCACTCCAGCGGCTTCCCGGCGGCGGAGTCAGGCGTCTGCGCAATCGTGACATTGTCACCTGCTGGCGAAAGATTTCCGCGTGCAGGCCCAATCGTGATCTCCGCATCCTTGTCGTAGAAAAGCGAATGCTGCTGATCGTCTGCAAATACGTTGTTGAGCGTTATCCCCAGCTTATGTTCCGCATCCAACCCGAGAAATGTAAATGCGCCTGGCGTCAATACGTGCACGTTCTCAAGCTTGATGTCGCGGTAAATCGGCAACCGATCGCCTTTGAAGTTCGTATAGTGCGGCGTAAATACCAGCGGGTTCATCACATTTCGAATGCAAACATTCTTGTAAATCACGTCATGCACCAGCCCACCGCGGCTTGGGTCGCTCTTGATGCGCAGTCCGTTGTCCGCGCCGTCGATCGTAAGATCGTCCACCAGCAGGTGATCCACGCCCCCATCGGTCCCGCTTCCAATCGACATTCCATGTCCCGAATAAAAGTGATTGTGCAGAACCGACATATTCGAAACCCCGGCCGCGCGCGTAGGCTTGAGGCAGACATCGTCATCGCCGGTGTTGATGCTGGAGTAGGCAATCGTAATATTGCGTGAAGTGCCGGGATCGATGCCGTCTGTATTGCGCGCCGTCTTCGGCGTCCAGATCTTCACGCCCCACGCCGTAAAACCATCTGTCAGACCTACTGAAACGTGAAATCCAGGCGAGTTGCGCAGCGTGATCTTGTACATCGTAAAACCGTCCGCATGGCGCAATACGATCATCGCAGGTACACTCTGCGATAAATCCTTGACCTTGGCCTCGCGCGCCAGGTCCCACCAAGTCACATCCTGCCCCAGCAACTTCGCGCCCCCGCGAGCATCAACAGAGCCCTCGCCCATCAGGCCTCCGTTCTTTACGCCATCGCCCATGATGAACGGCTTGCACCCATGACCCCGTTCCGACACGATGCCGCAGCTTCCCGGCGATAGATCGTAGAGCCACGGATCGCGTGAAGCCACCAGCGCTGTGTTCTTGTCTACCACCAGCGTCACGCCCGCGCGCAATGTCAGCGGCCCGCTAAGGAACACGTTCTTCCTGCCCTTCGCGCGTAGCACTACAGCCTTACCCGGCGCGCAGCTATCCATTGCTCTCTCGATGCGCGCGGTGTCCAGCGCCCTTTCATCTTTCTCTGCAATCACTCCGCTCGGTGCGGCAATCTCAGCATCCAGTGTCACGCACGCCACAGGAATCTGCGGCTCGGTAACCGTGCGCGTATCCTGCGCAGGCAAACCCAAAGCAACCAAGAACGGCAGGGCTACAAAAGCAGAATGAAAGGAAAGAAAGCGCATTGAGTCTCCGATCGGCGCGACTGAACGCCGCGCCCGTTGAACAAAATTGCTCTATCAAAGGGACGAATCACCCACAATATCCCTGAAGTCAGGATCTATCTCAGCGCGGAACCTGCTCGAGAAGCCAGCGAACCAGTTCCACACCTCCGGTATAGTTGTCGTACATTGCCGGTAGCTTTCGCCCATCGGTGTACTCGTTATAAAGCCACGGATCGACAAACGCGTAGACAGTTCCCTTCCCGTACTTCGCCGTGGCCATGAATATGTCGTCGCCTTCCTTCTGTACAGAAACCGCGGGAGCCTTCACCGAGATCGTGCACACGTCTTTCACATAAATCGTGTGCGGATGGTGAAAGATCGGCCCAGTGCCATCAAGCTCGACCCTTCCCTGCTCCCAATTTGTACCGATCACATGTTTGCGCAGTACGCTGTTGAAGTGCATGCCGAACTTCTCAGCGATTGCATTGAAGTGGTCTAGGTCCGCAAATGTCGTATCGTTCTCCATAATTGCGAGCACGCCACCCGCCTTCACCCACTTTGCGATCTGCTCCCCATCTTCCGCCGTGGCAAAATTCGGATGAGGATTCTTGTTCGGATTATCCGGCGAAACAATCATGTAAACCTGCGCCTTGCCGAGATTCTCAAACGTGGGCCGCGCGTCCAGCTCCTTCGTCTCCACGCCAAAATTCCTGAAGATGCGCCCAACCAGCGAGTAGCCCGGCATATCCTGCGTGTCCCACTTGTAATGGAAGTACACGTTCTTGCCAAACGCGTCCGCTCTCTTCTGCGAGTTGAACCAGCCATCCATCAACACCGTGTCGCCGCGCCCCAGCTTAGCGTTCTGCGCGTTCTCCATTTCGGTCGCCGCCATGATGAACGGACCCACGCCTTTCGGATCGTTCGCAACCACCTTCTCACTCAGATAGTAGGCATAGGTTCCATCGCGGTACGGATCGCCGCCCAGTCCACCCACCTTCACCGTGCCGGTCACCGACACATCGTCGCCCGGCCCCACCTCAATGAACTTCGCGAGAATCCCCTTGTACCCTCGCTCTGCATTCGCAAGGTATCGCTCCGGCAGATAGCCGCGTCGCACGCCCTTGGCCAACGCGTACACAAACATGCTCGAAGCCGACGACTCCAGGTAATTCCCCTTCGCCGTGCCTTTGTCGAGCACCTCGTACCAGAGACCGGTCTTCGCATCCTGAACGCGCACCAGCGCAGCAGCCTCTTCGCCGAGGATCGCGAGCAGTTGCTTTCGCCCCGCGTCGTCCGCAGAATAGTAGTCCAGCGTATCCACCAGTGCCATCATGTACCAACCCATGGCGCGGCCCCAGATCTCCGGTGACAGTCCCGTCTTCTTGTCGGCCCAGCGCTGCTCTTTCGACTCGTTCCACCCGTGATAAAGCAGCCCCGTCTTCGCGTCGCGCATGTGTTCTGCAACCAGCGCAAACTGATGCGTTATGTCCGTGAACTTCTCCGGCCTATGCGACATCGACGCATACTCGGCATAGAACGGTTCCGCCATGTAGAGCCCATCAAGCCACATCTGATTCGGATACCGCTGCTTGTGCCAGAAACCCCCAGAGGGCGCCCGTGGCTGCTTCTGCAACTGATCGTAGAGCAGCGTCGCCGCCGTCAGATAGCGCTTGTCCTGCGTCACGCCGTAAAGCCGCAGCAGTTGCCTACCCATGAGAATGCTATCGAGCTGGTTCTCCTCTGGCTTGTATGTCGGAATCGCCCCATCGGCCGTAACCAACTCGTCCACAGCGCCCTTCATGTAGTTGTAGTAGCGCGGATCAGCCGTATTCATATACACATCGTCGATGCCACCGAGCAGCGTGCCCAGTTCATACTTGAAGGCCGGCTTCGCCTTGGGCCCATCAATATGTCCCTGCGGCCAGCGCGCCATCGCCGCATTGGCGGCGCGCTGCGACCACGGCAACTCATTTTTGTCTGCTGCAAAAACACCGCCCGCCATTCCGGCAAGCAAGAGAACCAAGGCAAGAATGCGGAAGATTTTCATTTGGACTCCGGAAATTCCTGGGCCCACGTTTCATAGCGGTCCAGTGCGCGTCGCGGTGCGGCGCCGAACCAACTATACCCATTCCGGCGTTCTCGGGACAAATCACCAACGTTGTCGTGGATTGACTTATCGCCGTCGCCAAAAATCGGAATGTCCGTATCGATCTGGTAGAAGCGTGCCCAGATTGGCCCTGCGCCCGGCGCAGGCGTAAGCCCGCGTCCATCCGCGGTACGCCATACCTCTGGCCGTAAATCGCCGTCTTCTTGAACCATGCCGCCGCGGCACGAATTGCCTGCTGCTCCCTCGCAGTCGGATGCGGAAGATCATTCATCAGCATCATCTTCAGGTCTGCGCTCTCGCCGCTCGACTCCGACGGCATCTCCTAGTTGCGGCCTGACACTGGCTTCAGTGTCAACGCATCGTCCTGCTGCGGCCATGCCGTCAGCTTTCCGCCGCTCACAATCTGCGTGGCACCGTCAGGCGCTTGCTTTTCTTCATTCTCATTTATCGATATTCTCCAAACTCTAAGCCGTTCAATGCCCCGTACCCGCAGTTCTGGCCGCAATCCAACCATTCAGCCGCAGCCAGTTCTCCAGCAACTCCGGCCATGCAGAGAGGGCGGCATAACTCTGCGCCAGTCCCGTTCCATGTGGCCCCTCTTGAAAAATATGCATCTCCGCCGGAACTCCAGCTCGCACAAGCGCCGTATAAAACACCACGCTGCTCAGCACCGGGACCGATTGGTCCGGCGTAGTCGCGTAAAGAAAATACGGCGGCGTCCGAGCTGTCACATGTTTATCAGGAGAAAGTTCGTCCTTTTGCTCTGGCGTGAGTGACCCGCCGACCAGTGGGACAAGCGCAGTCGGCTTTGCAACTCCATCTTGCAGCGTCAACGCGCCGTACGAGCTGACTACAAAATCGGGACGGTCGCTCATCCGGTCAATCGGATCCGCGGCTTGCGCGTTTCCATCGTCGAAGTGCGTACCCAACATTCCCACCAGGTGTCCGCCTGCTGAAAAACCCCACACGCCGATCCGGCTTGGATCAACGCCAAACTCTTGCGCGTGGCTGCGAACCCAGCGCACCGATCTGTATCCGTCCAGAATTGGCGCGGGATAGTGATACCGCGGAGACAACCGGTAAGTGAGAACGAAGGCCGTAATACCGCGCAAATTCAGCCACTCCGCAATGCGGGTCCCTTCCTTTTCATACGCCAGGTGCACGTACCCGCCGCCCGGACACACAATCACCGCCGTATGCGGTCCCGCCCCCGAGGCGCCGAAAATCTCAAGGTGCGGTTTGTCCTGCTCTTCCGTGCCCACAGCCCCCGGAGCTCCGTCCGGCCAGAGATATTCGATCTGCCCATGCGGCAAAGCAATATCGGCAGCAGGAGTTGCAGCGGCAGCGGCAGTTGCCCTGGGACTCTGCGCGGCGCCAGCCATGCACAAGCCGATCCCGGCAACCACAAGAAGAAAGAACTTCCCCGCTCTCCACGCGAACCATGGAGACAGGCACAAAGAACGACGGCAGGAATTCTGCACATGTGAAGCAAGCATTTTGCAATCCTCTGGAGTTGATTCTGAACGCTGAAGGATGTTTTCGAGTTCCTTCTCTTTCTTGGGACGTGTTCCAGTCATGTTAAGTTGATCTGAACTTTCGGCGAAGAAAGAAGAGGCCGCCGGCAATCACCGGCAGCCTCTTCGGCTAAATCATGCAACAACCCACTCAGAAACTTATGCGTGCTGAGAACTGCGCCGACTTGCGGTTCAGGTTTCCGCTCTGGGTCACCTGTCCGAAGTTTGCGTTTCCAACCGCCGTACTGGCAACCGCAAACAAAGTGTGATTCGTGACGTTGTACCACTCAGCCCGAAAGTCCAGCTTCGAGGCTTCTGTGATGTGGAGCGGGAACGAGCGCACCATGGCCAGATCGAGCTGGTAGTTGCCCGGTCCGTTTATGTTGTACGGTGCAGTACGCGGCGCATCGCCGAACGTGTAATCGTACGACCCGCCGGATGCGAGCAGCGACTTCTGGCCCGAAGGAGCCACCGGCGAAATGAACGGACCCGACGCTGGCGTGGTCGTGCTTCCAACGCTGGGAACGATGAAGGTGCTGGAAGAGGTCGGCTGGTTACTCGAGGTTGCGTTGTAGTTCGCCCACGTAACGCCGTGTCCCCACTTCCCGTTTTGGCGAGCCGATCCTGTAAAGTTCGGATTCAGCGTGGGAGCGCATGTGCTTACTGCGGGATTGGTCTGGCAAGTCGAACCGGTAATCGCCAGAGGAGATCCGGAGTACGCCTGGTAAACGCCGGAGAACTTGAAGCCTCCCATGATTGCCCGCTCGATCGGATTCTGCGCGAGAACACTCTTGCCAAACGGCCAATCCCAAACTGCGGTCGCAACAAAGTGCTGCGGCTGGTTGCTGGTCGATACTGAACGTTCGATCCGGTCCGCCTTATAAGACAAGGTCGGGTGATTGGCTAAGGTGCCCGCGGGAATCGGATAGCCGGTCCTGAAGGTGCCCCCATCATCGATTGCGCGCGACCACGTATAGTTGGCGTTCACCGTCAAGCCACGCCAGGCGCGCGTGCTCAAAACCGCCTGCAGGCCGTGGTAGTTGGCGTTCCCAACATACCCGAAGCCGTCACTCACTGACTGGAACGGGAACGGCTTCAAGAGAGTGCTTAATGGCTGCGACGTCGTGAAATTGCTCAGGCCTGCACAAGTCAGGTTGTAGGTCGCGCAATCCTGGGTCACTGTTGTACCGGTCGTACCGGTGTCAGCCAGTCTCACTCCCAGGCCCAGATACTTCGGATCGAGGGCATTGGCCCAGTATCCACGGGCGTTATTACTATCGAGCTGTAGGAAATGTCCCTCCGATCCCACGTAAGAGGCGGTCAAGGTCATCTTGCTCGCGATCTGACGTTGTATACCGAAGCTCCAATTGATGAATTCCGGCGCGCGCCCGCCGAGGTACGGATCGTTATAGTTCATACCGGACGAAGGCGTCCCGGTATAACCCGAGGTTTTCGTGTAGCCGGATCCAAAAGCCGGACCCGATGCCACGCCGGTCGGGCCTGTGAAGGTGGGAATCGATCCGCTCCCCCCCGCCAGAAACCCGGGCATGGTGGTCACCAGAGAACCACTCGACGAGAAGGTCGGCGCAGCGGAAAAGCCAAGGGTACCAAGACTGGTGTTAAGCCCGCCGACCGCGTTGCCGTGAGAGTACATCACGCCGTAGCTGGCGCGAATCACAGTTTTCGAGTCGAGCTGGTAGGCCAGGCCGAGCCGTGGCCCAAAGTTCTTGAAGTAATTGTTGGCCGGGGTAGAGCAGTTGCACGTCCCGGCGCCGGTACCTGTAAACTGCAAAGCTCCATTGAGGCCCGTTACCGGATTCGCCAGCGTCGGGTTGAAGAAGCTCCCAGCGTTGTGTACCTCAGTTAAAGTTGGGTAGAAGTCATAGCGCAGGCCCAGGTTGAGGGTTAGCTTGTTCGTCATCTTCCAGTCGTCCTGCACGTAAGGCGAGATGGCACGGAAGCGAGCACCGAACTCATTCTGCAGATACTGCGTAAAAGTGCCTTTGTCCATTTGGCCGATCAGGAAGCCGGCATACGGCAGGCCCGTATTTGCCACCGTGACAAAGGCATTGTTCAATTGCGCTGTCTCAGTAGGCGCAGTGGTCAGCGTGATCGGCGTCGAGCCGCCTGTGGCGTTGACAACGTTGTAGAGCAACCATGCCACCTGTCCGCCGAACGTGAAGGAGTGCTTGCCTACGTTCCACTGCAAGTTATCCACTGCCGTATAGTTTGCTGCAACTGTCGTGGTTTCCGTGGCGCCATTCCATTGCGTCGGGTTAGAGAGATTGGTAGCACTACAGGCACTACCATTAGGACTAAAACAAACGATGGGGAACATGTTCATCGCCTGTCCCTGCGGGAGGCCTGAGATGCCCATCGCGGTGGCCGCGTACTTCGGGTTATCGTTGGGATTAAACGTTGGTCCGTTGTAACGGGCGTAACCCCACTTGAGCTGGTTAAGCAGATTCGATGAGAAAACATGAGTCTCTTCAACCGTCCACACGGCCGTCTTCGGGGCATAGGCCTGACCGTAGTTGTATGGAAGCATCGCCGTGTTGCGGCCCGCGGTAGTCTGGCCGACCGGTACCGAACTGGCCTGCCGGCCCACCGCACCGAGAACCGACAGTGTGTCTTTCGAGCTGATGTTGTAGTCGATGCGTGACGTCGTCGACCAATTCGTAAGGCCTGTCTGGTTTGCGGCGACGTAGTTGTTTCCCGTGCTCGTATTGGTAATGCTCGGCAGAAAACTCTGCATCTTGAGCGCAGTCGCGGCGAACTGACTGGACGGGATCACGTTCGGCGTGCCGATCTGTACAGGATTGCCCGCTGTTCCCGAAGTTCCGCTCGGGCCGTAGCCGTACTGATAGCGGCAGGGCTTGCCACCATTGAACGAAGCGCAGGTAGCCTCGGTGCTCGGGTCATAGATGTTGACGCCGTCCGCGCTGAAGTCGCCGTTCCGCTCCGCGTTTGAAGGAAATCTCATCGGCGTCGGAGTCGCACTCGAATACCGGAAGCCGTTGTAGTTGGTGAAGAAGAACAGCTTTTCCTTCAAGCTGCCAAACGGAACCAGCGGTCCGCCGATCGCAATGCCGTACTCGTTGCTGTGCTCGATCGGCTTCACCGGTACGCCGGTTGCTGCATTGGGAATCTTGCCGAACCAACCCCAGGTATCCAGAGCGGTGTTGCGGAAGAACTCGTAGACGGAGCCGTGAAACTGCGTGCCGCCGTGCTTGACCGAGTAGTTCATGACGCCCTGGCCTTCATAGATGGCCGGGGAGCCGGTGGTCTGAACCTGGAACTGGTCGACCGCATCCACCGAAATCGCGCTCCAAACGTACCGAGGATCGCCATTTCCGCCTGCTCGCACAAAGGGAATACCGTCGATGTACACATTCGAAACGGCGCCACGGCTGCCGGAGCCGTTCACCACGCCAGTGTTGGTGGTCGCGTTGCCGTTGGTCATGTTGCCCTGCACTCCGGGCATTAGATACGCAAAGTCGGTTGCGCGCCGCTGATCGGGCGAACCGTAGGCGCCCATCTCGATCGGCAACTCCGCATACGTCTCTTGTTCCATGGTGGCTCCCAGCGTTGCATTGCTGGTTTCCAGGGCTGGCGGCTCCGCCGTCACCGTGATCACTTCGTTCGTGGAGCTGACCGTCAGAACAGGGTTATAGGCCTGCGACTCCATCGCATTCACATGGATGTTTTCCTGCGCCTGCTTTGCAAAGCCCTGGGCCGTGACGGTAACCGTGTAGATGCCGGGATCAAGGTTCGTAAAGTTATAGGCGCCCGATCCGGTCGTCTTGGCCGTCGTGGAGATATTGGTCGCGCCGTTGGTAGCGGTAACCTCGGCGCCGGGGACCACTGCCCCCATCTTATCCGTCACCGTACCTGTTACTGCGCCCTTGCCTGAAAGCTGCGCCATTGCCGTGCCAGCGCACATCAGCAAGAAGATCGCTGTCAGACATCCAAGCCATGAAACACTGCTCAGTAACCTCTGAGCCATGCCATGCGCCTTTGTATTCTCAATAGCATTAAACGTTTTCTGCATAGTCGTAGTGCCTCCTAGAATTCGTTCAAAAACTCACCCAGCAACTGAGTGCGCCTGCCCTGTCCGGGCTCTTCGGCGTCTTGCCAGCCGTGGTCTGACCACATTTTTTGAAGCGAAGCCAGTTTCTTCTACCGGACTGACCTTTGTCAACCCGGAAACGCGGTCTTGCGCTACTTTTATGGGTAAATTCACTGAAATGAGCGCTTTTTGTCCGTATACTACAAAAGTGCCATTGGTCACATGGTCAGACCTTCGGACGCCGCGGGCAACCGCTATGTAGACTTGCTGTTACCGTCACCAACTCCCAATTCCCGCTCGACGTGGGCTCATCTGGGCGTGTTTTGGCCGCTTGCCGCAAACGGAGCGCCCAGGAAAATGACTCCCCGCACACCCTCGGTATTCCGCTCACATTTGAAAATGTTGAAGACCCGGACGTCATGACCAGCGACGGCCCAGTGGCTACGCAATTGGCTGGGCTCATCAGCGACACATCGGTCGCCAAAGCCCTGCCCGGAACCTGAGATCCCGTGCCGGCCTCTGAGTTCCGCCCCGCCGTTTCGCTACCGGCTTGCCACCAGAACCGCCTTGCGGTCCGGAGGCCGTTCCATCCCCTGCGAGGTTTGAGCCATGCGCAGGTGCTCTTCCATCAGTTTGCGAGCCTCCTGCGACTTCCGAGCGCGAATCGCTCGGTAGATCTCCCGGTGCATCTCCGCGGACTCGCGCATGTCAATGGATCGTTCCACCGTCTTGCGCCGCTTGTCGTAAAGGGCCGACGTGATGGTTTCGATCACTGCCGCC
Source organism: Occallatibacter sp. (assembly GCA_035648535.1). Taxonomy (GTDB): domain Bacteria; phylum Acidobacteriota; class Terriglobia; order Terriglobales; family Acidobacteriaceae; genus Telmatobacter. The sequence continues at coordinate 3,571 of DASRLI010000469.1, read as the reverse complement.
AGAATTGGATTGCCGGATGCCTGCGAAATGATGCGGTGGAACAGCAGGTCGTGAATCAGAAAATCCGCCGGGCTCTCCATCGCCGCAAACATCTCGGCCACTTCCTCGGCCATTGCCGTATAGTGCTCGTCCTTGCCGCGTTCGGCCGCAAGTGCCGCAATGTTGCTTTCGAGAATGATGCGGGCCTCAAACATCTGCCATGTCTGAAAGCCGTGCAACGCGCCCATCAGCCCAAGCGACGCCTTGCCGAACTCCGGCGGACCATCGGCCACAAAGGTTCCCACGCCATGCCGGACCTTCATCACTCCCATGGCAGCCATGTAGCCAATGCCGGTTCGAAGACTGGCCCGGCTGATCTTGAGTGTGCGCGCAAATTCGCGTTCCGGCGGAATCTTGTCGCCCGGTTGCAACGTGCCATTTTCTATCAGAGATCGGATGTGGTTAACCACCTGCATGGTGCGGTGGGTATTAGGTTCGTCTTGCTTTGTCCGCGGCATAAGTGTCAGCCACCTTCTCCAGATTGATCGAAATCCAGACAGAATGAGCTTACCACTGAGAAGCGCGTATCTGCCCTGAAATCTTCGCCTCGCGAAGGAATTCACGACCTGGGCAGCCATGTGTATACTTGTGGTCTGACCTCAACGCAGGCCGGATCGCACCACCACTTATTCGAGGGGTAAAATAACAGCCATGTTGATCCATGAAGATCGTCTGTTTCCAACCGAGGCCAGCGCCCTCAAAGTCGCCAGAGCCCTGTACGCACATATAAAAAACCTGCCCATCATTAGCCCCCACGGGCATACCAATGCCGCTTGGTTTGCTAACAATGGACCATTTCCTGACCCCGCCACTTTGTTCGTGCAGCCTGACCACTACGTCTTCAGGATGCTCTACAGTCAGGGCGTCTCGCTTGACGATCTCGGAATCGGACAAGCAGTCATCAAGGACCCCCGCAAGGTCTGGCACATCTTCGCCAAGCACTACTACCTGTTTCGCGGCACCCCTACGCGCGTCTGGCTGGATTACGCCTTCCAGGAGCACTTCGGATTTGAAGAGCGCCTCTCGGAGAAAAACGCCGACCACTATTTCGATACCATCGCCGAAAAGCTGCGTACCCCCGAGTTCCTGCCCCGCGCCCTTTTCAAGAATTTCAATATTGAGGTCCTGTCCACCACCGACTCGCCCACCGACTCGCTCGACGATCACAAGGCGATTCGAGCCTCCGGCTGGAACGCGAGAATTTTGCCCGCCTTCCGTCCCGACCCGGTCGTCGATCCCGACTTCGCAGGGTTTGCCGGCCTGATTGCAAAGCTCGGCGAACAAACCGGCGAGGACACCTCCGCCTGGAAGGGCTATCTCACCGCATTGTGCAAGGCCCGTGCCCGTTTCCGCGAGCTGGGTTGCACGGCCACCGACCATGGCCACCCCACCGCGCAAACCGCCGACCTTCCCGCCGCTGAAGCTGCTTCCCTCTTCAGCAAGGTTCTCTCCGGCAAATCCAGCGCCGCAGACAACGAGCTTTTCCGCGCCCAGATGCTTACTGAAATGGCGCAAATGAGCCTCGAAGACGGCCTCACCATGCAGATTCACCCCGGCAGCGTGCGCAATCACAATCGCAAGCTCTTCGAGCGCTATGGCCGCGACATGGGCGCCGACATCCCGCGGCCTACCAACTACGTTGACGCACTCCGCCCCTTGCTCGACCGCTTTGGCAACGAAACCAAACTCACCATCATTCTCTTCATGCTCGACGAGTCCACCATCAGCCGCGAACTGGCTCCGCTCGCAGGCCATTATCCGTGCTTGCGCCTTGGACCCCCGTGGTGGTTTCATGACAGTCCTGAGGGAATGATGCGTTTCCGGCAGCAGGCTACGGAGACGGCCGGCTTTTACAATACAGTAGGTTTCAACGACGATACCCGGGCATTCCTTTCCATCCCGGCACGGCACGACGTGGCACGGCGCATCGACTGCGCTTTCCTTGCCAATCTCGTCGCCCAGCACCGCCTGGATGAAGACGAAGCATTTGAACTCGCGCACGACCTGGCCTATTCATTGGTAAAGAAGGCCTACAAGCTGTAAGGAGAAAGACATGGATGGCAGTACGGATTCAGCTGTCGCGATTAAGGAAGATTCTCCGATCAGCGTACGAATAGGGCGCGTGCGCTGGTCGATCTGCGCCATGCTCTTCGCCGCCACCACAATCAACTACATGGATCGCCAGGTCATCGGCATCCTCAAGCCCACCCTCCAGGCAAGCATCGGCATGTCCGAACTCGACTACGGCTATGTAGTCGACGCCTTTCAGGTTGCCTACGCGCTCGGCCTCCTGGCTGCCGGCCGCTTCGTCGACAAAGTGGGTACGCGCATCGGCTACATGGTCATCATGGCTGTCTGGAGCCTCTCTGCCATGGGCCACGCATTGGCCAACACGGTAATGCAGTTCGGCATCGCGCGCTTCTGCCTCGGCGTGGGCGAGTCCGGCAACTTCCCCGCCGCCATCAAAACCACAGCTGAGTGGTTCCCGCAGAGCGAGCGCTCGCTGGCCACCGGCATCTTCAACTCCGGAGCCAACGTCGGCGCCATTCTTGCTCCGCTCATCGTGCCCTGGGTGACCATTCACTATGGTTGGCATTACGCCTTTCTGGTCACCGGCCTGTTCAGCGCCTCCTGGATCCTCCTCTGGTTCCTCAAGTACCGCAAGCCCACAGAACACCCCGCCCTCGGCGCCGCCGAATTCGAATACATCAACAAGGGAATCATTGAGAAACCCGGGCCTTCCACGCCGTGGATCAAGCTGTTCGGATATCGCCAGACATGGGCCTTCACCATCGGCAAGTTCCTCACCGACCCCATCTGGTGGTTTTACCTGTTCTGGCTGCCTTCCTACTTCACCCAGAGATTCCACCTGAATCTCTCCCATCTCGGTCTGCCGCTCATCATCGTCTATAACTGCACCACCATCGGCAGCGTCGGCGGGGGCTGGCTACCCTCTCCCTTTATCAGAATGGGAATGTCGCCCACCAAGGCGCGCCTGGCTGCCATGTCGCTCTGTGCTTGCCTCGTGGTGCCGATCATTGCCGTCAACTACACCGACTCCGAATGGGTAGCAGTGGCCCTTCTCAGTCTGGCAGCCGCGGCTCACCAGGGCTGGTCGGCAAACCTCTTCTCCACCACCTCGGATATGTTTCCGCGCGCTGCTGTTGGTTCTGTCACCGGCATCGGCGGAATGGCCGGATCGGTTGGCGGCATTCTGCTCGCCACCTATTCAGGCTTCATCCTGCAAATGACCCACAGCTATGCCACCCTCTTTATCGTCGCGGCCAGCGCTTATCTAATAGCACTGGCAGTCATCCTCCTGCTCGCGCCGGGATTAAAGAAAGTTGAGTTGTCTGCATGAGCCTTTATTGCGCCACCGGAAGTGTCGATACCGATCTCACTCCGCAGCAGTTGAACGATCTGCTCGTGGAAAGCCTGGCCAAGCTCGGCGACCGCAAAAACGTCCTCGCCGTGCCCCCCGACCAGAGCCGCGAACACTCGCGTGCCGGCGAGCTCACCGGCTATATCTATA
>DASRLI010000468.1:0-4769 GCA_035648535.1 Occallatibacter sp. | reverse complement strand
ATTCAGAAACGTTCCCGTAGTAATAATGGTGGCTCCGGCCAGCAGCCTGCGCCCATCGCGCAGTTTCAGCCCCACCACCCGCCGCCGCGGACGCGCCGGTCGCGGCAACTCGCCGAGGTCGTCGAGCACGTGAGTCCCTAGTCCCTCAGTCCCTAGTCCCTCCTCGATCACCAGATCGACGACTTCCGCTTGCCGAATGTGCAGCCCCGGCTGCGACTCCAACACCTCCCGCATCTTCACGCGGTAGAGCTGCTTGTCGCACTGCGCCCGCGGACTCCACACAGCCGGCCCGCGCGAAGTATTCAGCAGCCGGAACTGAATCCCCACCGCATCGGCCACCTCGCCCATGATGCCGCCCAGCGCATCCACCTCGCGCACCAGGTGTCCCTTGGCCACGCCGCCCACCGCCGGATTGCAGCTCATCTGCGCAATCAGGTCCATGTTCATGGTGATCAGCGCAGTCTTCAGCCCCATGCGCGCCGCTGCCATCGCCGCCTCGCACCCCGCGTGCCCCGCGCCAACTACAACCACATCGTATTGTTCGGTAAATGCCATCGAGTCGGGGAAGAAGCCCTACACATCCATTCTACGGAATCTGCGTTTGCGGTGCAGAAATGACCCCTTTGCCAGCATTTTTCCTTCATTGTCCTCAACAACAGCTACTTACAGATGCAGTCATCCTGAGCGAAGCGCTTTTCAGCGGCCGGGGTCCCCGGCGACAGGTCTTCGTCGCTGGGGTGGAGCGGAGTCGAAGGACCTGCATTTTCTTTTCGGCGTATTCGCTCTCACGTCAAGGCCAGAGCACTCGAATTTAGAGTGTCCCCATGCACGAGGGCTACTACTTCACATACATCGCCGCCAGCCGAAGTTTGACCATCTACATCGGCATGAGCGGTGACTTGCGGAAGAGAATGTTCGAGCACAAAAGAAAGCTGCACGAGGGATTCACAGCGACATATAACTGCAACCGGCTGGTATGGTTCGAGCGCTTCGTCGATCCGAGCAACGCAATCGATCGTGAAAAGCAGTTAAAAGGGTGGACTCGTGCAAAGAAAATTGCATTGATAAAGAAAACCAACCCTGCATGGGTCGATCTAAGCGCAGAGTGGTTTACTCCGGAGGAATTGACCTGGGTACCGAGCTGATTACAGGTCCTTCGACTCACACCGCAGCCTTACGCCGCCTGCAGCTCCAGAATGATCGCCGCCCCGCGCGGGTCGAGATTGACAGCCGAAGCCCGCCCGTTGTGGTCGCGCAAAATCGTGGCGCACAAGCTTAGCCCCAGCCCCACCGTCTCGCCGCCAATCTGTGTGGGTGTAAACGGATCGAACGCGCGTTCGGGATCGAGGAATCCCGGCCCCGAGTGAGCCACCAGAATCTGCACCAGGTTGCCCTCGGCGGTTGCCTCCATGCGAATGGTCTTCGGCCCTTCAGGAATGGAAGCCGGACCCTGGTTCTCGATCGCCGCAATGGAATACTGCAGGCAATGCAGCACCGCCTGGCGCAGTTGATGCGCGCTGCAAAGCACCCTGGGCAACGCGGGCGCAACGTTTAGTTGGAATTCAATCGAGCGTTGCAAAAGCTCGGATCGATGGAGCTGTTCCAAATCGGCCAGCAACTCGGCCACCGAGATCGCCGCAAGCTGATCATTCTGCACCCGCGAGATGCGCGTCAGGCTCTCCAGCGTGGACCGCATGCGCCGCGCCTCGGTCAGAATCGACGTAACGCCCCTGCGCTCCGGGGCGTCCAGGGGCACTGTCTCTTCCAGCAGCGAGGCGTAGCCCAGAACCACCGTCAAGGGATTGTTCAAATGGTGCGTTACGTTGCTGGCCAGCTGGCCAAGCCCGGCGAACTTTTCCGAGTCAATGAGCTTCTCAAACGTCATGGTCTGGCTGCGCGTGGCCTGCAGCCTTGCCGTCAGCATTTCGATCGGCAACAGGTCGTCAGCACGCAGCGGGTCCTGCTGTAGTCCCTTGGAACTCCCTTGTGTCGGCCGCATTCCGGCCAGCAACAGCGCGCCTTCCGTAATTGCGCGTCCCGTCATCGGCACAGCCAGGGCCTTGGTAAACCGCAGCCGTTTCAAGTCGTCGCCGGGCTTGAGCCAGGGTGTCAAGTCCAGGTTGAGCGTCTGGCTGTGTTCCACGGCGGACGGAGCCGAACCGGGCGCCAGAAAATCCGCGGCAGGAATCCGCGCGGCCAACTTGCCCAGGGCCGCGACTGTGGCCTCGTCCAGCCCGGCAGACCCGGCCAGCCCATACCGGCCCCCGTCCTCAAGCAGCAGCGCGGCCTGCGCAAACCGGCTGTGCGTCACCACGACCTGGCAGATGTCGCTCCCCTGGCGATCGAAGTCCACCACCCGGCGCCGGGCAAGCATGAGATTCGTATAGGCTTCCAACTCGCGGCGCGCCCTGCGTTCGCGCTCTCCAGCGACCCTGTTCAGGTCCAGTTCATCCTCCAGCGTCAGCATGATCATGCCCAGCGCCGCCACCACCTTGCCCATCACGATGACGTGAATCAGGTTGATGTTGATAGATGGATTGAGACCGATCGCGGGGACTATCTGCAAGTCGGTGAGCGACCAGGCGACAAATCCCATCACGCTCAAAACCACGCCGGGCGAGAAACGCTGGAAGACGAAAGCCAGCAGCAACGCGGTCATCAACAGATTGCCGCTCTCGACAAACGTCAGCGACCAGACGACTCCCGCGGTAAAGCAAACCCATAGAGTCAGCCCGCCCATCACGGCGCAAAATGAGACCCCAAGCCAACCTGGCATGCTCCGCTTGGCGCCGCCCCAGAGCAGGGCGACCGTAAGGGAGATCGCTCCCAGGGCCGGGAAGATCAGCAGCGACAACCCGCTGGGCGAATTGCCGTGAAACATCCCATAGAAAAGGACTGAAGCGATCACCAGCGGAATTGTGTAGGGAATGACGTAGAGGACTTGCAGCCGTCCAATACGAAAGCGTAACGGAGTCAGCGAGGCGATAAAAAGGGCTGAACTTACCAGCATGGCGGTGTGGCCCCCCGCATCCATCCACGCATGTATCTGCCCGGCAAAACTCCACGGCCAGTGAATGTACCGCAGAAGCATCGACAACATGGCAAATACGAAGCCCGAAAACCACAGCAACGTGCGCGTGTCACGAAACCGGAGATAAAGATATCCGAACGCGGGCAGCAGCAGGGCACTGAGCGCTAGCGCGGGTGCATGGTAATAATCCGACATTGAAGCCTGAGTCTCCTTCCGCCCCCATCGTCTGGAACCGCAAGTTGGCTTGACGATTGTTGGCGGGAGTCCGGTATGATTCTCAGGAACGGCATGCGCCCCGCCTGCCACACGCCATTCGGTCGCGTCAGTGCCCGATTTCCCGACCCCTTATCTTGAGACCTCCCGGAGGCCACGTACATGCGTCTAAAGTTGCAGCGGGACCGGATACGCGCCGGACTGTACCGTCGCTTTCCGTCCGTGCAAGCGAACTGCGCGAGGAGTTTAACCCCCTTGAAAAACCGTTGGTGGATCTTGATAAACCATCGCATATTGATATTGCTGGCAGTCGCCGGCTGTACTCTGGCCGCGGCGGCCCAGAGCAAAGATAGCTTTTCTCCCATGTCTTTGGATTCCGGCTTTGGGCATATGGATATCTCGGAGCCCACCGTTGCTCCGGAACAGATCATCAAGCAGTTTGCCGCCAAGGAGAGCGAATTTCAAGACGCACTCAACCACTACACTTATCGCCGCTACGCCCGCGTGCAGACTCTGGACGACGACAACAAGGTCGACGGCGAGTGGTACGAGGTTGACGATGTCATCTTCGACTCCTCAGGCCGCCGCACCGAGAAAGTCGTCTTCGCACCGGGCAGCACTTTGCAGAGAGTCATGATGTCCCCCTCCGATCTGCAGGACATCTCGCACGGCTATCCCTTCGTTCTCACCACCGAAGACATTCCCCAGTACGACGTGAAATACGTGGGCCGTCAAAAAGTCGATGAAGTAGATTGTTACGTCTTCTCGGTCAGCCCCAAGGTCATCGAGAAAAAGAAACGCTACTTCGACGGCCGCATCTGGGTTGACGCAACCGACCTGCAGATCGTCGTCACAAATGGCCGCATGGTACCCGACGACACCCGCAAGGGCAACGAAGATCTGCATCCCCCCTTCATGACCTGGCGGGAGCAGGTCGACGGCCATTACTGGTTCCCCGTCTACACCAAGGGCGAAGGCGAGCTCCACTTTTCAGGCGGCAGCGGCTACATGGCCCAGGACGTGCACATCCGCGACACCGTCAAGTACTCCGACTACAAGCGCTTCGGCTCCACCAGCACCATCATCTACAACGGCCAAACCGTCCCCGGCGGCAACCAGCAACCCACCGCCCAGCCACCCAACGCGCCTCCAAAAAAGTAGCCCCCCAGAGCGCGTTTTAAGAGGCCTACTCGTGTCAGAGCAGGCCGGGATACTGGGGTACCGAAGTGCCCCATCCTTCTCGCGCTCTTGCGAAAAGGGTGGGACAGCACAAACCTCGTCCCCAACAACATTTGCGTCCCGAGCGCGCACAGGAAAAAGCCCACCTTAATCTCGCTCAGAGACTCACAACGCCTGTCAGGAAGCGACCGCACTGCGATCGGCGTCCCATTCCCATTGGTTGAAGTCCTGCCTCAGCTTGCTTTTCAGCAGCTTTCCCGTTGAGGTATGCGGAAGCTCCGGGACAAACACAAATGCGTCGGGCACTTGCCAGGGCGCGAAGGTACGCTCCAGAAATGAGCGCAGA
>DASRLI010000467.1:0-5569 GCA_035648535.1 Occallatibacter sp. | reverse complement strand
CTTGCTGTTTCTTTTCTTCGCTCAAGACATTGCTCACGTGACGGAGCGTAACTCCCCGCCAGTTCAATGTCCCGATTCAGCTATCTCGTTGGCCGGTTTTCAGATGTCCACCTATGGCCGGTTTTGGGTGTCCCCCGAGGTGCCATCTCTCCCCTGTTTACTACTCCACCTGATATTCGAGACGGGCCGCAGCCGGCCAGCTATCTTGAGCGGCCGGAATTGGTCTTGGATCGGCTATGGGCTACAGCGGATTTGGTCCTGCATGCGCTCGGTGATGCCGAGAATTCCGCGGAGCGAGTTGCCTGAAGACAGAAGTCGGCCTGTCGCCCCAACCCGGCATCAATTTGACGGATTTCCCCGATCTGCTAAGATACCAGCAGAATCCATTAACGGAAAGTCAGTCGGACTGACTCTCGAGAATCCCTCATATATGTCCCAAGCCCTTGTAAAACTTCAACGGAAAGGCCAGATGATGATCCCCCGCTCCCTGCGGGAGGAAGCCGGTGTAGCCGAAGGCACTCTGATGAAAGTCGCCGTCGTCAAAGGCGGCCAGTTTTTGGTGACTCCCCAATTCACCATTGACCGTTCCGTCGTCACCCACAACCGCAAAGACCGCAAGCAACTACTCAAAGACCTAGCTCAGGTCGTCTCTGAGATCCGTCAGGAAGCGAAAGAAAAAGGCATCGACAAGATGTCCATGCGCGAAATCAACGCAGCGGTGGATGCGACTAGAAGGGCGCAGGCAAAGACCACTAAGAAACGCGGGGCATGATCCGCGTCGTCCTTGATACCAGCGTCCTGGTTTCTGCCGTAATTTCCCCAAGCGGCCCCAATGCCCAGGTTCTGGATTTGATAAGCATCGGCAAAGTTCGTCCGTATCTAACGGACGCGGTGCTCTCGGAATACTACGACGTGTTTGAGCGCCGACACCTTGAGCATCTCGACAAAAGGCGCATCGTCCGCTTGCGCGGCATCCTGGAGGCCGTCGGCGTCAAAGTGAGGTCGCAAGGCCGCTTGAGGGTCTCGGGCCATGAATCTGACAATCGCATTTACGAGTGTGCGGTTGCGGCGAAAGCCAATTACATCGTGACTGAGAACACCAAGGATTTTCCGAAGCCTTACAAGTACACTAAGATCGTCAACGCCCGCCAGCTCCTGGCAATCGTGAAGCCCGGCAGAAAGCCGATAGACTGATCTCTCGATCTATAAGTTCACTCAAAAGAAGAAGCGGATGACCACGAGGGCCATCCGCTGAAGCCACTCCCCTATTCTGGGGAGTGTTTTGTTTTTCTGAGTAGCTCGGTTAGTTCTTCGCTGCTGAGCTGATCCGGCTGCTTACCGTCCGGCAGTATTACCGCCCACGACCACATCCGCCGCCCGAGCCGAAGCAGGCACTCGTCAGTCGCCTTTCGCCCGGCCTCATCCCCATCGAACATCAAACAGGCGTTTTTGAAGTGGCGCGCCAGCAGTTCCTCTTGCTGGGTTGACAGCGAACTGCCCATCAGCGCTACGCAGGGGAAGGCCGCCGCGCTTACCTTCAGGCAGTCAAAGAATCCCTCAACGACAACAACCCGGCCTTGTCCGCTGCTCTCTCCTGTCGCCCGATGCAGATTAAACAGCTCGTGCGACTTATGAAAACCCGTCGGCAGCTTATATCGTGGCTCGCTGCCATCGATTGAACGCCCGGCATACGCCACCAGCTCCCCGCGCTCGTTGTGAATCGGAATGACGATGCGCCCGTGCATGGAACCTTTACCGCCGAAATAGCCGACACCGAATGCCTGCGCAGTCTCTGACGTAATGCCGCGCTCCTTCAGATAGGCGTGCTCGTGATCAACGCCCTTGAGTTGGAACTTAAGCGGCTGGTTTGTCTCCGCGTCCGTACTCGCTCCCCTGCTGTGAGCTTGTTCCGATTTGCCAGTCGTCGGCGCTTCTGCCGACACTGCAAACCACTCGCTCATTTTCGAGCCAGCGTCCCGCACCGAACACTTTTCCATCGCAGCGACGAAGTCCAGGACGTTACCTCGTGCCTTGCATGAAAAGCAGTTGAAGGCGTTCTTGCTTAAGCTGACATGAAAGGTGCTCTGCCCTTCGCCTTGGTGGATCGGGCAACGTCCCCGCAACTCATCATCCTTCTTTCGTAGCCAGTTGACCCCGTAATGGCCCAGAACCATTTCCATGGTGACCGCGGCTTTGATCGCTTTGAAGTCTACCCAGTTATCTTGCATAACCACCTCCTTCAAAAGTTGGTGGTGGAAGTATATATAGCAGATTCATTTTCAACAAGATGCGGAAATATTCCCTTGCTACAATTACGGAGCTGGCCCCCGGCGACCTCCCTATCGCTAACTGTCGCTCTCCGTACCAAGAAGGACGACAGGTAAAGCCATACAGCACATGGCTATTGCGATGGGAGCTGCAAGCCAGCTTTCTTGGTACCAGCGCTTTCAGCCATGAGGATCTTTCGGGGGCTGGCACTACTTGGCTCACCGAGATCAACGAGGGTGCTATGAGCCAGTCGTGCCGACCACGGGGAGTTATCCCCTACTCAAGATTCAAAATTCTTGCTACGCTATCCACACACCATTTACGCGACCGGCGTATGCATCAGAAACCAACCCAGCAAACCATCCAACTTAGTGCCATCATCTCTGGCCATCTCATCGACGGCACGGTGACCATCTCCCCCGCTCCGCAGCCAGGCGTCTTGAGCGAGCTCGCGAAGTTCGAAGCCCGCCGGATTCTGACTCAGATGATCGAGGAAGAAATCGCCGCCGGACGGCTTTAACTCTCCGCGCCGGACTTGGTGCTACGGATAGCACACCGCAATTCTCTTCAACCGTTCGCAGTGAGATCCACTTGGTGCTACAGAAGTAAAGACTTGGTGCTGCACAAGTAAGTAGTTGGTGCTACAGAAGTAAAGACTTGGTGCTGGAGAAGTAAGCGCTTGGTGCTACGCAAGTAAAGAGTGTTTGAAAAGTCGCACAGGAATGGGGATTTCTCCGCACGCTTGATTCTCCGGCCCATCTGAATACTGTCTTAGATACTTCTTAAATACACACATTGGAGTAGGGGAGCGTGCGCAGTAAAAATCCGTGTGTGCTTTGCGCGCGGGAAGACCCAAACAAAAAGAATCCAATCCCAGATGATGCCAAACACCTCAACAACCGAAAAGGAATCAAAGCCGCCAAAGCGGAAAGGGTTCGATGCTGCCAGTGACGCGAAGCCGGAAAAGATCCGCGCCGAACTCAACATCGAAAAGTGGCCGGCAATTTGGAATCCGACCCACTCAAAGATTCATTCCAAAGAAAACGTCCGTCCACGAACTCTTGCGCGGGAGAGCACCGGACTCGACGGCACAAAGACTCTCTCCCAAGTCACCATCAATCCAATTTCCCATTTGGGCGATTTGACCACCGAAGACCAACGCACGCTCTACGCGCTGATTAAGCATTGGGAGGAACGTGGGAAGCCGTCGCAGGAGACACCATTCTCTATCCGCCACGTTGCCAAGTTGCTGCACAAGACTGGCTGGGGGACGAACGTCATTGACTCCGTGACTGGATCGCTGGAGCGTCTCCGAGGAACCTTGTTGGTGTGGACGCGATCGTACCGGAGCAAGGACCAAAGGGTCGAAGACCTGGAGACTGTTTACATCAACATCCTTTCGAAGCTTAAAATCGTCCGCCGAAAAGTGGACGGCCATGTGACGACCGAAGCCGGATATTTTCAGTTCGACGATCACATCCTGAAGAACTTGCTCAGCAACTACACAAAGCCATTCCTGTTTGATGTGTTCATCGACATCAAGGGCGAGATCGCGCTGAAACTGTACAGCTACCTTGACCTCATCATGGCGGACAAAAGTCGTTTCGAGCGATGCACGCGGGAACTGTTCGAGGATCTGGGTCTGAAGGGGAGCAGCTATCGCAATCCGTCTAAGCGGAAACAGAATCTTCAAAACGCTTTCGCTGAACTCACCGGCATTATGCTTACGACTGGCGTGCTCAAGTCGGCCACCATCGAGAAGACCAAAGACGGGAAGGATTTCAAAGCTGTTTTTCAGAAGGTACCGCGCAGCGCGATAGTCGAGGACACTGAACCTGCAACCCGGTTTGCTGCCACCGAGGCGGTTATCATCAACGACTACTCCAAGCAACGGAATCCACTGACCGTTCAAGCCCAGGAACTCGTGCGCCACTTCCACAAAGTTTTCCACGGGGTCGGTGCTCATGTGCCGCAGTCCAAAGAGACTGACCAAGCCCTTGCCTTAATCACACAGTATGGGCTGGAGAAATCTCGGAGCATCATCGATTTCGCCCGCGACCAGGCCGCGGCAACCAATTACCGCATCCAGCATTTCGGGGCTGTGTTGTCATACACCTCTCGTGCTCTGGCGGAAGTAGAACGCCAGGACCACCAGGCACCGGCGAAGCCGGTCAGGCCGTCCGTTGTTCAGCCGCCGCGCCCACAGTACAGCAGGGGAGAGAGCAGGATCGTCGCGCTTTCGAAGGAGCAATACGACCTGCGATTTGAAACCATCAAAACTGGAATGTTCCTGGAGAATCAATTTTTGGCCAACCACCAGAATCACGCCGGGAGCATCCTTTCGCAAATGGTTCGCGCCCGGATGATCCGCGACCTCGACCAGGAATCCATGGAGCTGATGCCCGTGGATTGGATGCCGGAGTGGCTACTCAGGTCCCTGGGGCAAAATTTGCCTCTATAAGCACTCGAAATCTCGCTGACGAGGAAATCCTCGTCTCCGACTGATATGAGCCTCTACGGAGGCGATTTTTGCGTTTGGCAGGGTTCTGCAGGTTGAGGCTATGACGCCCTCTTAGCAGCCCATCGCCGTTTCTGAGCCTCTGCCATCTTTTTCCGTGTCGCAGCGCTGAAAGCCCGTCGCTTTTTCGGCTCAGCCCGGCTGTCCGTGGACTTCGTTGCCGCCATCCACTTTGGCGGTCTGCCTCGGCGCTTGGCGCCACCGGCCGCCAGACGTTCGATGACCAGAATCGCTTCCTCAAGCCGCTGTCGCTCGGAGCGCAGCTCCTCAAGCATTTGGAGAATGTTCATGGTGACCAACAAGTATCACATTGGGGGTCGTGAAACTCAAAGTTGATGTTTCACAGCCCGCCATTAGAGCCTGGTCCCGCCGAAAGTTCGGCGGAAATTAACCTCCGACAGGTCGGTTGACTGGTCGGTTTAGCAACCGACCTTCAGAGGGGCGATTGCCCCAATAAAATCAACTAGTCCCGCCGCCTGCTCACCGCAGGCTACCCTGCTACCGCCGCCCCTCGCGAATAATCGCGGCCGCTAGCGCTGGGCGGTTCCGCTTTCGGCCCGTTGGGACCGAACCCCCGTTAGCTCGGGGGACGCTCCAGGGCATCGGGCCTAGCAGCCCTCCGCCCCGCTAGCAGGGTAGCCTGCGCTTCGCTAACAGGCGGCGGGACTAGTTGAACAAAAGAGCCGCCCTATTGGGCGGCACCGATAGGAAAAAACTACCTTTGGGACGGGCCGCAACAGCGGCCCGCGTTTTGAAATCTGGAGGAGGTCTGCCCATAAGGGC
>DASRLI010000466.1:0-2292 GCA_035648535.1 Occallatibacter sp. | reverse complement strand
ATGTAGAGGTGGTCCCAGTTGAATGTGGCCGAGGTCTGGGCGATGGCTTGCTTGAGGAACTTGTTCCATGCCTTCTTGCCGAACTTGTCGAGGCCGCGGCGGCCCAGATAGTCCTCGTAGGTCTTGCTCTTCCAGGGATGGTGGCCGAGTTCAAGGCCGGGGCAAAGGCGGCCGTCGGTGAAGAGTGCGGAGCCCATGCCGGTGCCGAGGGTAAGCGTGAGCTCGACGCCTTTGCCGCTGACGGAGCCATAGCCTTGCACGGCAGCGTCGTTGGCGATGCGGACGGGCCTCTTCCAGCGCTTCTCGAGTTCGGCCTGTAGATTGAAGCCCATCCATTTGGGGTGCATGTTGGCGGCTGTGTAGGTAATGCCGCGCTTGATGACGCCAGGAAAGCCTGCCGAAACGCGATCGAAGTCAGGAAGGAGAGCACGCAACTTGTCCAGACCCTTGAGCACGGCCAGGGGCGTGGGCACAGAGGGCGTGGGGACGCGCTGACGATCGCTGACCGGCTGGCCATTGCGATCGAGCAGCATCGCCTTGAGGCCGGAGCCGCCGATGTCGATGGAGAGGGTGACCGGGCCGGCGATGGGTTTCTTGGCGCTTTTCTTGGCGCCGGACTTTGCGCTGTGCTTGGGGGAGGCGGATTTTGCAGGTTTGGGAGTCATCAGGAGGATTGTAATGCGTGGAGGTGGGAAGTGGAGAAAAGGAAAATGGGAAAGGGAGCAGGGAATGGAAAGACGGTTTCATTGAGTTTCGCGGTAATCGAGTTTAGGCGCGATGAATCTGCTCGGAACCTGGCCCCCGTCGCTTCTCTGGTTCGCACAAGAAGAAGGGCGGCAGGTTGTCTCCTGCCGCCCCGGGAGTGGTTGTGAGTCGTCAAGGCCGCGACTGACACCTACTTTTGTTGACGCGCACCGTTGTGCTTTTCGCGGTAGATCTGGTGGCTGGTGCGGTTCTCTTCCCGATTGACCTGCGCGAGCTCGGAGCCGGTGAGTTTTCCGCCGTTCGCGGCACGGTCGGTGTGGATCTGCTGATTGAAACCTTTCTGGTTATTTTCAGCGCGTCCTGCTTCACCGGCCGTCATCTGGCCGCTGCGAATGCCCTGCGCAATGCGGTCCTGCTGATTTTCCTGGCGCGCACCTACTTCGCCTTTGTAGTTCTGCTGCGCGGCGTTGTGCTTGTCAGCGTAGATTGACTTGTTGAGCCTGGCCTGCTGTTCGTTTACCTGCTGGAGCTCAGAGCCGGTAAGCTTGCCGCCGTTGTCCTGGCGATCGTCCCTAACTTCGCGGTTCAGGTTGGCTTCGCGCGCTTCGAGATTCGAGGTCTCGCCGGCGATGAGCTGGCCCGAGGCGACGCCGTTGGCGATGCGGTCCTGCTGATTCTCGCGGCGGGCGTTGACTGTGTTGGGGTCGTTGGGCTGGATGGGGGGAGCCGATTGTGCAAAAAGCGCTCCTGTAACCAGAGTGGACGCCGCGGCAATCATTAAAAAGCGTTTCATAGGAAATCTCCTCGATATATCTAATTAGGCCTCTGCATCGCAGCGCCGTGATATCAAGCGAAACACGGGGTTGCCTGGGATGTCGCGAAAAAAGCATTGAGGCAGATACAACTAAAGTGTTATGCGCGCGTGGAAACTGGGCGGAGAAGGGAGCGGATTTGCACTGTCGCGGGAGATTCGCCGCATCCCCTACACTGAAGTGACACTCAAAGAACTGATTGGCGGAAAACCATACGAACCGCCGTTTGGCAAGTTGTTGATTTTGCGTCCTCTCCAATTTTCACGCTTTTTAGAGTTCTACACCTGCTTGGCAGAGAGTATCGAAATGCGGCCATTGAATGTCAGTTTGTGCAGAAAGGCAATGTGGGCTTTCCGCAAGCTTTGTCTTTTCCGATCCTGCAATGGCTTTGCCGAGAACGCAAGTCTGCCAATGAACGGGCCGCGCAGCTCCTCAAGCTTGAGCGGACCGATTTGGTTAACGGAGGACCCCCTGCGAACGAAATACCCGACAGCCAAAGAGGCCGGTTCAGCCGTGCGTGCAATGTTCGCTGCTGCGGCGGCTTCCTTCATGTCGGCGAGTGTCCCGTGAGTTTCGTAGCTGTGCACGGGAAAGACCTCGCGCCCCCATTGGCGAGTACTGGCTGGTTCGTCCGGCAGAAGCGGCCGAATTCAAGGACGACGTCGAAAACCGCATGCAGCGTAGCTGCAATTGAGACCGGCAACGTATCCCCTCACCTTTTATGCCGCTGCTGCCGATGCACAATGTGACCGACGCCTAACACTGGTGCTGTCTC
>DASRLI010000465.1:0-3559 GCA_035648535.1 Occallatibacter sp. | reverse complement strand
AAATAGCGAAGATGGAGGTCTGGATAATTGCGAACTCGGCGTGCCAAGTCGAGATTGAGCTGACGCCAAGGCTTGATCTTCGTGCGAAGCGTTAGAAGAAGCCGTTCGTTTGACTCTTCCCAAGTAAGGTGTTTCAGCTTTTCATAGTCAGTCGTTACCGTGTCAAATGCCGTACGAACGTCTTCGTCAAGAAGTTGCTCCGGCCAGCCAGCCAGCAATTGTTCAGCAGGCTCAAAAAGGCCACCTGGAGCCCAGATTCCGTAATTGACTCCCTTTTCTGGAATGAAGGGAGTCTTGATGTCATTCAGAACTAACTTCACCAGTTCCCGGAGAATTTGCGGCTTGGTTAAGGCCGTCGAGAGGTTCTTGCATTGCACAATCGTCTGCAGGCTTCCACCAGTGTAGACAAGGACATCCCGACCCTGATCCCCGGAACTCTTTACAAGAACCACTTTCGTTTTTGGATTGAGGGGGTCACCCGAAAGCAGATGATAGGCCAATATCTCGAAGCGAAAACCACCCAACTGCGTGAAAGATAGGGTATCCCCATTTGTATCAAGTGGCCGCTCACTTTCGGTGAGATCGCTTGCTGCGATCTCATCGCTCGTAACAGCGTCGTAAAAGGCAGGAATCTGAAAACCGGGATCGTTCATTGAACCTCCGGCTGATAAGAAGAGGATACTCTTTCTCTTATTGAACTTCGGGCATAAGCCTCTGTTTGAAAAGCTAGAAATGTGTTGAAGGTGGCGTCGGCAAACAGTAGTCGCTTCGCACGCTATGGTAGCGCGTACCAGGCGCCGCGGCCGTGGCCATTCAGAACAAGTTGCCCCTTCGCCAGTAGCTGGCGAAAATGCACCTTCAGCGTATTCCGGCTCGTTCCGGTTAGCGCAGCCATGTCGCCAATTGTGACTCGGCCGTGTTCGCGTGCATGCTCCACAATTCGCAAGGAGAGTTCCGGCATTACTGACAGAACAATCTTTTCCCTCTCGACTTTCTTGGCCAGCCGATGCATCTGCTGTTGAAGCGCACGTAGGAAGAACAACACCCAGGGTTGCCAGTCAGGGGCATCGGTGCGTACTGTTCCCTGCGTCTGCCGTAAGGCAAGATAGTAGCCTTCTTTGCTCTGTTCCACCACGCTTTCGAGTGAGCTGTAGGGAACGTATGCGTAGCCTGCGCGCAACAGGAGGAGAGTCGTCAAAATGCGGCTCAGTCTTCCATTGCCGTCTTGAAACGGATGAATTTCAAGGAAGACGACAATGAAGACTGCGATCACCAATAGTGGATGAAGCTTCCGGGTCTCCAGAGCTCCTCTTGTCCAGTCGACTATCTCTTTCATGAGTTGCGGCGTGTCGAACGGCGTTGCTGGTTCGAAGACGATTCCTACCTGCTTGCCTGCTTCGTCAAATGCAGCAACACTATTGGACTGGGTCTTGTACTGGCCGCGGTGGTGTGCATCCTTTTCGCTGTAGCGGAGGAGGTCGCGGTGCAGTTGCTTGACATGATTCTCCGTAAGAGTGATTTCCTCCCACGATTGGAAGACGAGCTCCATGGTCTCGGCGTATCCAGCCACTTCCTGCTCATCTCTTGTTTCGAAGGACTTGATTTCAAGGCTGGCCAGCAGCCGTTCGACCTCACGGTCGCTAAGCTTGCTTCCTTCAATCCGTGTAGAAGATCCGATACTCTCGATGGTGGCAACTCGCCGCAGAGCGGAAAGGCGCTCAGGCGCCAGGGTTCCCATTGCCCGCCACGCACCCTTGAATTCATCGAGCTCTGCGATGAGACCAAGTATCTGCGGCGTGATCTGGAGTGTGGCTGCCTGGACCATGATACCCAATGATACACCCAATTACACCCATTAAGTCTACCCGGAAGCTCACCCAATATCACCCATTTTCCCTACGGAGATGGATTTTGGTGGATTCTCCGCCTGTTCGCTAACCCATACCTTTTCAAACGGCCGGATCCTTGGATCCGGCCATTGATTTGATGGGGTTTACGGGGTGGGTTTTTGGACCCCTTTTGTCACAGTGTGAAGGTGCCCCGGTTCAGGCTGATTTATCGAGTGCTTCCAGTATTTGTGCTTGGGCTGGCGGCATTCGGAGCACACGTTGCACCGTGGCCGTCGAGATGCGATGGCCTTTGGCGATCTGGCGAAGGCTTTGACCATGCTCGCGGTCTCGTTAGATAGCGGCGTTGTCCAGGATCAACGGATTGCGGCCGATGTGCTGGCCTTCGAGCCGGGCGCGCCGCATGCCGGCGCGCACCCGCTCGATAATCAGGTTGCGTTCGAGCTCGGCGACTGCGCCGATGATGATCACGATGGCCCGGCCCAGCGGGCCGCCGGTATCGATATTTTCCCGGAAGCTGACGTACTCGATTTTCAATCTGCCTAATTCGTCAAGGACATCGAGGAAGTGCTTAACGGACCGGGCGATCCGGTCTGAAGCCCAGACCAGGACAACGTCGAAGCGGCCGCGGCGGGCGTCGGCCATCATGGCATCGAGCCCTGGCCGCTTGGCCTTCGTTCCGGAGATCCGGTCGGTGTACTCATGAACGATATCGAGGCCGCGTTGGGCGGCCATCTGGCGCAGGTCAAGGAGCTGCGTCTCCGGATGCTGATCAAGAGTGCTGACCCTCATGTAGAGGGCGGCGCGTGTCATGCGCGCCGTCCCTTCTTCTGCGGGGCGATAGGTCCATGCTTGGCGACGTAGCCCTCGATGAACGCCAGAAGTACGACCGTCATCTCCAAGTCCTGCGTTGCGGTTGAGGCCTTAAAACGATTGTGAAGCTCTGTTGGGATATTGATATTCACGCGTTTGATCCCTGTTCCTTCCTTTTTCTTGATCTGACTCACCCCCTCTCTCTGGAAGTGAGCATATGTGATTGTGAGTACCTACCGCCAGTGCCCCGGAAGGTCCCAGGAGCCTGGCGGAAGGGCGGTTTTAGCTTCCCCAGGCTCCCCGGCACATCCGGACCATGGTTCCCATTTGCTCGGGCCCTATGCTAAGCGCTGCCGTCATGGGCTTCAGCAGTGCTGGATCAGGAACATTCCCGGACTCGATGGCCAACCACTCCGCGGTACTCATGCCGGCCAGGAGAACTATTACCTCCAGGGGAACGCAACTGTTCTGCCTGGCTCTCCTCATAAAAATGCCGAACAGCTGACCCCAGACCTTGCGGGTGACCTCTGTGAACTGCTTTTGGTTACGAATCGACATACTCATATACACCTTGCTCCTTGTGAATGCCGCCTGTCAAGCAAATTCAGGCGGCGCTGAATTGAATTCCATGATGATCATGTACTCAAGACGGTCCGGCACCAAAGCTCCAACACCAACAGTCTTGGTAAAGAAGTTGATTACCAGGGATCACGACAGATCGACAGCTTCACCCGTCGTTACTACGAGAAGGAACTGGGCGCCGGCGTAGGACCATCCCCCTCCATGAAGGAACACTTCGGATATACCGAACCCTTCCGCCGCTTCGTTCAACACGAGACCTTCACTCCACAGGCCAACGAGATCCCCAACACCGCAGCTTCATGGCTGCCAGGAGACGA
>DASRLI010000464.1:0-19190 GCA_035648535.1 Occallatibacter sp. | reverse complement strand
GAAATGGGCATCTCCGGAAGGCCTTCTATGTCGATCAGAACTTTGGCGCCATTCACAATCATGTTGCTCATTGCAATGTTCCGAAATACTGGAGTGCGTTTCGACACCGGCTCCTCGGATGTCCTGGTCTCTCCTTCCATCAGGTAGTAATTGGTTACCGTGATGGCTTCTCCTACATTCTCCATAGTCCAGTTGTTGAAGCTGATGTCTTCTACAACTCCTCCGCGTCCACGCGCGCTCTTGATGCGAGCGCCATTCTGTGTGTCGAGCGCTGTAATGTTGCTTGCAACAATGTTGCGCACGCTGCCGGAGGTTTCACTGCCGATGGTGATCGCGCCGTGCGCGTGATGGACCGTGCAATTGGTAATCGCAATATCTTCTGTCGGTCGATTCACGCGCAGTCCATCGGCATCCTTGCCCGACTTGATCACAATTCCGTCGTCCCCAGTGTCGATGTAAGCGTTTGCGATCTTCACGAACCGGCTGGAGTCCACCACGATCCCATCTGTATGAACTCCAGGATAGGTCTCAATGACGACATTCTCCACGACCGCATTTTCGCTGTAGAGAAGATGAATCGTCCACATCGGCGAGCCAACAAAATGGAGGCCGTCGATGAGGATGTTTTTGCTGTTCATAAATCGGATGAATGAAGGTCTCAGTTCTGAAGCGGCCGCCTCGTATTCCTGTTTTGCTATTGCCTTGTTCGCGTTCAGCGTTTGCAGCAAATGTTCCCAGTTGGGGCCATTGGCACTTCCCGGCTCGGATCCCGAGGCTTGAATCCTTCCGTGGAGATTCATCCAATCTGCATTGCTGCTGGTGAGGGTTCCACGCCCTTCAACGGCGACGTTCTCCAGATCGTGACCGCCAATCAGCGGCACGGGAGTCAGGGTTTCAATGCCCTGCTGACGGCCGGCAGTGAAAGGCAAGAGAACCGCGGGGAATCGTATCGTCGCCCCGGCATCAATGTACAAGGTAAGATTGCTGACCAATTCGATGGGCCCTGAAACATAATTTCCCGCGGGTACATAAACCGTGCCGCCGCCCGCCTTCTTCGCCGCTTGAATTGCCGCTCGAAAGGCCTCCGTAGAATTGTCGGAGCCATCGTTGTGAGCGCCATAGTCCGCAATATTGAAGAATGGCCCGTTTGCTTTTGCGGGCGCAGGAGTGGCGCCGTACGCGCAGGTTGCAATCAACCAAACCGCCATCATCAATCCGACTATGAACTTTCTTATACGCATATGTCTTTCCCCAGAATTATTTCCCAGAAGCGCAAATCGACGAATCCCACTGAATAGGTTCCACGCGACGCACAAGGAGCGCCCAAGCGAACGCTCCGGCGATGGTCACCAATCCGGTGACGAAAAAGGCCAGCCGCGAACTTCCGTTAATCTGCACAATGACTCCCGCCATCCAGGGGGCGACAATCCCCGCAAGATTGGCGATTCCGTTCTGCATGCTAGTCCATCGCCCCGCCATTGCAGGCCCGGCAAGTGTCTGGCTAATTGCCCAGTGATTTGAAGCGAAGGCTCCGTAGCCAATGCATGCCACGGTCATTATTCCAATCGACAGGGGAAGGTTGTCATGAACGAATGCCAGCAGCATCAGGCTTGACGCCACAGCCTGGCCGCCCACCACTACAGTCTTGCGAACTCGCGTGGGCGATCCACCGCCAGCGATCAAGCGATCAGAGATCCATCCTGTAACCAGTGTCGAGCTCGCAATCAAAAGGAACACCGCGGAAGCAAGCCGCGACATTGGCCCAACCGGCATCTTCTCCTCGCGCACCAGGTAGATTGGAAGCCACGCCAGCAGGAAGTAGAGGAAGTAGTTTCCACAAAAATGTCCGAGGAAAGTTCCCCACGCGGATTTCACACTCAGCAGCTTGGCGATGGAAGGAAGCGGAGTTGAATCACCGCCGCCAACTTTGCGTCCGTATCGTGGCATCGCGCGGAGCCACGGCAGAACCCATAGCAATCCGCCCGCGCCAAGCGCTATAAAGAGCACCCTCCACCCGACGTGTACGATCAGCAGTCCGCCGAGGTACGCACCCACCGCAGGCCCCATCTTTGTTCCGGCATCGATGAATGAATTGGCTCGTCCACGCTGCTGTTGCGGGAGTTCGGCAAAGACTCGCGAGTAGCAAGGATAGGCCACCGACTCCCCTACACCAAGCAGCAGCAGTGCCAGGAACAGACCGGCGAAGCTTGTCGCGAGGCCCGTTATTATCGTGGCGCCCGACCATAGAACATATCCCCCCAACATCACCCAGCCCACCGGAAACCGATCTGAAAACCAGCCCGCAATACCGGTGATCTGCGCCAAAGCGTACGTCCAGAAGAACGCAGACAGCAACGTGCCTATCTGGATGGGCGACAATCCGAACTGCCGCTGAATGTCGGGAGCTGCGATCGAAAGATTGCTCCGGTCGACATAGTTGATGACGGCCGAAATCACGAGCAGCAGCACTACGGTCCATTCCCGCCGAGACATGCTCGCCCCGGCTAGAACTTCTCCAACCGTAGGCGTCTTGCTTTCGGTCGCATGTTGCGAAAATGGTGAACGCACTTCGTGCTCCTCTTTCTGATTTCCCGCGATCACAATTCGAGGTCCACTAATTCTAGGCCTCTAGATTCAGTTGAATGAACCACGCAAATTATTTTGAAATCCCTAGCTGTCTCGCAGAACGGTTCTCAGCGTATCTGTTATGCCCCCCCCGGGCCCTCAGAACAATTGAGTCGTGCAGAATGAAGGACACTTAACCCAAAAAGCATCGGACTTCAATTCTTGCTTAAAAGGGTTTACTGCCAGCCGCATGTCGGATCTGGAACGGCGATCTTTCCATCGAGCAGGAAGCAGGAAGCGCCGCCGGTGTCAGTGCGGTAGGTGCGGACTGCTGCCGACTGCAATTCGTCGAGGATCTCACTGCGAGGATGGCCGTAGCGGTTGCGAAGACCGCAGGAGATAACGGCCCACTGCGGCGCTACGCGGGCCAGGAACTCTGGGCGAGTAGAGGTGACGCTGCCGTGATGTCCCACCTTGAGGAGCGTGCTCTTGAGGGCCAGGGCGGGAATAGTGGACTGGGCGACCATAGCGTCTTCGACTGGGCCTTCAGCATCGCCTTCTAACAGGACAGATGTAGCGCCAAAGGCAACATGCAATACCAGCGAGTCATTGTTGGCGGGCTCAAGACCGGGCTGATAACTGGGGAGGGGTGTGAGCGCACTGACATGGGTGTTGCCAAACGAAAAAGTGTCGCCGGCGCGAAGTGAGCGAAGGTGAATGTGAAGGCTGGCGGCTTCGTCGAGCAGCGCGCTGTAAGCTTCGGTGCGCGGGTTGTTGCCCACCCATAGTTCATCGGGGTGGAAGTTGCGCAGGACGGTGGGCAAGCCGCCCATGTGGTCGGAGTGGGTATGGCTGAGGGCCACTGCATCCAGATGTCGGATGCCGCGCGACCAGAGAGTTGGTGAAACAACCTCCTCCCCGATGTCATAGTCCTGCGGGGCCTGATGCGGTCCACCTCCAAAACCGCCGCCATCCACCAGCAGGGTCTTGCCGTCGGGAGTAATCAGCAGAAGCGAGTCGCCCTGGCCCACGTCGATGGCTTCGACAAGCAGCGCAGTGTTTGGGTGCTGGAGAGGCCGTGGCGCCACGGCGGCCAGCGCGGCTAGCAGCAGGGAAGTCCATGCGGTGCGGCGCTGCCAGCGGCTCCCGCTCGATACGCTCAGGCGGGCCAGCAGGATTGCCGCTGCAAGCGATGCGCAGAAGGCTGCCGATTGAATCAGGAGCGGATTGGGGATACGGAAATCTCCAAAGGCCAGTGAGCCGAACAGTCGCACGAGCCCAACGCCAATGTGCAGCACGACCGCCACAATCATGGCCGGAACAACTGCGGCGGCGGGCCACGAAACCAGCAACAACAGCGTGAGCAGCGCAGCAGGCATGAGGACCGCAAGCAGCGGCAGGATGAATAGATTCACCGGCAGGGCAACGATGGTGATGCGGTGAAAGTAGATGGCCATGGGCAAAGTCATGGCCATCTCTACGATAAGGGAGACCGCCAGGAGTTCAACAATGCGGAGCAGAAAGCGGACGGTCCAGGGAAGGATGCGCCACGCGAAGCGTCCAATCCCCGCCTCCTGCATTCGCGCAGCAACCATTCGCAACAGAACGCGGAACTGAGCCACGCGCGGCGTTAGCTTGGCGTCGAGTGCGGTCATGCGCAATTCCCGCGTAGCGTTCAAATAGGGATGCACGCTGCCCTGGAGTAGTGGCGCAGCGACGCCGGCGATGGCTACGACCGCGAGCAGCGTCATCTGCAAGCTCGACTCGAACACGCTGCGGGGACTCACAACAAGCAGGCACAGCGAGGCAAAGCCGATCGTGTTCATGGCGCTTCGCTCGCGGTAGACGAGCCGGCCGAGCAGGTAGAGGGTAACCATCCAGAGCGACCGCTGCACCGGCGTGGCGAAGCCGGTGAAAAGCGCATACGCGAACGACGCAAGAATGGTGATGAGGGTGGCCGGAATGCGAGGCAGGCGCAGACGTCGCGTAATCCAGAAGATACATGCGGCTACAATCGCGAGATGGAATCCCGACACTACCAGCATATGAAAGGAGCCGGTGCGTTCGAACCCGACGCGCAGAGAATGCGTGAGGTAGGTACGGTCGCCGGCCACCATCGCGGCCAGCATCACGGCATCTTCTGGAGTCAGGCGCAAGGGCGCAGGCAGGTGACGCATGGCGGCGGGCAGTGCCAGCAGACGCGTAGTGGTAGCGTGTTGCAACGCGTTCACGCGGCAGGTGAGGAATGTGCCCGGGCTCCCGAACTCGTCAATGCGCTCTATTCGCTCGATGGGTACGCTGGCTGTGGAGGTGATGCCCTGATCGAGCAGATAATCTTCGCGGCTCCAGACGCCAGGATCGTGATACGTTTCAGGCGGTAACAGGCGGACAGCGGCGCGAATACGGTCGCCGCAACGAAAGGGCCGGATCGTTTGACTTGCTGGTTGGTTTGTCACCGGATCTGCTACTTGGGTAGCCGTGCCTTCCGGCCAGCGCACCGTCAGCCGGACTCCTCCAGCAATTTGTGCCTGTTTGTCCTCGGTATCGGTCACCATTTCGAGGCTTGAAACACGGACGTCGATTCGTTGCGTAGGCTGTGGCGCTGGAGCTGTATCGTCGGGCACGTTGTCGTTCAGGTTTTGCTCCGCTTCACCGCGCACCGCCCCCGCATCCACGACGGTTCCTTCCACACTGCGGAGAAGCCCGTCGGAGAGCGAGGCTAGGGCGGGCGCGGGGGCCGGCTGCGGCTCCATCAGCGCACACCAGGCGCCCAGCAGGCACCACAGGGTCGCCAGGGGCAACCAGGCGACACGCTGGGCGCGCATGGCTGCAACGCAGCACAGAACGGCTACCGGGGCCAGAGCAACCAACACCAACCCGGGACGCAGCCAAACCCAATGCGTCACGGCAATTCCGGCTGCAAAGAGCCATGCAGCATGGAACAGGGGCGCGGCGCTCAGGCCGGAAGATGGCTGCCCGGAGGTGGGGGATTCGGATTGCATTGGGCCCGATAAATTAAAGGAACTATGGGGTCCAGCCTAACAGGCGCGGCGTAATTGGACCACCGACTCCAGATGGAAGGTCTGGGGAAACAGGTCGGCGAGGGTCAGGGATTCGATTGCGTAACCAGTTGCGACAAGTGCGCGCAGGTCGCGGGCCAGGGTTGCGGGATCGCATGAGACGTAGACGAGTCTCGGGGCCGCAATCTCCGCGAGCAGCGCAGTTATCTCAGTACCCAGTCCAGTGCGTGGAGGGTCTACGACAATCAGGTTGGGGCGCTCTGCGTTGCTGTTGCGGCGCAGGAAATCGACGGTCGAGGCTCGCACAGCGGATCCGGAAGTGCCACGCAAATTCTCTGCGAGAGCTGCTGTCGCAGAGGGAGCAGACTCGACCGCGACTACGCAGGCAAAGTTGGCCGTGAGCTTGCGCGCAAACAGGCCGACGCCAGCGAAAAGGTCCCAGGCAAGTCTGCCTTTTTGTCCGGCCGTGACTCGTTCCACAAGCGCGTCCACGAGCCAGCGATTCACCTGGAAGAAAGCGCCGTGGTCCACGCGATAGTCGAATCCGGCAGCACGATAGGCAAGAGACAACTCGCCCCATTGCGCGACGGTGCGCGGTAATTGCGCAGGATTCCCTTCTCCCCCGTGTCCTTCTGCAACGAGCTCCATGCCTTTGAGCGCGGGAATCTGCTCGGCGAGTGCACGAGCAAGATCGTCGATTCTTACCTTTGATGCGGTGGCAATGAAGACACTGACGAGCAATGAAGTCTCGGCGGCGTCGCAGAAAAGTGAGATCTCGGTGGGACGAAGCGCGGGCAAGAGTTGCCTGGCAACATCCGCGAAACTCTCCGCAGCCTTCACCAGCAGCGGCGCTGCAATCGGGCACTCCGCGATCGGAATTACCGTATGCGAACGCCGCCCGCGATAGCCGGGTTTTCCCTCAGCGTCAAAGGCGAGCCTGATGCGATTGCGATAGGCCCATGATTGGGATTCATTTGCGCCAGCCAGCACGGAAATTTCGTCAGGCACCCGAACGCCGCCGCGCTCCAGTGTCTCGCGTAGAATGGCTTGCTTGAAAGCGAGCTGCGCCTCGTAGCCCGTGTGCTGATAATGGCAGCCGCCGCATGCGCCAAAGTGGCGGCAGGCTGGCGCAATGCGCTCCGGAGCGGCGGTGACAATTTCGGCTACTTCAGCTTTTCCGTAGCCGCGGTTGTCTTCGGTGATGCGCACTTGTGCCTGTTCTCCAGGCAGGGTCAGCGGTACGAAAATAGCCTTTCCTTCCACGTGAGCCAGGAAGGCACCACCGTAAATGGGTTTTTCGATTTGTACGAGCTTGGGCGACGCGGGTACAGGTCTTTCGAGTTGCGGCTTGGCAACTGTTTGTGGCGCGGACTTGGATCGGCGTGGCTTCATTGTTGGCTCATGTAAAACAGGCTGAGGCGCGGCAAACTGTAGTGCACCAGCAATTGCTTATGAACAAATTGGTGTTCAACCTGGCGCAGTTGCACTACTCCCATCCGGCTCCGATAGGGTGCAAGCTCGCGGGCCGCATGTTCTTTCAGCCTCACCAGTAACTCCTCGGGAGCCGCTGCGGTGAGGGCCGCAAACAGTTTCTCTTCGAGCACCGTGAGGGAGCGCTCAAGCGCCTCAAGATCTACGTGCGCTGCACTCTGAGTCGACGCGCATACCTCGGTCGCCAGTTCGCGCAACCGCGCCGCGGTTGCAGCGCATGGCTCCGGAGCAACGGCAGCAGCATCCAGGGCGGTGGCTGCCGATTCAAGATGGGCAGCAATGCGCTCGTGTTCGAAGCCCGATTCGGCGGGCGAAGTTGTTGCAGCAGCTGTGCCGGCCGAGGCTTCTTTCAGTTCCACTGCGGCGGCCATCACTGCTTGCGCGCACCACGCCAGGCCATTGACGCGCCGCATGCGCCCGCGCTTCTGGCGCGTTTCATACTTGTCAAAGGCCGCGTCAATGCCGCGCAGAGCCGCTTCCAGCGGAATCCCGGCTTCGCGCCAGGTTTCAATCAACGCCCAGTCAAGCGTGGAGAGCAGCAGCAGCGATCCCCGCCGCTGCTGAAAGCGCTCTTCGATCTCGGTAAAGTAATTGAAATAGTTCTGCAAGGCGGCGCCTCAGTGGGGCCGGCTGCGCGGGCGGGCTGCACGATTGCGCTCGAACAAGATACGCAGGCCATCGATGGTGAGCCACTCGTCGATCTCGTTGATGAAGCGGGAATCCTCGGCAATCATGCGTGCGAGGCCGCCCGTGGCGACGATGCTCGGCTCGATGCCTGGGTCATCCTGTTTCAGCTCGGCAAGAATGCGTTCGAGGATTCCGTCCACTAGGCCGATGTATCCGAAGTAGAGTCCGCTCTGCAGATGACCAACGGTGTTTGTGCCGATGACCTTGGCGGGCCGCTTGATGTCCACACGGCTTAGTCGCGCAGCGCGGTTGAACAGTGCATCGGCGCTCAGGCCAAGGCCGGGTGCGATGGCACCGCCTAAATACTCGCCCTTGGCCGAGATGACTTCAAACTTGGTAGCCGTGCCGAAATCCACCACGATGCATGGGCCGCCATAGCGCTCAAAGGCGGCAATTGAATCAGCCAGCCGGTCGGCGCCCAGTTCCGTCGGGTTGTCGATCAGCAGGATCATGCCGGTCTTTATTCCCGGCTCCACAAACATCGGCTCAATATGAAAATAGAGCTCGCAAACCTGGCGCAGCGTGGACTCGACTGGCGGCACCACCGAGGCGATAATGATGTGCGTCACCTGGCTCGGCGCCATACCGTGCATCTCAAAGAGATTTACGAAGAAGACGCCGTACTCGTCTACGGTCTGCGTACGATGTGTGGTAACGCGCCAGTGCGCGGCCAGTTCGGGCTTATCGCCTTCGAGGCGGTAGAGGCCCAGTACAGTATTCGTATTTCCGACATCGAGAGCTAGTAGCATTGTTTCCTCAGTCCACGTCTCTCAGTTCGTTTGGGCGGCGCGGATGCCGCCGGTCTGCACTGTCACCATTCCGGCATCGGTTCGCACCAGCAGGAATCCATGTCCATCCAACCCCGCCGTCACGCCGCTGCAGGCCTGCGGTCCATGCACTTCCACGTTCCGGCCGCGGACCCATGTCGAAGCCTGCTCGACGCGTTTGGGAATCGTCTCTTCTGCCGTCGCATCGGCGAGCGCGAGCGTCTCTCGCTCCAGCGATTTTAGCAGGGATACGAGCAAGTGCTGGCGGGGAATCCTTCGGTCCGCTTCCGTGTCAAGAGAGGTTGCGGCAGTGCTAAGGCTGGGATCAAAGCTGCGCTGATGCACGTTGATACCGATGCCCACAACTGCAAACGTAACCGCGCTGCCCTCGGTGTGCGCCTCAACCAGGATGCCGCCGGTCTTTCGTGGTCCTATGAGCAGATCGTTCGGCCAGCGTAGGTCGACGGTGAGGTCGCTGGTTGAGCGGATCGCGTCAGCAGCGGCAAGACCGGCAACAAGTGGAAGCAGCGCCAGGCGTGCAGCGGGGATCTGCGGGCGCAGCAGGACGCTGACGTAGAGCCCCTCGCCCGCCGCCGAGTGCCATGCGTGGTCGCCGCGGCCGCGACCGGCCATTTGCTCGTCGGCGAAATAAACGGAGCCGTGCGGCGCGCCGTTGCGTGCGGCGGCAAGGGCATCGTTGTTGGTTGAATCAGTTACCGCTGAGAAATGAAGCTTGCCGGCAAAAATGGAACCCCAAAGCCCGTTCCCGTCTGCGGATTCGAGCGCGGCCAAATCGAACATTGCCAGGCTCACTCCGCCGTGATGGCCATGGAGATGTTGGCGGCTTTGGCAGAGTGAGTAAGCGCGCCCACGCTGATAAAGTCCACGCCCGTCTCTGCATAAGCGCGGATATTTTCAAGCACGATGCCACCGCTGGCCTCGGTGGGAATCCAGCGCTCGGTTTGCCCCTCGGTTTCCTTCCGGATGCGTTCGACGGCGCGCTTCACTTCCTTCGGCGTCATATTGTCGAGCAGGATCGCTTCGGCACCATTGGCGAGGGCTTCCTCCAACTCCTTCACGGTTCGCACTTCCACCTGCACACGCTGACCTGGCTTGCGCAACTGAAGTGCGCGCGGCAAGACTTGGGCAATGCCACCGCCGAGCGAAATATGGTTGTTCTTGATCAGGATTCCCGAGGCCAGGTCGATGCGGTGATTGGTTCCTCCGCCGCAAAGCACCGCGTACTTTTCGAGAGCCCTCATGCCCGGGACGGTCTTGCGCGTGTCGAGCACGTGGGCGTGGGTTCCCTGGATTGCGTCGGCGTATTTACGCGTGAGCGTCGCGATGCCGCTCAGGTGCTGCATCAGGTTGAGAATCACGCGCTCGCAACTGAGCAGGGCGCGCGCATTGTGGCGGATGACGGCCAGGACCTGTCCCGCATGCACTCGGACGCCGTCGAAGATCTCTGGGTGGCTGACGACTTCAAAGCGCGTCTGCGCTGGAGGACGCCGGTCGAGGCGAGCAAAAACCTCAAAGAAGCGCGGCACTGCGCCCAGGCCTGCCACCACCATCTCCTGCTTGGCAATGATCGCTGCCGAGGCGCGCAGGTTCGGATCGATGGTCAGGTTGGTCGTGGTGTCGGCCACGGCCTGATCCTCAACCAGGGCCTGCTCCAGCAATGCGTCAATGCGGTGGCTCTTCCAATCCATTTCGCTGTTCTCTAGACAACTCCGATTAAGTTGTCATCCTGAGCGAAGCGTAGCGCAGTAGAAGGACCCGCTGTTGCTTTTCGCTCACTTTCTCACGCTCTTGGCAACGCATCCAGCGCAGCGCGCGCCTTTTCCATCAGCAGTCGCGTCTCCGATTCCTGCTTCTTCAAGCCCTCGACAACCTGCGCCGGCGCCTTGGCCAGAAAACTCTCATTACCCAACTGACGTTCTGCGGCGGCCAACCCTTTTTCATACTTTGCAATATCTCTTGTCAAGCGCTCGCGCTCCGCGGCCACATCGACGGTGCGTTCGTAGACCACGGCTAGGTCGAAATCCGGCGTCGAGTGCTTCGACAGACCAGTGGTTATCTGATCCGCGAAGCGCACTTCAGTCACACGCGCCAGGCGCTCAACCATCGCACTGTTCTCTTTGACGACAGGCCGCAAGTGGGTGCCGATGCGCAACTCGATCGGCGTGACTGCCTTTTCTTCGACGCCAATTTCCTTCCGCAACGTGCGGACCTCGACGATCAGGCTTTGCAGCAGGCTCATCTCAGCCAGAGCAGCCTCATCTGCGGGGGTTTCCGCGGCTTGCGGGTAGCGCGTGAGCGCGATCGATTTGGCTGGAGGATCCTCATCATAAACCGCGTGCCAGATTTCTTCCGTCAGGAATGGCATGAACGGCGAGAGAAGCCGCAGCGCCGCTTCAAAGACGCTGACAAGCGTGGTAAGCGCGGCTTTCGTCGCGGCCTTGTCCGCAGTCTCGGAGAAATCGAGCCGCAATTTGACGATCTCCAGATACCAGTCGCAGAAGCTGCCCCAAAAGAACTGATAGATGGTGTTGGCCGCGTCGTCGTAACGATAGTTTTCTAGCGACTGATTGACTTTCTTCGCAGTCGAGTGCAGTTCGGCCACGATCCAGCGTTCTTCGAGCGGTGCTTCGGCAGCAACCGCGGGCATCGAGCCCAGCGCGGCTGGATCGACTGCAATGCCGATCTCGGCAGCGCGATCCACGTTCATGAACAGGAAGCGCGCCGCGTTCCAGATCTTGTTGGCGAAGGCGCGATAGCCTTCAGTGCGAGCCACATTGAAGGCTATGTCTGTGCCGGGAGAGGCCATCGACGCCAGCGTGAAGCGCACCGCATCCGTCCCATACTGCTTGACGATTTCGATCGGATCGATGACGTTGCCCTTGGTCTTGGACATCTTCTCGCGGTTGGCGTCGCGCACCAGCGCGTGGATGTAAACCTCTCGAAACGGTACCGAGTCCGCAAGAGAGCGCGAACTGCCGTCTGGCATTGGAACATCGCCCGCAAACCAGCAACCGAGCATGATCATCCGCGCTACCCAGAAGAAGAGGATGTCGAAGCCGGTGACCAAAAGGCTTGTCGGGTAGAACGCGTCGAAACCCCCGCGATTTTCCGCGGTGATATTCGGCCAGCCAAAGACAGAAACCGGCAGCAGCCCCGATGAGAACCAGGTATCGAGTACGTCCGTTTCCTGAGTGATTTGCGTTGAGCCGCAGTGTGCGCAGGCAGTCGGATCGACACGCGCAACGGTGATCTTGTGACACGTGGAGCAGTGCCATGCCGGAATCCGATGTCCCCACCAAAGCTGGCGGCTGATGCACCAGTCATGGATGTTTTCCATCCAGTTGAGATAGGTCTTCTCGTATTGTTCCGGCGTGAAGCGGATAGCTTTTTCGCCGTTCGGACCTGGCTTGACGGCGGCAATGGCCTTATCTGCCAGCGGCTGAATCTTGACGAACCACTGCGTTGAAAGGCGCGGCTCAACTACCGTCTTGCACCGGTCGCAATGGCCCACGTTGTTGGTGTAGTCCTTCACAGCGGCCAACAGGCCTTGCTCTTCCAGATCGGCTACAACCCGTTTGCGCGCAACGTAGCGATCGAGACCTGCGTAAGCTCCACCTTCGGCGTTGATATGGGCTGTATCGTCCATTACGTTAATTGAAGGCAGGTGATGCCGCTCGCCGATTGCGAAATCATTGGGGTCGTGCGCCGGAGTCACCTTCACGGCGCCGGTGCCGAAGTCGCGGCTCACCCATTCGTCCAGAATGACGGGGATCTCGCGGTTCATCACCGGCAGGCGCAGCTTCTTGCCGTGCAAATGCAGATAGCGCTCGTCCTCGGGATGAATGGCTACCGCAACGTCGCCGAGCATCGTTTCCGGCCGCGTGGTCGCCACGGTCAAAAACTCGCCGGTGTCCTCACCGTTCGCATCGATGACCGGATAGCGAATCTCCCACAAGTGGCCCTTGTGCTCATCGTAGACAACTTCAAGGTCGCTTATTGCAGTCTGGCACCGCGGACACCAATTAACGATGTATGCGCCGCGATAGATCAGCTCCTGCTCATACAGGCGGACGAAGGCCTCGCGCACCGCAACCGAGAGGTGGTCGTCCATTGTGAAGTACTCGCGCTGCCAATCGACCGAGGCGCCCAGGCGCTTCATCTGGTCCAGGATGGCTCCGCCGTAGTGGCGCTTCCACTCCCACACGCGCTCCACGAAGGCCTCGCGGCCCAACTTCTGGCGCGATGTGCCTTCTTCAGCCAACTGGCGCTCAACCATCATCTGCGTGGCGATACCGGCATGGTCCGTGCCTGGCAGCCACAACGCGCGCCGTCCGGACATGCGCCGCCAGCGGGTCAGGATGTCCATCTCCGTCTGGTTGAGCATGTGGCCCATGTGCAGGCGGCCGGTCACGTTGGGCGGCGGCAGAAGGATGGTAAAAGGGGATTGGCCGTCTAGGCGTTCTTCTTGGTTGGCCGTGTTAGGAGTTGGTTGCGCGAACAGTTTCTCGCGCACCCAGTATTCGGCCCAGCGGTCTTCAATGGCGGTAGGGTCGTAGGCTTTAGGCAGGTCGTGAGGCATGGGGTTTTTGTGCGTGGCCCCGTGGGTCTGACCCTTCTGAATAATGGGTTTCGAGCGATGGGACTACCCCTAACTTTAGCAGATGAGGGCATGCAGCACCCGAGCCAGAGGACGGGAATCGGAGTCCGCCGCTGCGGAAAGGGCCGCACCTTTTAAGGGTGCGGCCCTGATTAATCCGTAGTTGTTCTTTAGAACGGGTTTATCTTGCCCAAACCCTTCTTTTTCTTCTTCTTGCTGGACGATTCGTCGCTCAGGTCGGTCTTTGGCTTCTTGTGCTTGGCGCCGGCAGCTTCATTGGGTGCAGTGGGCACCGTGCCAGGCTTGATCTCATTCACTTGAAGCGGCGCCTCAGCCGGCTTTTCAGCAGCGGGCAGGGCGGTGTTGGTGGGGCCAACCGGCTTGACTAGCGCATTGGGGTCTTTTGCGGTATTTCCAGAAGGCGCGCTCACAATCGATACGCCCACCCCGGTTCCACCAGCCGGCGCTTCCAACTGGATCGGCGCTGCGGAAGGCTGATCGGTACGCGGCGGTTCGTTGACGCCGGTCGGAGTAACGGCGGCTGCAGGCTCGGCAGGCTTTCCGGCATTGATCGCGGCCTGGAAGATATCCTTGTTTTCGTTGGTTACATCGGGTGCGTAGGTGCGCTTGGGGTCATCCAGGCTGGGTTCGCCCACGTGCACTGCCTCAACCACAGTGGGTCCGCGCTTGATGAGGCCTAGAGTCTTGTCGGTAAAGTGCAGAGCCTGGCGGCTGCGCTCCTCGGCGTCGCTCTCGGCAATGGCTGCCTGCGTGGGCTCGGGAACTTGACGGTTCATCGCCACCAGCCGATCTCGCGCGTCTTCAACGTGGGGAGCCATGGGATACCGAGTAATCACCTTGCTGTAAGCGGCAGCGGCCCGGTCGTCGTATACCGAGGCCAGCCTCTCGCGGATGGCGCCGGGCAGGTTGGGCGCTAACCGCACATTGCGTGCTTCGCCTGCATAGGCGTCGCCAATCGCAAGCAGTGCCTGGTCGCTCTTGGAATAGAGCGGGAAGGTATCCACGACGGTCTTCAGCCGCGCGATGGCGGCGTTGAAGTTCTCGCGGCTATGGTAGTAGAGGCCAATCTGGGTCTCGCGCTCGGCCAGAACTTCCTGCACATCGCGCAGCTTCTGCTTGGCTCGGGGTATCAGCGCCGAGTCAGGGAACATGTTAATCATGTCCCTGTACGCCTTTTCGGCTTCCTGTGCGTTGGTGTAATCGCGGTCGGGCTTCTCCATCTGCTGGTAGTAGATGTCGCCCACCTTCATCTTCGCTTCGGCAGCTTCAGGAGCGTCAGGGAAGAAGGTAATGAAGTCGTTGTACTCGGCCTCGGCCTGGGTCAGCGCCGCTGTGCCGCCTTCCTTGAACCAGCTGTCACCCACTGACAACTTCGCGCGCATCCGGTATTCCGAGTCGGGGTACGTGTTCAGCAGCGTCTGCAGATCGAGCCGGGCCACGTCATAACGGCCCTTTTTCAGGGCGGTCATCGCCTTGTCGTAGAGTTCCTTGTCGGGCTGCTTCGACGCAACATTGCCCAGCGGATTGGCGCTCAGGTCCTGTTTCTTCTTGTGTACGGGCTTCCTCACCCGGGCTTCGGCCGAAACCGCACCCAGTACCAGCACCGCCAACGCCACCGCGGCAAACTTTCTAGACAACCGGTTCATACCACCTCATTGCGGCGGCGGCCAGTGTTGGGGCCTCCACCTGTTCAAAGCTTTTCCTCAAAAATCTTACTCCTCGCAACTTATCGCTGGCCTGCAGCCGCACGAGCCGTTGCCAGCAGCGCACGCGCATCCGGTTCCGGGTGCCCCGCGCCAAACACGGCATTGCCTGCAACCAGCAGTTCCGCTCCTGCTTGGACGACCTGGGCTACCGTGTCGTGAGCCACGCCGCCATCCACTTCGATTCTAAATGCCAGGCCCAGCTCCTTGCGCAATTCGGCCAGGTGCCGAATCTTGTCGAGTGAAAAGGGTATGAATTCCTGCCCGCCAAAGCCCGGATTCACGCTCATGATGAGCACGTGGTGCACCATGGGCAGAATGTCAATAATCAGGTCAACCCGGGTCGCCGGATT
Source organism: Occallatibacter sp. (assembly GCA_035648535.1). Classification (GTDB taxonomy): domain Bacteria; phylum Acidobacteriota; class Terriglobia; order Terriglobales; family Acidobacteriaceae; genus Telmatobacter. The sequence continues at coordinate 3,965 of DASRLI010000464.1, read as the reverse complement.
CAGCACCACGCCCGGCTTCATGCCGTGATGGGCAATCAGCTCAAGCGAACGGTGCAGGTGCGTGCAGGCCTCGTAGTGGACGCTCAGCCAGTTGGCGCCCGCCTCGGCAAAATCGGCTATGTATTCGTTGGGATTCTCGATCATCAGGTGGCAGTCCAGCGGCAGGCGCGTTACCTTGCGCAGGCACTTCACCACCGGTGGCCCCAGGGTGATGTTGGGCACAAAATGACCATCCATCACGTCCACGTGGATGACCGTGCCGCCGCCACGCTCAGCCGCAGCAACCTCATCTGCCAGATGGGCAAAATCGGCCGAGAGGATCGAAGGCACCAGTTCAACCATTAGGGCTCTTGACGCAAAGGATTTTTTGCGTAACTCCTTGCCCCGTCAGTGTATCAGCGGAGACGGTTGCGGGTCTTCGCTTTGGCAGGGAAAACTAGGAGCCGGAAGCCGCCGGTTTGAACTTGCTCGAGAACACCCGGCCCACCCCACGCAGGATGGTCTTGATCGGCCAATGCCCCTCAGCATCCGGAAAGAAGATTTCGCCCGTGCGCCGGGCCTCGGGCCGGTAGTACCACCGCTTGAGCAGCGCGAGATGCGCTTGCCTGACGGTTGCCGATGGTCCATCTGAAGGCTCAGCGAGCGACGCCAGCGCCGCCTCCAGCCGCGCCTCGAGCACCCCGCGGGCCGTCTTTGCACGAGCGGCGACGGCGGCCTCAGGTGTGGTCTCTTGCGCCGCGCCCTCAGGCGCCACGGTTTCGGTTGGCGGAGCCTCCGGGACCGGCTCAATCGCCATCGGCTGGGCAAAAAGCGAGGTCGACCCCGATTGTTCGTTCTGGATCCTCATCCCGAGCGTCGAGAAAGCGGCCGGCCCCCGCAACTGGCCATTCTCAAACAGAAAAACAGCCACCTCATCCGGATTAGCTGAAGCCTGCAGCAGAACGCCCCGCAACCGGCTGAGCGGCCGCACTAGCTCACTCGCCAGCGCCCGCACTTGTTCCACCCGTTGCACCTGGGCATGGAGCGCGGCGGCAGACTCGAATTCCAGGTTCGCCGAGGCCTGGTCGCGTTCGGTGCGCAGAACCACCAGCCGGCTCTCTCCGCGCGTGGCCAGAAAGCTCTCCACCGCCGCGGCTTCCTTGCCATAGCGCTCGTCCGTGCACCCCTTGTAGCAGGGCGCCAGGCACATCTTCATTTCCGAATAGACGCATCCGGGATGGCTCGGATTAGGGTCCAGATCGTCCGTGCAACGGCGCAGAAGAAATAGTTTCAGCGCTTCTTCCGAATAACGCTCGGCTGCCGCCCGCGACGAAAACGGCCCATAAGCCCAATCTGCCTCGCGCTGGCTTGGCCTGTGGGTCACTGTAATGCGCGGATAGGGATTGCCGCCGAGAAAGCGCACAAACGCCGGTGCCCGCAGGTGCATCCGCTCAAGGGACTTCGTCCCGTATATCCCTTGGAGCAGGTCAAACTGAACGAGAAGCGACTCGAACTCGGACCCCGTGAGCCGCCACTCGATGCGCCGCACTCGCCCGGCCAACTGCAGCCTCCGAGGATGCTTTGCAGAGGGCTGCAGCAGCCGTTCCAGGCGCGCCCTCAGGTTCGGCGTCCGGCCAATGTAGGGCTCCGAGTGGGCCTCCGCGCCATAGAGCGCAAAAACGGCCGAGCTTTGCGGTAGTTGCGCCAGCGTGGCTTTTGGGTTTGCCGGGTCGAAGGGCAGTGATGGAGATTCGTTCGGCAAAGGCTCTCCCTCTCAGGCTCCCGCCACCGTCATCCCGTCAATGCGCAGCGTGGGCGAAGCCACTGCGCCGCGAAATTCCAGATCGTTGCCGATCGCAGCCACATTCATCAGCATCTCCCCCAGATTGCCTGCAATCGTTACCTCTTCCACCGCATGCGTAAGCTGGCCGTTCTCGATCCACAATCCGGTTGCCCCGCGCGAGTAGTCGCCGGTCACAATGTTGGTGCCGAAACCCATCAGGCTGGTCACGTAGAGCCCGGCCTGAACATCTCTAATGATTTCCTCCGCAGAAAGTGTTCCCGGCTCAAGGTAGAGATTGCCGCAGCCGATGCCGGGCGTGCCGGCCAGTCCCCTCGAAGCGTTGTGCGTGGACTTGAGCCCCAGCTTGCGTGCTGTGTAGGTGTTGAGCAGGTAGCTGCGCAGTGTGCCTTCTTCCACAACCACAGTCCGTTGCGAGGGCAGACCTTCACCGTCAAAGGGAGAGGTCCCGAAGCCGCCCGCGCCCGTGGGCAGCATCATCGTGTTGTCGTCGACAATGGTGAGATTCGACGCGGCGATCTTTGCGTCCAGCTTGCCCGCCAGAAACGACGCACTACGCCAGATAGAGTCGCCCGACGCAGCCTCAAACACCGACCCGATCAGTGACCGAGCCACCTCCGGCGCAAAGACAATCGGAACCCGCTGCGTGGGCACGCGCCGTGCTCCCAGCCGCCGCAGCGTGCGTCGAGCCGCCTCCTTGCCAATTGCTTCAGGCGATTCGAGATCCGCGAGCCGTCGCGCGCTAGTCCACCAGCCATCGCGTTGCATCTGCCCGTTCGCATCCATGGCCAGCGGAGCAGCCGAAACGCCTGCGTAGCTGGTGCGATATCCGCCCACAAAGCCGCGCGAGTTGGCCAGCACCATGCGTCCGGTAGCCGCGTCAAAGCTGCCGCCGTCAGAATTGGTAATGCGTGGATCTGCAGCCAGCGCAGCGGCTTCAGCCCGGCGCGCCCACTCGATGCGCTCCGGCCCTTCGAGCGAGTAAACGTCGTCGTAGTAGAGGTGCAGATCTCCGCTAAGTGAGCCGAACGCGCTCGTCTCCGGCAGCCCGGTGAACGGGTCTTCCTCGGTGACTTTAACCAGCGCCATCGCGCCGTCCAGGAGCTGGCGAATCCCGTCCGCCGTCAGATCACTCGTGGACGCTGAAGCCGACCTTCTGCCGCTGAACACCCGCAGTCCCAGTCCCCGCGAGCCTGATTCCTTGAGCGTTTCCACCTCGCCCATGCGCACGTTCACGCTGAACTCGTCGCCCTCGCGGACCACCGCTTCAGCGTCAGTAGCTCCTGCCTTCATGGCCAGAGCCACAACGTCAGCGGTCAGGGATTCAAGGTCGAGTGTCGTCACATCAGGATGGGCAGCGGCTTGGGGCATGGTTCCACACTAACAAATCGGCGGGGTCGCAGTGGGCTTTGAGGCGAACTCAAACGTTCGCTTATAAGGTTCGTTTCAAGGCCGAAAGGTTCGCTTATAGGGTTTGTTTCTACCAGCAAAGGTTTGCCTATAAGGTTGCGATTTTTCGATACCTTAACCTCCCACGGTGCGTAATCTCCGGGGTAGGCTGCTCAGAAGGTTGCGAAAAGCGGGCTGAGGTTGTCTGGGAATACCCAAAAAGCGTGCAAAATGGGCCTAAAACAGGCTTAAAACGTGCTAATTGCGCTTATTTAGCACTGTTTTTGTTGGTTTTTGCTGTCTGTGGAGGTGCTCGGCGGAGTCAAGTCCCTGGCGGCTTGGGTGAATCGTTGGTGATCCAGGGCAATCGCATGAACAGCGTTTTAGATCATGGATGGGGTTCGCTCCGCCCCGACGGGGCGGAGCACTCCTTTTTGGGCGCCTTCCCCGGATTGCGTCCGCTGCGGCGGACCTCATCCGGGGCTATTTTCGATCCATCCCTACGGGACTCCGGATGAATTTCTGGTTTCGCCAACCCCACGCTTAAGCGCGGGGCTAACAACCACTGCGCCTACGGCGCGGGCGACGGGCTGCTGCCTGCATGGAGCGCTACTACACAGGCCCCTTTGAGGGGCCACCAATCATAAAGCCTCCTGCTCTCCTAAGGAACAACATTGATGGGGATGAGTTGGAACCCGAGTTCTCTGGCTTGTGCGTGAAGCCTGGCCGATTTTTGGTGTTGCCGGCGCTCCTCCTGTTTCTGAAAGATGGTGGTGTCGTATGGTTGTTGGGTGGT
>DASRLI010000463.1:0-4078 GCA_035648535.1 Occallatibacter sp. | reverse complement strand
AAGCACGATTCCGGTCTGCTCGTACGTTTTGAAGCCAGGGGCAGCGACCCCAAGGTTGTATTTGCTGATGGGAATGCCGGGGAAAACATACGCACCGGAGTTGTTGGTCTTGGTTGCGCGTTTCACGAGTGTCGCCTGATCCGTCAGGGTCACCGCCGCATTCGCGACGACGGCTCCGGTTGGATCCGTGACGGTGCCCTGGATATTGCCGGTTCCGGCGATTTGGGAGAAACCGTTTGTGGCGAAGAGCAGCACAGCAGCACAGCAGAAGAGGACTGCCCAGCGGGCAACCATTCCATGCGCATTGATGCGTGTGTTTAGCATTGAAGCCTCCAAGTGGTTAATGAGCGTCTACAATTGCCAACCAGCCCACAGCCAGGGATGCAGCCAAGGGGTGCAGGTAAGCAGGAATATGCCTTGCGTTGGGAATCCATCGGTCTGTGTACCGGTACATGTCTAACGAGGTCAGTCCACAACTGTCAAGAACTATTTTCATCAAGGCTCAAAGTATCAACTAACTAATTGAAATGGATATATTTATCGCAAATTCTCGAAAGTGGGACACATATAAAAGGTCAGACCTTGAAGGCCGGGATTCGAATTTTTCTTTGAGTCCCGAGAGAAGTGCAGTCACCAAACTGGTTTGCCAGTCCGAACCCGAAACGGACCGGGAGGTGCCAGGCTGCGGTGCGCAGCTATTGATGGAATTCGGCGGGAAGTGAAGGACTAGGTGGTCGCGGGGACGCGCATGGAATCCAGGGCGGCGGTGAGGCTTTCAGCGAGGGTCCGCTGGGCTTCAGGTTTGAGTTTTTCGCCGTGGCTGGTGAGGTAAAAGACGTCGATGGCGGTTTCGCCTTCAGTGTCGATGAGAGCCACCTTGATGTTGCACTGATGGGTCGAAAGGGTGAGTGCGATCTGGCGAAGAAGGCCGGGCAAATCCTGTGCAACCACTTGCAGGAGCGTGGAGTGGGTTGAGGATTCGGAGTCGAACTCCAGGCGAGTGGTGACTTCGACCTTGAGGTTGCTGGGATGGTTCATGTGGCTTCTGGCTTCAAGGAGTTGCTGTACCGAGGCTTTTTGCGCAACAACGTCGTGAATATTGGCCAGGAAACGGTCTTTCTCGCTGGGGTTGAGCTCGATTGTGCGGAAGACGTCGGAGAAATGGAAGCTGTCGACGATGACGCCGGCCTCGTTTGAGAATGCGCCGGCACGGACGATGTTCATGCCCCACGCCGCGAGGGCGCCGGCAACATCGGCAAACAGCCGCGTGCGGTCGCGCGTGATGACTGTGAGATCGAAGAGCTGGCGGTTGGGGCGAAGGTCGAGCTGGACTGGGTCCTTGTCGAGGTTGAGGGCCATGTGGAAATGGTTGCGGATCTGCTCGGGGAGGCGGGTTTGCAGATAGCGCTGAGGCAGGCCTTCAAGAAACTGTCCCAGGGCCTCGTACTGGGCGGAGGGAACCATGGAGCGGAGGCGGTTGAGCAGCGTGGGATCGATGGCCGCGTGGTATCGAACTTCGTCCACGGAGCGATCCATGAAATTGGCCGTGGACATGTAGAACTGCCAGAGGTTCTCGGCCTTCCATGGCGTCAGGGCGTCCGGGTTGACGGCCTTGATATCCGCAAAGGTCATGATGGTGAGCATCTTCAGCAATTGCGGGCTGCCGATTTTCTCAGAGAATGCGCGGACGTTTTCAAGGTCGAAGATGTCGCGGCGCAGCGCCTGGGACATATCCAGATGGAGGCGAATGAGCTTGAGGATGGACTCGCGCTCCTCGGAGTCAAAGTCGAGCCGCGCGAGAAATGCGTCCGCGAGTTCCACGCTCTGGGCGGCATGCTCGCCGGTGCGGCGGGCTTTGCCGGTGTCGTGGAGCAGGAGCGCGAGGAGGAAGAGATCGAGCCGGTCAATCTCCGGTAGCAATTGAGCGAGGCGGGCCTCGAAGTCGTGGGTAGGCTGGCGGAGGCTGTGTACGTTGTCGATGGCCAGGAAGGTGTGTTCGTCGACGGTGTAGCGGTGGTAGGAATCGCGAATGACCAGGGCGTCGATGCCGTGGAACTCGGGAATCAGCATCTCAAGAACGCCGAGGGCGTGCATGGTGCGAAGAGCGTGAGCGGCGTGCGGCCCGAGCAGGACCTCACGGAGCGAGTTCCAAAGATAGGGTCCTTCAGGAATATGAATGGCGAGCACGGGCAATGCATCGGTGATGCGATCCTCGGCGGCCTGCGAAAGCGTGTAGCCGTGGGTGGCCATGAGAGAAAAAATGCGGAGGATGGCACTGGTGTCATTAAATTGCGCGCCCGGGAGGATGTCGATGCGGCCCTGGTCGAGGAGGAATTCAGTACCTGCGATCGGTGTGCGGCGGCGGCGGAACTGCCGATAAAAGCTGACTGGAGCGGGGAGATGCTCCATGAGGAGTGCGGCGCGGCGATAGATGATACGCGCGTGCCGGTAATAGGTGCGCATCCAGTAGGAGGGATCGGCTGTGCCGCGGGTTTCAAGGCCGATAGATAGAGCGGCGGCCTCGTCCTGTGACTGCCAGTCCAGCGTGTTGTCGTCGCGGCCGTGGCGGAAGTGGAGGAAACATCGTGCGGCGGCGAGAAAGTCGAAGGCAGCTTCGGCGTCGCCGCGGGCGCTCTGGAATACGCCGCCGCGCTGGCGGGGCCACTCCTTTGTTTCTTTCAGGTGGAACAGAATAGCGAACCAGACGGCGAGGTGATAGTCGCGGAGTCCGCCGGGACAGTCCTTGAGATTGGGCTCGAGGTGAAAGATGGTGTTGCCGAATTTTGCGTGGCGGGAGCGGGCGATTTCGCCGAGCTTTTGGGTGATGGTGGCCCACTCGCTGAGGACCAGGCCAGGGAAGACAACCTGGTGCAACTGCTGGTATAGGGGGAACTGTCCGGCGAGAAAGCGGCGGTCAATGGTGGCGAGGGTGAATTCAAGGTTGTCGGGGTCGAAGCGGCCGGCCTCTTTTACGGTGCGGGAACTGGGGCTGGCGCGCAAGCCGATGTCCCACATCCCCTGGATGATGGCGCGAACCACTTCGCGAGACTGCTCTTCGGTTTTTTCGTCGGCGAAGGCGAAGAGCACGTCGATATCAGAGTAGGGAAACAGATCTTTGCGTCCGTATCCGCCCAGGGCAAGCAGCGAGACATTCTGGGCGGGTTGTCCCGCGTAGGCCCGGCGCCACATTTCAATGAGGATACGGTCCACGACAGCGGAGCGGCGGCGGATGGCGGCAGTGCCGTCGCCCGTGCGCTCACAGGTCTGGCGGACAAGCGCCATCTCCCGCAGATACTGGTCCCGAAGGTCGTCAACCGCCAAAGCGACTGGATTCATAAATGGTTGTGCGTGGCTCGCCGAAGCAAAAGGATGTCCTACCAGCATAAGCGATGTTTGCGCATATGTGAATTTTTGATTCCACGAGGTGGGCATTCAGGAGCGGATACCGGCCGGATTGGGGCCTATTTCCGGGCTCGTGGAGAGAATTGAGGTGCATGGCTCCTCAGAATGCGGAATGGCCCCACCCGGTGCCAGGTTGAGAAACAGTCATTCGGCGCAATCTCCGCTAAAATAGCGAGTTGGATCAATCGACTCGCTTTGGCGAGTCAGGGTTAGCCCCCTGAGGGGCAGCGGCCGGGTCCCTGGCGGGGTGAGGCAGTTTCGAGGAGGACACCATCAGCACGCACATGCGGTTAGGGGATCTGCTGATCGAGGCAAACCTGATCAGCAAGGAGGATGTGGCGAATGCGCTGGAGCGCCTGGTCAAGGATGGCGGCCGGTTGGGCGACAACCTTGTGGCCATTGGAGCCATTGACCAGCGGGTGCTGGATGCTTTTATTCACCGCATTCCAATTGAGCCCGCGGATATTTCGGCTACAGGAATCGACGAGCTCGATCTAATGGCCCTGATGATGAAGCTCATCTATATTGGCCGGCTGGAAAATGGCCGCCAGATCGTTGACGCCATCAAGCTGCCCTACCACATCGTGTCTGAACTGATCAGGATGGCCATCGACCGGAAATTGCTGCACGCCCTGGGGATGCGCAATTCCAATAACCCGCTTGACCTGGCTTACAC
>DASRLI010000462.1:0-6963 GCA_035648535.1 Occallatibacter sp. | reverse complement strand
GATATTGTGCTGCTGAACGCGGCGGCGGGGCTGGTGGCGGCGGGGCTGGCCGGGGAGTTGAAGCAGGGTGTTGCCATGGGCGCTGAGGCCATTGATTCCGGGCAGGCGGCGGCAACGCTGGAAAAGCTGCGGCGGTTTGGGGCGAAGCATTCGGTGGTGCATTAGGGGGAAAACGCGTAGACACGGTCGATTGCCAGTGAATAGCTTCGTTGCGGCCCTACGGGACGCGGCAAGTGATTGGATGCTATCCCAGGGTTCCGCTGTGCTTCACCCTGGGCTATTCTCGTTTCTTCCCTCCGGGAAGAAGGCGGCGTTTCACGGTTCCAGGAGCGGATGGAACGGGGTTCGACGAAGAGAATCGTTGACGCAATCGTGCGCGTAGTCGGTGAACTCAAGGGCTCAAATCTGCGGGAATGCCCAAGAGTGACATTGCAGGACGGTCTCTCATTGAAGAATTTGTGCAAGTTCCTGTTTGCTCTGCGTTCAAGGGGTGAAGGAGACAGACTCATGCTCGTAAAACAGGGAATCGCGATATTTGCCTTGCTGGCCGGATGTGTTGTGGCCGGGGCACAGCAAACCAGCCAGGTTCAGTTGAAGATTGAGCCGACCAACCGTACGCTCACAGTGAGCGCGGAGGATCGGGTGACGGTGGAACCGGAAGTGGCGATTCTGCACGTTGGATTTCAGACTCAGCCCACGGATGCGAAGGCTGCCTATGCCGCTGGAGCGCAAACGTCGAATGCGATTGTTGCGGCGTTGAAGCAGGCGGGGATTTCAGAGACGTCGATTCGGAGCGAGTGGCAGCGGCTGGATAGCGCGTACGGCAAACCGCACAAGTTCACGCTGGCGCAGCAGTGGACGGTAAAGGTTCCGCCGGAGCGGGCGGCGGAGATATTGGATGTTGCCGTGACGGCCGGGGCCACGGACAGCGGGCAGATTGACTGGGCAGTGGAAAATGAGCAGGCATTGGAGGACAAGGCGCTGGAAGGCGCCGCAGAGCGCGCAAGGGCGCAGGCTGCGGTGCTGGCCAAGGGGATGGGTGTGCATCTGGGCGCGCTGGTGTATGTAAGCAACCAGGTTTCTGCGCCGATGTATCCGGTGAGAGCATATGCCAACAATGCCATTCCGATGGCTGCGATGGCCGCGCCGCAGCAGCCGCTGGCGATTGAGCCACGCAAGGTGGTCAGCAGCGCCAATGTGTATGCGGTGTTCGCGATCGAGTGAGCTAGCCGAGTAGCTCGAGCGTCAGCGGATCGGGTTGGCCGGCGAAGTACTTCTGCAACGCGTCAGTGAAGACCGTAGTGTCTGGGGCGGCGCGGGAGAAAAGGGTCATGGAGGAGCGGAACTTGAGATCGTCGGGAGAGCCGAGGATCTGATAGATGGGCCGCTTTTCGACCACGTTGACCAGGCGCGTGCACTGCTCCAGGCGCGGACCGAGGACCGGGTGGCGCCAGTAGGCCGCGGCCTCCTCAAGCGAGCCGATGCCGTAGAAGTGTGAGTGAGAGCTGTAGCCCAGGCCTTTCATTTGCGGAAAGATGAACCAGATCCAATGACTGCGCTTTTGGCCGGCGCCGAGCTCGGCGAGGACTTGCGGGAAGACGCCGGCCTGGGCGCTTAGGAATCGGGCTAGATCGTAGGGGTCTTCCATTGCGGTTTCCTTTCGTGGGGAGCCCGTGCGGCCAGAGAGCAGGCGGTCGCAGACGAGTCAATTCTGGTCCTTGTATCGTAGGCGCGCAAGCCGAAAGACGCCGGGATTGTGCCCTTCTGGCGGCTCCGGGGGCGCAGAAGCGGGAGGGTTTGAATCGCAAGCCGGGTTCTGACATCCAAGTGATAGTTGTTATAACGACTATTGTCCCAGCCTGACGATACAGGCCCGGGACGCACGGAGGATGAGGCCATGAGGACCAAGGTAAAACGCCAACCTGCAATCTTTCTGCCCCACGGCGGAGGTCCCTGCTTTTTTATGGATTGGACCTGGGGGCCGGCGGACACGTGGCACAAGACGCAGCGCTTTCTGGAGGGGCTGGCGGGCACACTGCCGGAGACGCCCAAAGCGCTGGTGGTGGTGAGCGGGCACTGGGAAGAAGCGGTCTTTACGGCCAGCACGGCGGCTCAACCGAAGCTGATCTTCGACTATTCGGGATTTCCGGAAGATACATACAGGCTGACGTGGCCTGCGCCGGGAGAGCCGGAGTTGGCGACGCGCGTGGCTGGACTGCTGGGCTCGGCGGGACTGCCGGCGGGGCTGAGCGCGGACCGCGGGTTCGATCATGGGGTGTTTGTGCCGCTGAAGGTGGCGTTTCCTGAGGCGCAGGTACCTGTGGTTACGGTGTCGCTGGCGGGTTCTCTTGATCCGGCGTTGCACCTGGCGGCAGGGCGGGCGCTGGCTCCGCTGCGCGACGAGGGAGTGCTGATTGTGGGCAGCGGGATGAGTTTCCATAACCTGCGCGGATATTTTCAGCCGCAGACTCCGGAGCGGGCGCGAGCGTTCGATGCGTGGCTGACGAAGGCCGTGGAGGCACCGGCTACCGAGCGCGATGCGCTACTGACGGGGTGGCGCGAGGCGCCGTTTGCCAGTTACGCACATCCGCGCGAGGAACATTTGATTCCGCTGCTGGTGGCGGCGGGAGCGGGCGGAGACGCGCCGGGTGAGCGCATCTTTGGGGATGAGCCGATGGGCGCGGCGATCAGCGCATACCGCTTCGACGGTTGAGACGGCCGGCACTGCTTGATCGGGCGAGACGTACGTTGGGCTGTGTATATTGGGGTGTGCGCAGGCGTTGATTACGCTGGCGCGTTGCTTCGGAGACCCAATGCAGCGACGCGACGTTCTGAAACTCGCGGCATTAAGCGCAGGAGCGGCGGCTCTGCGCAGGCCGGCGGCGGCATTGCCGCTTGCTCTTGCGGCACCCGCTTCGAGGGCCGCTGCTGGTCCTGTTCCGATTATTGATGCACACATTCATCTGTTCGATCCGCTGCGTCCGGGGGGCGTTCCCTGGCCGGAGAAGAGCGACACCGCGCTTTACAAGCCGACGCTGCCGGCGCGGTACGTGGCCGAGACCGCGGATCTGGGAATTGTGGGCGCGATTGCGATTGAAGCAAGTCCGCTGGCCAGCGACAACCAATGGCTGCTGAATGTGGCGGCAACTAATCCGGTGATTGTGGGCGTGGTGGGAGACCTTGTGCCAGGTTCGCCAGCCTACATGAAGGACCTGGAACGGCTGCACGGCAATGCGCTGTTTTTGGGGATTCGCTACGGGAACCTATGGAACCGCGACCTAGCGGCCGATCTTGAGAATCCAGGCTTTGTAGATGGACTGAAGATGCTGGCGGCGGCCGGACTGGTATTCGAAAGCGCGAACCCCGATCCACGATTGATTGACGCGATCGTGGAAGTGGCGGAACGCGTTCCCGACCTGAGGATCGTGATCGATCATCTCCCTCATTCGCCGGTGCCCACGGAAAAGGATGCGCAGGACCAGTATTGGGCGAATCTTCGCCTGCTGGCTGGAAGTCCGCGCGTATATGTGAAGCTGTCGGAGATTCCGGTACGCGTGAGCGGAAAGCTGATGACCGACCAGCACTTTTACCAGGCCAGTCTGGATGCGATCTGGAGTGTTTTTGGCGAGGACCATATTTTGTTTGGGAGCGACTGGCCGAACAGCGAGCATGTGGCGACGTATGCGCAGACGTTTGCGATCGTGCGCGGATATGTGGGGCGGAAGGAAGCGGGAGTGCGGGAGAAATTCTTCTGGAAGAACTCGATTGCGGCCTACAAATGGGAGCGACGAAATTCGAATCAACCTTCGCTCTGAGCGATGAATGGTTTTAGTTTGATAGCAAGAAAGTCTGAGCCTTGTTGCCAATTGAGCTGGCGGGGTTGCGTGCGTTTTTCAGATTGAGGTGACGAAGTTGCACGAGATTTCTTCAGCGCACGTGGCTGCCGCCGATACTTCGCGAAGCGAGTTGGACGCAGCCATTGCGCGGGCGGTGAAGCGGCTGACGCCTTATCTGATGACGATGTACGTGGTCTCGTTTCTGGACCGGGCGAATATTGGGTTTGCGAAGCAGGCGCTCGAGACATCGGTGGGAATTTCGGAGAGCACTTACGCATTGGGCGCGGGGTTGTTCTTTATCAGCTACTCGCTGTGCGGGTTTCCCAGCAACCTGATCCTCCACAAGATTGGCGCGAAGATTTGGATTTCGTTCCTGATGGTGGGTTGGGGACTGGCGTCGATGGGGACCATGTTCGTGCAAGGCAGCACATCGTTCTACCTGCTGCGGCTGCTGCTGGGCGTATTGGAGGCGGGATTTTTTCCGGGAGCGATTCTTTATCTGACCTATTGGTTTCCGAATCGAGTGCGAGGGCAGATTCTGGGATTGTTCTACCTGGGTGTGCCGCTTGCGTTGATTCTCGGAGGTCCGCTTTCAGGTTTTCTGCTGGACATGCATCCGCTGGGCGGCTTGCAGAATTGGCAGTGGATGTTTCTGGTGGAAGGATTCATGGCTGTTGCGCTGGGGTTTACGGCGTTCTGGTTTCTGGATAACAAGCCCGCGAACGCGAAATGGATTCCAGCCGGGGAAAAGCTGGCCCTGATGGAGGCGTTGGCGAATGAAGAGAAGGAGCGGCGTTCGACGGGGCCTGCGAAGCTTCTTCCCATGCTGCGCGATCCGCGGGTGCTGGAGTTTGTGCTGATCTACGGGCTGATCCAGATGAGCGTGTATGGGGCGATTTTCTATCTGCCTGCTGAAGTGTCGGCGCTGATGCACAAGCCGGCGGGGCTTGAAGTGGGGCTTGTTACGGCGATTCCGTGGATCTGCGCGCTGTGTGCCGTGTATCTGCTGCCCAAGGCTGCGGACAAATGGAACAACCACAGGAAACTGGCGGCGCTGACTTTATTTGTTGCGGGCTGCGCCAGCTTTGCATTTCCCACAGCGGGACCGCGCATGGGGCTGGTGACGCTGTCGATTGCGGTTTCCGGATTTATCGCCGTGCAGCCGCTTTTCTGGACCTTTCCGACAGGGTACCTGGCCGATCGCGCCAAGGCTGGGGGTATTGCGCTGATCGGGTCAGGGAACCTGGGGGGATTTCTGGCTCCCAACGTGAAGGTGTGGACCGATGAGTATTTCCATTCGCAACGTGCGGGGCTGTATCTGCTGGCAGGCATTACTGTTGTAAACGCGGGGCTGATTGCGTTGACACGAAGCCGGCGGGCACGTTAGGGACGGGCTGAATACATTGGAGGGTATAATCGGAGCCATGGTGGCGATTGCAAATTCGACTCAACAGGAAGCTGAGGCTGCGCAACGCGCGGCGGAGAAGCTACTGGCCCTTGAGGCGCGGCTGAAGCAGTTGGGAAAGCTGATGGTCGCTTACTCCGGTGGCGTGGATTCCGCATTTTTGGCGGCTACGGCGCATCGCGTGCTGGGCGAAAAAATGCTGGCGGTTCTGGCTGACTCAGCGAGCCTGGCGCGGCGGGATATGGAGCAGGCCTGCGAATTTGCGCGCTCGCTGGGGATGCCTCTGCAGGTGGTGACGACTGAGGAGCTGGACAATCCCGAATATGCGCGCAACGATGCGAATCGCTGCTTTCACTGCAAGGACGAGCTGTTTGCGACCATGAAGAAGCTGGGCGGCAAACTGGACTTTTCGTCGATTGCATTTGGCATGAACGCCGACGACACGAAGGATTATCGCCCCGGGCAGCGCGCAGCCAAGGAACATGAAGTGTTGGCACCGCTGGCGGAGGTAGGGCTGACCAAGCTGGAGGTTCGGGCGCTGGCCAAGGCGGCGGGCTACCCGCTGTGGGACCGGCCGGCGGCGCCGTGTCTCTCTTCGCGCGTGGAATATGGGCGCACGGTGACCCGCGAAGTGCTGGAGCAGGTGGAGAAGGCCGAGGAAAGCATGCGGCAGTTGGGATTTCGCGAGCTGCGGGTTCGTCATCATGGCGAGCTGGCGCGCGTGGAAATTGCGCGCACCGAGCTGCCTCGCGCGCTTTCAATGGAGATGCTGGATGCGATTACCGCGGCGCTCAAGCAGGCGGGATTCCAATATGTGACGCTTGATTGCACGGGGTTCCGGTCTGGATCTTTGAATGCGATTCTGCCCGTTGAGGTGTTGGCGCGGCGCGGCGCTTAGCGGACAATTTCGAACCCTTCCAGAGAAGACCTAAGGTCGCACAATTGTGTACATCCTCCTTTCCCACCCTTCGCTCAACCACCCCGGTCAGCGCGAAGGATGGGGTACCCACAATCTAGTCACGGTGAAAGTGCCGTGGCGGACAGTTTAAAATCACAACGCGATGCGAATTGGATATCTTGAGTGTTTTTCGGGAATAAGCGGCGACATGCTGCTGGGCGCGCTGGTGGATGCGGGGGTTCCTTTTGCGTCCCTGGCTGAAACGGCCGCAGCGCTGAACGTGGGTGCGCGGCTTGAGATGCGCAAGGTGAGCCGCGGCGGGCTGGCGGCCACAAAGGTGGACGTGATTACACCGGACCGGCCTGGGAACGGTGCGGGACACTCGCATGAAGAACATGCGCATGAGACACATTCACACACTCATTCTCATGAAGACCACTCGCATAGTCATTCCCACGAGCCACACACCCATGAGGCGCCCGCTCAGACTGTTCATGGAGAACCTGCGCACAGCCATGAGCCGCATCGGCATTTGTCGGCGATCCTCGGAATCATCCGGTCTGCGCCGCTTTCTGAATCGGTGAAGGCAAAATCCATCCGGGCGTTTCAACTGCTGGGTGAGGCCGAGGCGGCTATCCATTCGATTCCCATCGAGAAGGTGCACTTCCACGAGGTTGGGGCGGTGGACACGATCGTGGATATTGTCTGCGCGGCAGCGGTTTCCGCCAGAGACGCAAAAGGAACGCCCGCATCCACCAGCGCGCCCAGCAGCATGTCGCCGCTTATCCCCGAAAAACACTCAAGATATCCAATTCGCATCGCGT
>DASRLI010000461.1:0-3106 GCA_035648535.1 Occallatibacter sp. | reverse complement strand
CCTGCGCACTATCCTGGCCAACGCCACGCGCCAGCGCGAGACTGAAATCGAGCTTGAAGTGGCCCGCCGCCGTCTGCGCCAGAGCGGAGTCCTCGGCAGCCTGGTCGGCAACTCGCGCCCCATGCGCGAAATCTTCGGCCTCATCGAGCAGATCGCTCCCTCGAACGTCCACGTGCTCATCACCGGCGAAAGCGGCACCGGCAAGGAATTAGTGGCCCGCACCCTGCACGAGCTGAGCCCCCGCAAGGCCAAGCCCTTTGTTGGCGTCAACTGCGCCGCCATTCCTGAAACCCTCATCGAGAGCGAGATCTTCGGCCACGAAAAAGGCGCATTCACCGGCGCGGTCGATCGGCGTGCCGGCTGCTTCGAACTGGCCGCCGGAGGCAGCCTGCTGCTCGACGAAATCGGCGAGATGCCCTCTGGTACCCAGGCAAAACTGCTCCGAGTCCTGGAAGAACGGAAGTTACGCCGCCTCGGCGCACGCACTGAGCAGGATGTGGACGTGAGAGTGCTGGCGGCCACCAATCACGACCCCAACACCGCTGTCGCTGAGGGCCATCTGCGCGCCGACCTCTTCTACCGCCTCAACGTCTTCAACATCCACATGCCGCCGCTCCGCGATCACATGGAAGACCTGCCCGCCATGGCGCAGGCCATGTTGGAGCAGATGAATGAGAAGCACAATCGGCACGTCTCCGGCGTCGCCCCGTCCATTCTCGACCGCATGATGGCCTACAACTGGCCCGGCAATGTCCGCGAACTGCGCAACACCATCGAACGCGCGGTGGTCCTCTGCACCGATGGCGCGCCTCTCGATGCGGGTCACCTGTCTCCCGGATTCGGCAAGGTGCAGCAGCAGGCCACCCTTGCCTCCGATGCCAGCATGGTTCCGGTGCACGTGGGCACCACCGTTGACGAGGCTGAGCGCTTGCTAATCCTGCACACCCTTGAGGCCACGGGCCAAAACAAGACCCGCGCTGCTGAAATCCTGGGCGTCAGCCTCAAGACCCTCCACAACAAACTCAAGGAGTACAGCCGCGCCCGCCAGGACACGGTCAGCTGAGCCATGCGTCTCAAGACCAAACTCGTTTTGGCTATTACGGCTCTGGTGTTTCTCATCGCCGCGCTGGTTTCCCTCGTCTACGCAAGCCAGCTGCTGCACGGGGCCGTCAAGCAGTCCTACGACACCAATCACATGGTGGCCGAACAGATCCGGTTTGCCCTTCAAAATGCCCTCGAAACAGGCCTCAGGGACCAGACCGTCAATCCCAACGATCCAAGCCAGCTGCGCGCCCTCATGACCAACGCCGTGCGCGACAATGAGGAGCTGCAGGCCGTAGTCCAGTCGGTAAACCTCTATTCGCTTACCGTCTACGACATCAACATCGGCGACAGCCATTCCATCACGCTTCTCAGCACCGATCCGGAATTTGAAGACAAGCCGATGCCTGTCCGGCCGGATTACAAAAGGCTCCTCGAAATCAGTTCGCTCCAGTTGATGCGAACAGTCTTCGGCGCGCCTAAGGTCTATGACGTGATTGTGCCTCTGGACAACAACGGCGCGCCCTTTGCCACCGTGCACGTGGGGGTGCGCACCACGCTGTTGCTTGCCTTTTATGCGCCATGGCGCTCCCAGGCACTCACATTGATGGGCGTTTCACTGCTCACGGCTTTGCTGGCGGCGCTCCTGTTGAGCAACCTGGCCCTGCGCCCCATGGAGCAGATCAGCCTCCAGCTCGACCGCTGGACCGCTGCCGGGGGAGCGGCGAATGAACCGAAAGTCGCGCCCAATCAGGACACGGCCGCGCAGGTATCCACCAAAATCGAGCGCATCGGCCAGCGCATGCGCAATGTCGAAGAAGTCTTCTCCGCGTTGACTGAAAATCTTGATCAGATTCTCGGCAATCTCCAGGACGGCATCCTTCTGTTCACCGGCGACGGCCGCGCTGTCCTGGTGTCAGAAGCGGCGCGGCGCTTTCTTGAAATTCCGCGCGAAAGCATCCTCGGCCTCCACGCTCACGACATCTTCGATACTTCCACAGCCCTTGGCCGGATTCTCAGCGAGGCATTCGATGCCGGCGCCACGCTCGTCAAAGAAGAAATTCGCACTGAAACCGGTCGCCGCATCCAGGCCTCGCTTGAGTTCATTCACGACGAAGATACCCGGCAGGGCCTCGGCGCGCTGGTCATGCTGCACGACCTCGAATCCGCCGAAGCCATCGAGTCCGAGCTTGAGCTTTCCCGCCGCATGGCCGCCATCGGCAGGCTCACCTCCGGCGTCGGGCACGAGGTAAAAAACCCCATCAATGCCATCGTGGTCCACCTCGAGCTGCTCAAAACCAAGCTCGGCGATGCCAGCGGGCCTGCCGTCCGCCACCTCGAAGTCATCGACACGGAGATACATCGCCTCGACCGCGTCGTCCAAATGCTCGTGGACTTCTCACGCCCCGTCGAACTTGATCTCCGCGAACAAGACCTGCGCTCTGTCGTCGGCGACGTCCTCTCCCTGGCCACGGCCGAACTATCCACCCGCAACGTAACTCTTATCCACCACATGCCCTCCTACCCGCTGGTGGCCAACGTCGATGCAGACCTGTTCAAACAGGCGGTCTTGAACGTCATTTTGAACGGCGCACAGGCCATGCCCGCCGGTGGCAACCTTGAGGTGGTTCTGGAAGAAGATAGAAAGACAGCGGTTCTGCGCATCACCGATCATGGTTCCGGAATCCCTGATGAAATCCGGGATAAGATCTTCGACCTCTACTTCACTACCAAGAGCGAGGGCAGCGGTATCGGATTAGCAATGACCTACCGGATAATTCAGTTACACCACGGCAGCATAGAAGTACAATCAAAGACAGGACATGGCTCGGAGTTCCGGTTGCGAATTCCGCTCTCCGCCACGGACTGGGGACGCCGGCATCTTCAGCCGGCGAGCGTTGAAATCGAGAAGGGGCTTGCGGGATGAAGTTACCTGCCAGGATTGTCGCGTGGGTGCTGCCGTTGTTTCTTATGGGGTGCTTCCTGCACAAGACCCCAAAGCAACCGGCCCAGCCGCTCGCGCCCAAGCTTGAAAATTCGTCCGTGCCGCCGCCTACCCAGCAGC
>DASRLI010000460.1:0-2002 GCA_035648535.1 Occallatibacter sp. | reverse complement strand
CGGCCAAGCTGATTGTGGCGCCGGGGCCACGGTTTCCAAACGGGCTGCGGTCGACGGCTTCGGGGCGGTACCAACTTTTGTTCCGTTATTTTGTGTATTATAAGGCTGAATTGCACCTTCCCGACTTCAGCCCGCTGTCGCAGGACCTGATCGCGATCGAGCAAATGAAGGAAAGAGGGTCGCTGGCGCATTTGCGGTCTGGAGAAATCGATAAAGCGATTGCCGCGCACATCACGCCGCCAGACCTGGAAGACGCGATCGAAGAAGATGCCGCGATATGGGCGAGCCTTCCCGGCAACACTTATGGACAGGGCGGCCACAGCATGGCAGCACTGGTGGAAAAGTACGAGGACATTTGGAGCAAGAGTTTTATTTCCGCATGACTTTTATTTCCGCACGACAAGGAGAAGCAAATGAAGAAAGCCATTTTAACCCTCGCGCTCTGCCTTCCACTGTTCGGATGCGGAGCTGTTTCAACCTCAACCCCGGCGACGGCGCCGAGCATCTACCAGCGAGGCGCGCAGGCGATGGACAACTTCGCGACCGACCTGGGGCAGGCCCAGAACATCGAGATCAGCCTGCACAACGGGAAGGCGATCGACGATACGACACATGCGGCCATCCAGGCGCAGTTCAAAAACGTGGCGACGTACGGCATCCAGATCGATGCGCTGATCCGGGGACAAGCCAGCGCATTGACCATTACCGACCGCATCAACTCCGCGCTGACAGGGGTTTCGAGCATCGTGGTGATATCGGGAACGCTGGACGCCGCAACCACCAACCAAGTGAACGCCGGCATCGCCGCGCTGAAGCTGTTGCTTACGAACCTGCTGCCCATCTTCGCCCCGAGCGTGAGCCTTGTGGCGCCCAACCCGCGCACCATGGAGGTGGCCTTTGGACCCCGTAACGATAGCAACACTCGCCGAAGAAGGAGTTACACTCGCACTCTCGATTTACCACCAGATCAAAGCGGAACAGATCGCGAGGACCGGAGGCACAACGCTTACGCCGATCGCTACGCTGCTGGCTGACGCGGACGCCAAGTTCGCGGCGATCCAGGCGAACGCCGCGCTGTAACACGGTTTGTGGCGCGGATGTGTTACCAGTGTGGCACGGCCCGCAGGACTTTTCCTGCGGGCTGTTGCTTTTTAAGTTGACAGATACCTAGTAGATACCTGTATTGTGTGGGTATGGGCGCAAGTTTACGCTGGGAACCGGTGAACCGGAAAAAGAATTCAATCAACACCGCAGCGCCATCGTCTTTTATGGGCGAGTTGGAGCAGGTGTTTGGGGACCGCACGCCGATACTGCGCGAGCGCGATATCAAGACGTTGCGTGCGATGGCGGTTGCGGCCGGGAAAGACAGCGAATACGGCAAATGCTACGCGGCACTCGCGGATGCGGTTGAAAAGTACGAAGAAATTCAAATCAGCGCGGAATACTAGGAGATCCACATGAAGGCAACGGAACGCAAGCCGAACGCACGCAAGACGAAGCAGGTGCAGGAGCAGAAGACGATGGCGGGGTTGCCGGTTTTGCAGAAGCCGGAGCCTGCGCAGGAAGGGCTCATTGTGATGGAGCTCTATGTGGAGAACATCAAGAAAGTGCGGCTGGTGCACTGGAAGCCCGGACCTGGGTTGAACGTGGTCCACGGCGAGGAAGGCAACGGCAAGAGCAGCCTGCTCGACGGCATCATATGGGGGTTGGAGGGGCTGAGCACCACGACGGCCGAGCCGATCCGCAAGGGTGAGCGGGTGGCGACGATCAAGATGAACCTGAGCAACAAGTTCATCGTGACGCGGTACTTTACGCGCGTCGACCCAGACAAGAGCAAAAAGGGCAAGAGCTATTTTGCGAAGCTGCTGATCGAGCGGTACAACAAGGACCCACATGAAGGCGCGCTGGAAAACCCGCAGACGCTGCTGAACGACTTTATGTCGCACATCAGCTTCGACCCGCTGGCGTTTACGCGGATGGACGATGACGAACAGATGGAGGA
>DASRLI010000459.1:0-4141 GCA_035648535.1 Occallatibacter sp. | reverse complement strand
GTGCGCTGGGTGGGGCTGGAACCGTCGGAGCGGCGACGGGACTTGTCCCGCTGGTCGAGGTCTTGGGCCAGGTCGTCTTGCCCGGCGAGCCAGTCTTCCCATTGTGCGTAGTCGGCAAAGCGGCCGGTGTGGCCGCGGCCATCGAGGCCCAGGACGGTGGAGGCGACTCGGTTGAGCAGATAGCGGTCGTGGGTGACCAGTACGAGCGCGCCGGGAAATTCGAGGAGATTATCTTCGAGGATTTCGAGTGTCGGAATGTCGAGGTCGTTGGTGGGCTCGTCGAGCAGCAGGACGTCTGCCGGTTCAAGCATTAACTTGGCGATGAGAACCCGTGCGCGCTCGCCGCCAGAGAGATTGCGGACGGGCTGGTTGAGCTGTTCGCCGGTGAACAGGAAGCGGGCGGCCCAACTGGCTACGTGGATGGTGCGGCCCTGGTAGATGATGCCGTCGCCTTCAGGGGCGAGGGCGCGGCGGAGGGTGAGGTTTTCGTCAAGCTCGCGCATCTGGCTGAAGTAGACAAGGCGCAGGGCTTCGGCGCGACGGATGGAGCCTTCGGCTGGTTCAAGTTCGCCGCGCAGCAAGCGGAGGAGGGTAGTTTTGCCACTGCCGTTGGGCCCGACGAGTCCGACTTTCATGCCCGCGGTGAGAATGAAATTCAGCCCCTCGAAGAGCCGGGGGCTCTTTTGATCTTTTGGACTCGCTTCTGTGGGATCCAGGATTGCCGGGACGTCGCAGGCGACATTGTCGAACTCGACCAGGCGTTTGCTCTTACGCATGCTGGCTTCAAAATCGATGCCCGCGGAGTTGACGGTGGTGCGGGCGTCCATGGCAGCCAACTGTCCGATCATGGCGTTGGCCGTGTCGATGCGGGCTTTGGATTTTGTGGTGCGGGCTTTGGGTCCGCGGCGCAGCCACTCGATTTCAGTTCGCACACGATTGCGAAGACTCTCCTGCTGGCGGCTTTGCGACTCGAGATAGGCCTGCTTTTCTTCAAGAAAACGGCTGAAGGTCCCCTTGACGCGGAACAGGCCGTCGGCAAAGACGCGGTTCAGCTCGACGATCTGGCTAGAAGTACTTTCGAGAAAATAACGATCGTGGCTTACTGTCACGGCGGCGAAGGAGGAAGACGATAGCAACTCCTCAAGCCATTCGATGCCGGCAAGGTCGAGGTGGTTGGTAGGTTCGTCCAGGAGCATCACTTCGGGATCGCCGACGAGGGCTTCCACAATTGCGAGGCGCTTGCGCCAGCCACCGGAGAGAGATACGGCCTGGGCATCGAGATCGGCGAAGCCGGCGCGTCCGGCAAGCTCGCGCAGGCGGCCTTCACGCTCGCCTTCGTTGACGTGGGCGGCGGTGAGCGCCTTCTCCAGCACCCGGCGAATGGAGAGGCCGGGGGCAAAACGGGAGTCCTGAGGTACGTAGGCGGCGCGGGCGCGTTTACGGACGGCAAGTTCGCCTGAGTCGGGCTCGACCTGCCCGGCCAGAAGCGCCAGCAGCGTGGACTTGCCCGCGCCGTTGGGGCCGATGAGACCGATGCGGTCGCCGTCTTCGACGGTGAGGGAGATGTTGCTAAACAGCGGCGTGGCGCCGAATTGCTTGGTTACGGACTGCGCGTTGAGAATTGGAGGCATCCCCTTAAGACTACTGTGCCGCGGTGCTTCGGGGTGCGGCCGCGCCGATCGATTGACTATTCGTGCAGTTGGTCACAGAAGAAGTGTGGGGCACAGTCTTGGGGTTACGAACTCCGATACAATGAACGGCGAATGCAGGGAGTATCCGCAGTTATGAATAAAATCCATTCGTATTTGACGAGGCCCCTCTTGTCGCAAATTTCCACTTTGATTACTGCAGGCGCGATTGCGCTGACACCGGGAGCGGGTGGTGCACAGGCCGCTCCTGCCGCCTTTGGTCCATCCAACCCGTTTTACGCGCCGAGCACATTGCCTTTTCATGCGCCGCCGTTCGACAAGATCAAGGATGACGACTACCAGCCTGCGATCGAGGCGGGGATTGTACAGAATCTTGAGGAGATTCGTGCTATTGCCGACAATCCGGCGGAGCCGACATTTGAGAACACCTTAGTTGCAATGGAGAAGAGCGGTCAGCTGATTAGCCGGGTGATGCAGGTGTTCAACGGAATAACCGGCGCGAATATTAACCCGGTGCTGCAAAAGGTGCAAGACGCGGAGGCGCCGAAGCTGGCGGCGATGCAGGATGCGATTCATCTGAACCCGAAACTGTTTCAGAGGGTGCAAAAGATTTACGAACAGCGGCATGCGCTGAAGCTGGATGCGGAGTCGCTGCGGCTGGTGGAATACGACTACGAGCAGTTTGTGCTGGCCGGGGCACGGCTTTCCGATGCTGACAAGGTTGAGCTGAAGAAGCTGAATGAAGAGGAGGCGAATCTTACTACGGCGTTCATCTCGAAGCTGCTGGCTGCCACAAAGGATGCTGCTTATGTGACTAAAGACAAAGCGGCGCTGGCAGGGTTGACCGATGCGGAGATAGCTGCCGCTGCCGCTGCCGCCAAAGATCGCAAGGTTGAGGGCTGGGTGCTTTCACTGCAGAACACTACGCAGCAGCCGGAATTGCAATCGCTTACGAATCGCGACACACGGCGGGCGCTGTTTGAGAACTCATGGACTCGCGCTGAGCGCGGCGGCGACAACGACACACGTGCGACGATCGCGCGGCTGGCGCAGTTGCGTGCGCAGAAGGCGAAGTTGCTGGGCTATCCGAACTATGCGGCATGGAAGCTGACGGATCAAATGGCAAAGACGCCAGACGCGGCGCTGAAGTTTATGGACGCGCTGGTGCCGGCGGCGACGGCCAAGGCGCAGGGCGAGGCGAAAGATATCCAGGCGTTGATTGATGCGCAAAAAGGCGGATTCAAGGCGGAGCCATCGGACTGGAACTTCTATGCAGAGCGGGTGCGCAAGGCGAAGTTCGATTTGGACGAGGCGCAGACCAAGCCCTACTTTGAGCTGAACAATGTGCTCCACAACGGCGTGTTTTATGCGGCAGAGAAGCTGTATGGAATTACGTTCAAACAGCGTAAGGACATTCCGGTATACAGCCCGGACATGCAGGTGTACGAGGTATTCAACGCAGACGGGTCGCCGCTGGCGCTGTGGTACTGCGACTACTTCAAGCGCGACAACAAGAACGGCGGAGCGTGGATGGACGGCTTCGTGGGCCAGTCGAAACTGCTGGGCACGCTGCCGGTGATATACAACGTGGCCAATTTTGCCAAGCCGGCTGCGGGTGAGCCGGCGCTGCTCAGCTTCTCAGATGTGACCACGATGTTCCACGAATTTGGACACGCGCTGCATGGCATGTTCGCCGACAGCAAATACCCCAGTCTCTCCGGGACTGCCGTGCCTCGCGACTTCGTCGAGTTTCCATCGCAGTTCAACGAGCATTGGGCCAGCGACCCTGCGGTCTTCCCGCACTTCGCGAAGCATTACAAGACCGGTGCGCCGATGCCTGCCGAGCTGGCCGCGAAGATCAAGAAGGCGGCAACCTTCAACCAGGGATACATGCTTACCGAGTTGCTGGCAGCGGCAGAGCTGGACATGCAGTGGCACACGCTGGGGACAGATGCTCCACTTGCTGATCCCGATGCGTTTGAGGCTGCTGCGCTCAGCAAGACACATCTCTCACTCGAAACCGTTCCGCCGCGCTACCGGTCAAGCTACTTCATGCACATCTGGGGCAACGGCTACGCTGCCGGGTACTACGCCTATCTGTGGTGCGAGATGCTGGACGATGATGCTTACCAGTGGTTTGAAGATAATGGCGGGCTGACGCGGGCGAATGGCGATCGCTTGCGCAAGATGATTCTTTCGCGCGGCAACACAGAGGACCTGGCTAAAGCGTATAAGGCGTGGATAGGAAGGGAACCGGAGACGGGGCCGATGCTCAAGGCGCGCGGGCTGGAGCCGGCGGCGGGTGCGAAGTAAACGTGCACTCGGCATTCCCACGGCGGCTAAAGCCTCATTTAGAGCATTTTCGATTCAAGCATTAACAGAAATTCGGGTGCCCCATCCTTTGTGCGTTCTTTGCGCAAAGGGTGGGAGACCACAGAAGCCCATCTCGACCGTAAAGATTCAGGCCAAAACGCTCTAGTACCATGACCGCG
>DASRLI010000458.1:0-10163 GCA_035648535.1 Occallatibacter sp. | reverse complement strand
GTGGGATACCACAAATCCCACCCTTTCCACTCTCAACCTCAAACGATTCACTCGCCAACCATCCCCGCCGCCCTGTGCCGCAGCCGCACTAGCAGCGCTACCAGCGGAATACACACCAGCGAGAGATACCCCATCAACCGAAAGTTATCCGCATACGCAAGCAGAGCCGCCTGTTGCTGGATGCTCCGATAGATCGCCCCCAACGCTTCCAGATGAGCGTTGTACGCACTCGCTCCTCCAACCATGAACTTTCCCTGCAGCCCCTCCAGCGCCGCCATCGCGGTTGGATTGGTTGCCGTAACATTGGCCGCCAGATAATTCTGATGGGTCTGAGCACCGCGGACCAGGAACGTAGTCACCGTTGCAATGCCGATCGACCCGCCGATATTCCTCATCAGGTTGTAAACACCGGATGCATTGCCTATCTCCTGCTTGTGTAGCCGGCTCATTGTCATGGTGGTGAGCGGAACAAAAATAAAACCACCGGCAAAACCGTTGAGAAAGTTCGGCATCGCCACCGACCACATCGAGATGCCGAGATTGATGTGGCTCAACAGGAACGTCGAGTAGCCGAATCCCGCAAACCCCAGCGCGAGAAGAATGCGGCCGTCGACATAATTCACCAGAATCCCCACCATCAGCATGGCAAGCATGGAGCCCAGCCCGCGCGGACTCACTGCCAGTCCACTGTCGAACGCCGAGTATCCCATGGTGGTCTGCAGATATAGCGGCAACAGTGCCGTCACGCCGTAAAGCGCGAAGCCGTACAGAGTCGCGATCAGTGTCCCCATGCCAAAATTGCGGTTCAGCAGAATGCGCAGCTGCACAATGGGTTCTCGATTCGTAAGCTCGCGCACAACAAAACCCACAAACGCGGCCACGCAAACCGCTGTCACCACGCAGATCCAGTTGGCCTCGAACCAGTCCGCTTCCTGTCCCTTGTCCAGGACCAGCTGCATCGTGCCCAGCCACACAGCCATCAGCCCGAAGCCGAGATAGTCGATTGCCCCTTTGAATGCATGGCGCAGATACGGAGGATCTTCGATGAATAGGTTGGCCATGAACAGCGCCAGCAGCCCCACCGGCAGATTGATGTAGAAGATCCAGCGCCACGAATAGCTGTCGGTAATCCATCCGCCCAGCGTCGGCCCAATCACCGGCGCCACCACAATCCCCATGCCATAAGCGGCCATGGCCGTGCCGTGCTTTTGCGGCGGAAAACTCTCCAGCAGAATTGACTGCGCCAGCGGCTGCATCCCGCCGCCGCCCAGTCCCTGCAGCACCCGCGCCATGATCAGCATCGGCATGTCGATCGCCACTCCGCACAGCAGCGACGCGGCCGTGAACACGAGGATTGAAATCATCAGCAGCCGTTTGCGCCCGATCCTTCGCGCAATCCACCCCGCCGCCGGCAGCATAATCGCATTTGCAACCAGGTAGCTGGTAAGCACCCACGTCGACTCATCCGTCGAAGCCGAAAGGCTCCCCGCGATATGCGGCAGCGCCACATTCGCAACCGAAGAGTCAAGCACCACCATGAACGTCGCAAGCATCACTGAAGTCGCAACCAGCCACGGATTTACCGACGGCTTCCAGTCGGCATGAGCGCCGCCCATGTCTTCAGTTGTTCTGCTGACCATAGAGTCAGTCTAATATACTAGTCAGTCAGTTGGTTTGAATGGGACAGAACTCGGAGGCAAAACCCCGAATCCGCGATGAAGACCAAACAGCAGGTTGTCTCGGAATTTCGCCGCACAGAAATCGTCGATGCCGCGCGCACCGTGTTCGCGCGCAGAGGGTTTGCGTTCGGAATCATGGACGAGATAGCCAAAGAGGCGGGAGTCGCCAAGGGCACCCTCTATCTCTACTTCCGCTCCAAGACCGAAATCTACAAAGCCGTTCTCGATCACGATATGAAGACTCTGAAGAAGAGCACGCTCCATCGCATCGATGCTGCAAACGGCCTGAAAGAAAAAATCCGCGCCTTCGTCATGGCCCGGCTTGAACGGGCAGAAGCCAACAAGGAATTTTTCCGCATCATGGACTCTGAATCCGGCTCTCTGGCCTACACGCGAAGTCAATACCGCGACTGGCTCCGCGAGCCCGTGCATCGCCTCGCAGAGGCAATCGAAAAGGCTTCGCAACAAGGCGAGATTCGTCGCCTGGATCCAGAGAGAACCGCGTGGCTCATCGCCGACATGACCAGGGGAATTATTCAGCGTAGGCTACTGACGCAAAGCGAAGCGCCGCCGGCCGCCGATGCCGCATTCCTGCTCGACTTCATCTGGCCATCCCTCACTTCCTTGCCGGATAACCCACAATCCTGATGCAGCCGAAGGCTTGCCCGCGCGCAACCGCGAAGCAACTTGGCCACCGCCGAAGGGCGAACATCACCACCGCATTCCTGAGTTTTGTCTTTGGGCGCAAGAAGTCTTCACACCATCAGAAAGGGCACGGTTGCGCTGTGACTGCCGTTGGAGATAGCCTTCTTGTCGGCAAGGAATTGGAATGAGCGACGCAATCAAGAGCAAATCCGCACCAATCGATCCGGCAAAGGTCCCCCAACGAAAGCTCTCTACCGGCGCCACCATGCCCGCAGTTGGTCTGGGCACATTCGGGTCCGATCACGTCACCGCGGACCAGGTTGCTGAGGCAGTTACCGGTGCGGCCGCAGTCGGCTATCGCCATTTCGATTGCGCCTCCGTGTATGGAAACGAACCCGAGGTCGGCGGGTCGCTCCAGGCAATTCTGCGCAACGGAATCAAGCGCGAGGAACTCTGGATCACTTCCAAATTGTGGAACGACAAGCACGGGGAGAACGATGTCATCACCTCGTGCTGCAAATCGCTTGCCGATCTTCGACTCGATTACCTCGACCTCTACCTCATCCACTGGCCCTTTCCGAATTTCCATCCGCCGCATTGCGATGTCACCTCGCGCAGCCCCGACGCCAGGCCATACATCCACGCGAACTTCATGAAGACATGGCGCAAGATGGAGGAGCTTGTGGACCTCGGGCAGGTGCGTCATATCGGCACCTCCAACATGACCATCCCCAAGCTCAAGCTTGTCCTCCGCGACGCGCGCATCAAGCCCGCGGTCAATGAGATGGAGTTGCACCCGCACTTTCAGCAGCCGGAGCTTTTCAAATTTGTTCTCGATAACAGCATTCAGCCCATCGGCTACTGTCCCATCGGCTCGCCCGGCCGCCCGGAGCGCGACCGCACACTTGAAGACACAACCCCCACCGAAGACCCAGTCATTCGCGAAATCGCTCAGCGCCACGGCATCAATCCCGCGGAAGTTTGCATCAAGTGGGCGGTACAGCGTGGGCAAACGCCCATTCCGTTTTCCGTTCATCACTACCGCGAAAACCTCGAATGTGTAACCGCCGATCCTTTAACTGATGACGAAATGCGCGCAATCGCAGCAATCGATCGCAATTGCCGCCTGATCAAAGGCCAGGTCTTCCTCTGGAAGGACGGCCAGACCTGGGAAGCGCTCTGGGACACGAGCGGAGAAGTCACGCCACCATAGCGCTAACTGTTGTGTGTGATACCACGAAAATTCCAACACATGCCGGATGCATCAACGGAGATGAAAGCCATGAAAGACACCATGACTGCGGCGTACCTGCCCGGAAACTCGACCGTCGAACTGCGCACTGTGCCCGTGCCTACACCCGGCCACGGAGAAGTTCTGTTGCGCGTCAAGGCCTCCACCATCTGCGGCTCGGATATCCGCTGCATCTATCACGAGCATCTTGGCAAAGGTCCTGAAGGCTATCAGGGCGTCATCGTCGGACACGAACCCTGCGGCCTGGTTGTGGCCGCCGGCGAGGGCTGCCGCCGCTTCTGGCCTGGCGATCGCGTCATCGTTTACCACATCTCCGGTTGCGGAGTGTGCAACGATTGCCGCCGCGGCTACATGATCTCCTGCACCAGCACCAAGTATCGCCGCGCCTATGGGTGGCAGCGTGACGGCGGCATGGCCGAGTACATGATCGCAGAAGAAAAAGACCTCATCGCACTGCCCGATGCGCTCTCTTATGCAGATGGCGCGCAAGTCGCCTGCGGCTTCGGCACCGTATACGAGGGTCTGGAAAAAATCGGCATCAATGGTAATCACGCCGTGCTCATCACCGGCCTCGGTCCTGTTGGACTGGCCACCGGCGCACTCTGCCGCAAACTCGGCGCAAACAAGATCATCGGCATCGATGTAGTTCCCGAGCGCATGCAAATCGCCCTCGACCTCGGCCTCTGCGACGCAGTTTTCCCCTCGGGCTCGGATAATGTTGACCAGGTAAGGGAACTGACCGGCGGCTTCGGCGTGGAACGCGCTGTAGACTGCTCAGCCAACAGCGTCGCCCGTACCACCGCCATCCGCGCCACACGCAAGTGGGGAAAGATCGTCTTCCTCGGAGAAGGTGGCACGGTCGAATTCAATCCCTCGCCCGACATCATTCACGATCAGAAAACCATTTACGGTTCATGGGTCACGTCCACCTGGCTGATGGAAGAGTTGGTCGAGCGTCTTGTCCGCTGGAACCTGCATCCTGCCGACATCATCACTCACCGCTTCGCATTGGGCAGCGCGGCCGACGCCTATTCACTGATGGCCTCCGGCAAGTGCGGCAAAGTCGCCGTCTGTCAGGACGAAGAACTGAAGTAGAGAGAGAACGAAGGGAACAAGCAATGACCGGCACTAAAACTTCAGATTGGAAAACCCACCTCAGCGCCACCATGCCGCTCTTCGGCCATCGCAACTGGATCGTCGTCGCCGATTCCGCCTATCCCGCGCAATCAAAGCCCGGCATCGAAACCATCGTCTCCGGCGACGATCAGCTTCATGTTGTGCAGCACGTTCTCGATGCCATCGCCGCATGCAGCCACATCCGCGCCAACGTCTATGCGGACAGGGAACTCGCCCTCGTCCCTCAAATCGATGCGCCCGGCATCGAAGACTACCGTAAGCAACTCGATGCCATCCTCCAGGGCGCCCGCGTTCAGTACATCCCGCACGACCAGATCATCGCCAAGCTCGATCAATCCGCCCAGGTCTTTCGCATCCTTCTCATCAAGACGGAAATGACCATCCCATACACCACTGTCTTCTTCGAGCTCGATTGCGGTTACTGGAACGCTGATGCGGAGCAACGCCTCCGCCAGGTAATCGCGGCGATGGATTCGAAATAAGATCCGCACTCCCGCCTCAGCTGGGAAGAGCGCAGTCCGGGTGTCCCAAACGAACAGCATCACGAAAGGAACCACAGCAATGGCATTGAACAGGCGCGATTTGCTTAAGTCATTGGGCGGTGCATGCTCCGACCTCGCCCTCTCAAAGTATGTAAATGCCCAGGCCAAGAGCTTTGAAGGAACCAGGGAGTCCTTGCAGTCCTACCAGATTCCCAACTGGTTCCGCGATGCGAAGTTCGGCATCTGGTCTCACTGGGGACCGCAATCGGCAATCGAAGATGGCGACTGGTATGCCCGCAACATGTACATGCAGGGTTCAGACCAGTACAGGTACCACGTGGAGACCTACGGCCATCCCTCCAAGGTCGGTTACAAGGACATCGTGGATAACTGGAAGGCCGCCAAGTGGGACCCCGATCACCTCATGGGTCTCTATAAGAAGGCAGGCGCAAAATACTTCTTCAGCATGGGCGTTCACCACGATAACTTCGACTTATGGAATTCCAAGTACACGCGCTGGAATGCAGTAAACATGGGCCCGAAGAGAGATATCCTCGGCGACTGGCAGAAGGCAGCGCGCAAGCAGGGTTTGCGCTTCGGAGTTAGCGAGCACTTATGGATAAGTTACAAATGGTTTTCCGTAAGTCACGGCGCCGACAAGACCGGGCCCATGGCCGGCGTCAAGTACGACGGCGCCGATCCCAAGTTCGCGGATTTGTATCACGACGCCGATTGCGCCCGCGTGATCGACAAACTTGATTGGAACGACAACGACATTCCCGAATCGTGGAAGCGCCATTACCTTGACCGCATGACAGATTTGATCGACAAGTATCAGCCCGACCTGCTCTACACTGACGGCCACCTGCCCTTCGAGGACTACGGCCTGAAGATGGTCGCGCACCTTTACAACGTGAGCGCGCAGCTTCACGGCGGCGCAACCGAGGCGGTTTACACCAGCAAGGAAGGTACGGACTGCGCAATCGGAACCTGCCTGCTCGATCATGAGCGTGGTGTCTCCGATCTCATCGCCACCAATCCATGGCAGACCGACACCTGCATTGGGCAATGGCATTACAAGCGGGGACAGAAGTACAAGACCGCTAAGAAAGTCATCGATCTGCTCACGGACATTGTCAGCAAAAATGGCAACCTGCTGCTCAACTTCCCGCTGCCCAACTCCGGTGAACTGGATTTCGCCGAGGTGGAAGTGCTCGAGGGAATCACCGCGTGGATGCAGGTCAACAGCGAAGGCATTTACTCCACGCGCCCCTGGAAGATCTACGGCGAAGGCCCTTCTACCAAAGTCAAGATCGTTGCCGGCAACTTCAATGAAGACAAGCAGAACGACCTCACCGCTGAAGACATCCGCTTCACCGCCAAGGACTCCACTGTTTATGCCTTTGTCCAGGGCTGGCCTGAGAAAGAGGCCGTAGTACAGGCTCTAGGCCTCGCCAGTCCGCAACAGCCCGGCAAGATCCTCAAGGTCGAGATCCTCGGTAACAAGGGCGAGGTCAACTGGAAGCAGGACGACGCCGCATTGAAAGTCCAGATGCCGGCGGAAAAACTCTCTGATATCGGCCTCACGCTCAAGGTCGAGTTGGCTTAGCCCCCGCGTCCTTTACAACCGGCTTCGGTGGCTCGGGCTTTTTCATCTGCGCCACCGAAGATCCTTCATCGCGAGCCACCGCGGCTGCCACGCTGCCCATCGGTTCCGCCGCTGCGGTAATCGCTTCCTCATCCTCTACGAGCTTGCTGTCCTTCTTCGTCACTGTTCCCACCGCCTTCGCTGCTTTCTTAGATGCAGGTTTCTTCTTGGCAGCCTTTCTTGGAACAGTTTTCGCGCCCAAAAACACCGACCAGCGCAACTCCGGAACATGCGGAGCAGTCCTGGCCTTGGCGATCGCCATATCCGCTACTTCGCGCACAATCCATTCAAAGTTCGCCGCGCCCACCGAATTCAAATCAGCATCCGGCGCCGGATTCATAAAGTCGATGGCGTAGGGAATCCCGTTCTCCACCGCGAACTCCACCGTGTTCAGGTCGTACCCCAGCGCGCGGCAAAGCTTCAGTGCATCCTGCTCCACACGCCGCAGCAACGCTCTGCTGTATCGCGGCGGGTCCTGAATGTACCGCTCGGCGTGCGGCCTCCGCGGATCGTATGGCATGACGTGTACCTTCTTCTGCCCCACCACGTAACACCGAAAGTACTCCGCGAAATTAACCGCCTTTTGATACATCATGCACAGGTCGCGCGACTGATCGTAGGCTCTGAAAAACTCCTCGCGATTGTGCACGTGGTACACGTCGCGCCACCCTCCGCCGTCCACCGGCTTCAGAAATCCGTGCTCACCTACATAATCGAATACTGCATCCCAATCAAGCGGATACTCCAGGTTGCGCATCGACCGTTCCGTAGTCTCCGCAGGCAACTGCTTGTGAGGCAGAATCACCGTGGCCGGCACTGCCACGCCGAGCCGTTCCGCAAGCGTGTAATTGAAAAACTTGTCGTCCGCCGACCACCAGAACGGGTTGTTGATAATCACCGTTCCATTGATGGCAGCATGCTTCAGAAAAGCGCGATAGAAAGGAATGTCGTGGGAGATGCGGTCTAAAATCACCGAGTAGCGGGGAGCCACGTCGAGATGCACTGCGCCGGTCCGCACAAACTCCGCCCGGATGCCTTCGACATTCCGGGCATTGATGTGTTCCACCAGCGCGCCGGGAAAACTGTTCTCCATGCCGAACAGAACGCCGATCGTTTTCATGCCGCCTTACCCTCCGAATTCACGGTGGAATTTGCACACGTGCGCCCCCGCTGGTGTGCACGGCTACAGTGTACGTCAGATCGCGTTTGAGACAGCCAAGTTGGAATGGCCAGCCGGAGAGGAGTAACCTTGAAGTAGTCGGTAGTACGGGAGGAGAAAGTGAAATACCGTGTATTGACTGTCAACAGGGAGTTCGGAAGCGGTGGTGGACGGATCGCGCAAACCATCGCCGGTAGGCTGGGCTGGAAGCTGCTGGACCGCGACATCATTGACGCGATCGCCTATGCGGCCCATGTCGACACCACCGTTGTTCGCCACTACGATGAGCACGTGGATTCGTGGCTTCGTCGCCTCAATCAGCAGGCCATGCGCGGCGCGGCGCTGGCTGCCGGGCTCGAACTCGGCGAAAACTCAGTCTTCGACGCCCAGGAAATGGTGAAGATCTCGCAGAAGATTATTGAGGAGGCCTGGTCCGAAGGCAACTGTGTCATCGTGGGCCGCGGTGCACAGTGCGTTCTTCAGCACAAGCCCGATGTCTTCCACGCCTTTGTCTACGCGCCACTTCGCGATCGAATTCTGCGTCTGCGCTCGCGTCTGGAAAAAGGCGCCAACATCGAGGAACGAATCCGAACCGTCGATGGCGAGCGCGCCAAATATTTACAGGAGTATTTCGGCAAGAACTGGTGCAACATGCACCTCTACGACCTGATGATCTCCTCCCGCGAGAATGAAGAGTCCACCGCGAAAGTAATCCTCCAAGCCATGACCGGCGAGGCGTAAACAGGGATCAGCAAAGATGCGGGTACCCCAGGTCTTCCGCCGTTGCGGACGGCGGCGGAAAACCGGGAAATGATAGCGCAGAACGCGCTACGCCTTTGCGCTCCCCATCGGCGAAACCAGCGTAAGCGTCACGGTACCCGCGGTACTCCGTTTATGCGGCGTTCCCCGCGGAATAATCAGCATATCGCCCTTCTTGAGCATGTACGTCGCCGCACCCTCCGACTCCGGCGCAAGCCACTCTCCCGGACCGGTACTGTGCGCGCCCTTCGGTGTTCCGCCGACCTCATACTTCGTCTCTCCGTCCAGGATGTAAAGCACATGGTCACGGCCGTCGTGGTACTCAAATTCCTTGGCGCTCTTGGCCGTCTCCACGGTCAGAATCACCACAAAGGTCTTGTCGTTCACGATTGTGTTATTGGCCGGCGCCGCCTTCATCACCGTAATGTCTGCCTGAAGTTTCTCGGCCGTGAACAGTTGGATTGCTGCCGAAGGCGCGGCGGCTGCGCCCTGACCTTCAGCAGGCGCGGCAAACAGCTTTGAATCGCCGAGCGTAAGACCGGCTGCGGCGGCAACGGACGCCGTGCGCAGAAAATTACGTCGGTCCCGATTTAAGATTGCATTTTTCATTGCAGTATTTTCCATGGCTTTTCTCCCGCATCAGTAAAACACTAAAGACAGCATCCTGTCAGCGAGCTTCCCGCCGAATCGCCTCAAGCAGACGCCGGTCCTCCGCGCTCAGCGCCGCGCCCTCCAGCAAATCAGGCCGGTTCGCTAGCGTCTTGCGCAACTGCTGCTCCCGCCGCCAGCGGCGAATCTGCTGGTGGTCGCCGTTCATCAGCACCTCCGGCGCCCGCAACCCGCCGAACTCCGCAGGCCGCGTGTAGTGCGGATAATCGAGCAATCCCCCTGCCCCGTGCTGCGATCGCGGCACACCCTCGGTGTCAGAAGTAATTTCCGCATCGGCCACGCCAAAGCTCTCGAACTCGCCTGAAGCCTCGTTGCCTAGCACACCCGGAATCAGCCGCATCACTGCGTCCACCACCACGGCTGCGGCCAACTCGCCTCCGCTCAGCACGTAGTCCCCAATCGAGAGTTCCATGTTGCAGTAGAGCTCGTTGACGCGCTCGTCCACGCCCTCGTAGCGCCCGCAAATCAGCACCACGCGATCGAGCTTCACACCTCCCAGCCCGGCCAGTTCCCGCGCCATCGCCTGCGTAAACCGCCCGCCCTGCGCCGACAGCAGAATCACCCGCGTCCCCGCCGCCGCGTCGCCCTCTGATTCGCGCTCCGTTTTCGGTTTGATCCCCAGCAAATCCAGCACCTCAGCCAGTGGCTCAGCCTTCAACACCATCCCCTCGCCACCGCCAAACGGCCGATCGTCCACCGTCCGGTGCCGGTCGTGCGTGAAGGTGCGCAGGTC
>DASRLI010000457.1:0-39077 GCA_035648535.1 Occallatibacter sp. | reverse complement strand
AGGTAGTCGAACTGGGGCGCGCAGGCAGTGATTCGGTTGGCGGCTTATAGCGAGGTTTCAGTGCGGTTTCGGGTAAAACGGTGCCTTTCCCCGCCGTTTTATGCCATTTCCAGACCCCAACCGGCACGGAACAGCTTCAGCAGATTGCTCACCGCGCACACCAGCTTCCACTCGCGGCAGACGTTCTGCTTGCCGCGCAGGCTGAAGCGGCGAAAACCGCGTTGTTCCTTGATCTGTCCAAAGACCGGCTCGACGATCGCCTTGCGCATCTTGTACACCGCGCGCCCAGCTTCGCTTTGCAACTTGCTGCGCATCGTCTCTTTTGGCGATGCATCCGCGGGCGGCGGATCGTTGCTCGTCTCCACCGCGTCGCTATGCTTGTCGCGGCCCGTCGCCACGTATAGATCAACGTCTTTTACTTGCTCATCGGTTACATTCGCCTCACTGAAGTAGCCCGTGTCGGCGCTGACCTTCTCCGGCTTCTGATCAAGATTGATCGCGATCTGCGCGATCATCGGGAGCAACTGTTTTTTGTCGTTCGTCTCCTGCGTAACTTCGGCGGCCACGATCACCTGCGACGCGGAATCGACCGCGATTTGCGCGTTGTAGCCCTGCACAAAGGCGCCCTTGTTGCCGCCGTCGGGCATGATCCGGCTCTCCGGATCGGTGAAGTTACGTTGCGCCGTATCGTCCGGCTTGGCTTGCTCCGGATCATGAGGCTCAGGTTTACGACCAGGTTTCTTTTTGCCCGTACGCTGCTCTTCTTCTTCGCGTTCGGCCAGCTTTTGCTCGGCCTCTGCGCGTTCCTGCTCGGCTTTTTCTTTTGCTGCCTGCTCAAGCGCCTTCTTAGCCTCGCGGATTTTTTGCAACCGGCTATCACGCCGCTGCAACTCATCGGGAAGTTCGTCGCCACGCCGGTCCTTGCCGTATTGCGCATCCTCTTCGGCATCGGTCTTTTCCGCGGCGGCCATCAAGGCTTTTACCTCCCGATCAAGTCGCGCCTCGGTCTCGTTCATGCGCTTGTAGCTCATTGCCTTGTGCTTGCTTGCATTGGCCTTGATCTTGGTGCCGTCGATGGCCACGTGGCCAAGCTTCACCAGACCGGCTTCCGCGCACAACAACAACGCCTGCTTAAACAGCCCAGCCAGCGCATCCAGATGCCGCTTGCGAAACTCCCCCAACGTAGAGTGATCGGGATGCTGATCGCCGGAGAGGAAACGGAAGGCCACGTCCTCGTAGGTGCGCTTCTCGATCTTGCGCGAGCTGTAGACGCCGTTGGCATAGCCGTAAAGCAACAGGCGCACCATCATCTCCGGCGCATAGGCCGCCTGACCGCGACCATCCTTCTCCTGATACGACGTGTAGATCGCGCTCAAATCCAGCGCCGAAACCACATCTAAAAGAAAGCGGGCCAGGTGGCCCTCGGGAAGCCAATCGTGAAGCGACGGGGGAAACAGAAGCGTCTGGTTGACAGTGTCAGCAATGAAGTTCTGGCCCATGGCTCGAACTTAAAACAGAACCTGCTGCCCTCGCTGTAGCCTCCGTCACGAATCTATGCCCGACACACTCCTAGAAATATTTCTTAAGCTTCAGAATCTGCGACTCAAACCCATACCAGAGCGCGGCCGCGGCCAGCGTGGACGCGCCCAGGCGGAAGGCCACAACGGAGAGATTGCCGGGGATGCCATAGGGATCCATGCGCAGGTCGAACCAGCCAAAGTAAATAAACACCGAGATGTGAATCATGTAGAGGCCGTAGCTGATGCGGCCATAAAAAGCCAGCGGCCCGCGGCGCAATGCCGCGTTTATGGGATTGCGTGCTCCGGTCGAGGCGATCGAGGCAAGCACTGCGCCTGCAAAGCCAACCGCGAGTGCGGAATCGAGAAATGAAGTTCCCCCGGCGGTTGTTGCGGCCGCGGCAATGCCCAGCACCAGGCCGGCCAACCCGATCCAGAGCCAGGCACGGCGGCTGAGTGGAAGCGTGAACAGACCCAGCGCCAGCAGGCTGCCCCAGGCAATACCGTCCAGGTGAATCAGGGTGTGGGTCGGGTTCAACCAGTGGTAGTTCGCCAGGCGGAGCAGCGGAGAGGCCACAAGCGCGCATAGCAAGATGGCAGTCAGCATCCATGCCCGCCCCGTGAAGCGCACGAGCGGTGCCCACAGAAGGTAGTACTGCTGCTCAATCGCCAGAGACCAGGTGGGTCCGATTGCCGGAGGCAGCGCCAGGTGAAAGAGATTTTGTACGAAGAAAATGTAAGCAAGCCAGGGCGCGGCTTTAACTGCCTCTGTGATAGTTGGCCCAATGAACCAGGGAGCGCTGAGATAAACAACAACCAGCACCAGCACGTAAACCGGCAAAATCCGCAGGGCGCGCCGGCCATAGAAATTGCGAAAGTAGCGCGGCTTTCCCAGCGACTGCAGCAGGATTGAAGTAATCAGAAAGCCAGAGAGAACGAAGAACAGGTTGACCCCCGCCCATCCCCACAGCGAGGCGTAGTGAACCCAGGTGCCGAGAAGCCGGGGACTGCAGTGGTAGAAGATAACGCCCAGAACCGCAAGGCCGCGCAGTCCGTCGAGTTCCGGCACATAAGAGGGAAGCCAATTTGGTCGCTGGATGGGCAAGACAGAAGGTTATCAGGTCAACGCCCCGCCGAAAAACCAGCGCACAGTTTGGTAGTGTTTCAGTTTTGAATCCTGACTAGAGGAGTGATCCGGCAGGTGGCCGCCCATCAACCCCGAAGAACCACCATGAGCGCTAAGAGACTGTGCCCCGTTCATCGCGGCCTTATCGCGATGAGTGGGTCTTCGGGTCAGACCGTAGCCACGGCCGGGTGCCCCAGGGTCTCGATTCTGAGACCTGGGATACGACAACCCTCAACCCAGCAAGAAGAAACTGTTCCCTAATCCCTAGTCCCTTAGTCCCTACCTTCACCCCGCCGCCAACTGCCTAGCTCTCTCCGTCGCCCGCATCACAGCCTTGATCAGCGTAACCCGCAGCCCGCCCTCTTCAAGCTCCAGGATGCCGTCGATCGTGCATCCGGCCGGCGTAGTCACAGCGTCCTTCAGCAGCGCCGGATGATACCCGGTCTCAAGCACCATCTTCGCCGCCCCGTAGGCAGTCTGCGCCGCCAGCTGCGTAGCCGTATCGCGAGGCAGCCCTACCTTCACGCCCGCCTCAGCCAGTGCCTCAATGATGATGTAGATATACGCCGGCCCCGACCCCGAAAGCCCCGTAACGGCATCCATATGCTTCTCGTCCACAATCACTGTGCGCCCCACGGTCTCAAAAATCCGCTGCGCCAGCTCCATCTTTTCGTTGGAGACGAACCGCCCGCGGCAAAGCGCCGCTGCACCAGCGCCCAGAGCCGACGGAGTATTCGGCATGGCGCGGATGACTGCAAGCTCCACCCCCGCTGCTTCCTCAATTGCACTCGTCTTCACCGAGGCCGCGAACGAGACCACTGTCTTGGCCGGCGTAAGCGCGGGCCGAATCTCTGCAATCAGGCTTGCAACCTGGAACGGCTTCACGCCAATCAGAATCAGGTCAGCCTGTTGCACCGCCTTCAGGTTATCCGTCCCCACGTCCACGCCCCACTGCGTGCTCAGAGCAAGCGCCCGTTCGGCATGCTGCACGGTGCCGTGAATCAGATCCGGAGAAAACAGGTTCTCCTTCAGGAATGCCTGCAGCAGGATACCGCCCATCTTGCCGGCGCCAAGAACGGCCACGCGGACCGTCGGCAACTGCGCGGGTACTTCGGTGGCCTCAACGGCGATCTCTGCCATTTTCTTTCTTCTCCTTGTCGCAATGATTGTTTCGGTGAGTGTTGCGGATCAGAACTCCGGGGTTCCCACATCCATAAGGATACGCGCTCGCACGCCACCCACTTGGGACTCGCTGACGCAATCCAGATAAACAAGCCCGCCGCGGGTCTGGCCAGCGGCGGGCTCTTCTCGTGCTATGCCGTCAGTGTCCGGACGCGGCTTACCTGCTCAAAGCCGCTTCGTTGGCAAGATAGGTCTTGAGCGCATCGTCCATGATGGTTGTCCGATCCGCCACCGGCCACGCGGAATTCCACAGCAGAACACCTCCGGGCATTGTCAGGAACTTCTGGCCGCTGCCCACAGCGGCTGCCGCAGTCATACTCCAGGCGTTGTATTCCAATACGAACAGAGGTGCATCCTCGTTTCCAGGCGTCGGCGCGCGCAGATCCGAAATGTGCTGCCCCATGTGAACGATGGCCCGCAACTGTGCTTCGCCTTCCAGACGGTTCAGGTTGAAGGTCACGTTGTAGAGGACTCCGTCAGGGGAGTCCTTGGCGCCCTGCGCTTCATCCTTGGCGGCGGCCTCATTGGTGGCTCCGGAAAGAATGGCAGCGCCGGTGTGCTCGCTGGGCTTGCCGAAGACCGCAACATCCTTTTCGGCCTGAACTCCTGCGGGGCTCCCTGCGAGGCCGGCAACTGACTTCTGCGCTGCCACAAGCGGATCGTAGAGGTCGCCGGAGCCAGCAAAGGTGGCTGTTTCGCCCTTCGTAACTGCGTCAGATTTCGAAAAATCGACTTCCTTCGGCGTGACATCGGCAACCGATTGCAGCACCAGGCGCGCCGGGTAGCTGTTCGCGTTTCCAAAGCCGCCGAATCCCACAATCTTGCCTGCCTTGTCATGCTGCAGCGTGGCATCGGCCACGCCATCCAGCCGGCCCACAAGCGTGGCGGTCACCGTGTAGCGTGTGCATCCCAGGCACATTCCCGCGCCCTTGTTGTGAACTTGCGACAGCAGGCTATCGAACGTCTTGAAGTCCTTGCTCTTGTCCAGCGTCACCGCGGTCCGTGTCGGAGCGGTATAGGTTCCCGCAAAATTGTGTGCCGGCTGAATCTGCAATAGAGCCGCCGGTCCTGCCTTGCCCTTTGTTCCCTGCGGATAGGAAAGCCAGATGCCGTCCACCTGCAGGCCGCAAGGCGAGCTGTCTTTCACAATGAACTGATCGAAGCCGGCCACAACTGTGCCCTTGATCTTGATGATCTTTCCATTGAACGACGCGGGGCTCTTCAGAACCGCGCAGACAGTTGTGTCAACAGCCTGGGCAAAAACTCCGCAGGCGCACGTGCAAACAAACAGGGCCAGCACAAGTACACGTTTCATAGAAATCTCTCCAGCCGGAGCAGGTCCTGAACCGGCAACGAAAATATGGTGGTAATGGGACCACCGCTGAAAGGAACTGGTAAGAATATCACGCAGCAGCCGGTCTTTTCCCCGCCGCCGGTCACTGCGCCGCCGTCTTCTGGCTCGCAATCCACGCATCGATCCGAGCCTCCAGCAGGTCCAGCGGCAGAGCCCCGGTATCCAGCACCTGATCGTGGAAAGCCCGGATGTCGAATTTCTCCCCCAGGGCCTTCTTCGCCCGCTCCCGCAGCTCCAGAATCTTCAGTTGGCCCACCTTGTAGGCCAGCGCCTGTCCCGGCCACGCTATGTAGCGGTCTACCTCCGATTGGATTGTGGTTTCGTCTATGGCCGAGTGGTCGTGGAAGTACTGAACCATCTGTTCGCGGGTCCAATGCTGCGAGTGGACGCCCGTGTCCACCACCAGCCGAATCGCGCGCCAAATGTCAGCTTCCAGCCGCCCGTAATCGGAGTAGGGGTCCTGGTAGAACCCCACATCCTTGCCCAGCCGCTCGGAGTAGAGCCCCCAGCCCTCCACAAACGCCGTATACTCGCCAAAATTGCGAAAGGCCGGAACGTCCGTGAGCTCCTGCGCAATGGAAAGCTGCAAGTGATGCCCGGGAATCCCCTCGTGGTACGCGATCGCCTCAACAGCGTACAGATTCCGATCGGCCGCGTTGTACGTGTCAATCAGCAGACGCCCCGGTCGGCTGCCATCCGGCGTGCCGGCCTGGTAATAGGCGGGCGGAGCGGTCTTTGCCAGGTAGTCCGGCATCGGCACCACCTCAAAAGGCGCCTTCGGCAAACGCCCAAAGAGCATGGGCAACTTCGCCTGCATCGGCGTCAAATATCCGCGATAAGCCTCCAGCAGCGCCGCGCTCGAGGCGCCCCTCAGCTTGGGATTCGCCTTCATCCCCGCGCGAAAACTAGCCAGATCCTTGAAGCCGAGCTTCACCGCAATCGCCAGCATCTCGGCCTCGTCGCGCTTCACCTCGTCCAGGCCAATCTGGTGAATCTGCTCAGCCGTCAGCTCAGTCGTGGTTGTCCGGCGAATCAGGAATTTGTAATACTTGGCCCCGTCCGGCAGCGCGGAGATGCCCGGCTCCCCGCGCCCCGCAGGAACATAAGTCACCTTGAGAAACCGCGCAAAGCGCGCATACGCGGGCAGCACT
Source organism: Occallatibacter sp. (assembly GCA_035648535.1). GTDB lineage: Bacteria > Acidobacteriota > Terriglobia > Terriglobales > Acidobacteriaceae > Telmatobacter. The sequence goes on along the minus strand of DASRLI010000457.1, from coordinate 32,747 downwards.
TCTTTCTCGATCGCGTCCAGCATCTCCGTCTTGATCCGCGCCTGCTCGGCAGCGGAGACCGCCGCGGGAAACTTCTTCAGCGGCATCGCCAGCGGCGAGTCCTCCGGCTTCTGCCCAGCCAGCATCTCCACCTGCTCCTGCGCCTTTGCCAGCAGATACTTCGGTGGCACCCGCCCATCCTCCATGCCGATGGACATATTGGCCGACACCTGCTCAAACGCCGCCGGAATCGCATGCAGCCTCGCAATCCAGTCGTCGTAATCCTTCACCGTGGTAAAGCTGAGCTGCGACACCAACTGCGGCCAATCGTCGTAGATACCGCCCATCTGATCGACGGGCATCTCCCACTCCTTGAACTCAGCGGCCTCCTGATCGTCGGCAAGCTTGCGGAGCAGCAGTTCGCGGCTGGTCTCCTCCTGGGCGGTAAATCCGGCGGGATTAATCGCCGCCAGCCGCAGCAGAAAGTTCTGCTCGCGCTCCAGTTTGTCGTTCACCGCCTTCACGGAATAGTCTGCGATCTTGTCGTTGTACCGTTTGTCGCCGATGGCCGAGGCAAACTCCGGCTCGTGCTGCAAAACGTCTTCCCAGTAGTCATGGAAGACGCCATTCAGAGCCTTGCGCCGGTCCTCCACCGAGGCCCCCGGAGCAGACGCGGCAGGCAGGGTTTGTGCTTTCACGGCAGGCACAAAAGCAAGCAGCAGAAATGCGGTGGCAGCAACGGCCTGGCGGGCAAATCCTCTTAACGGAGCAGGTCCTTCAAGTGAAATCATTCTCCGTTGAGTTTAGAGCAAAGGGCGGGGGAAGGGGCAGCGCTAGTCAGTACGCCGCTATGAAATCCACAATGTGCACAACTTATCCTCTGGTTTTTGTTAGTCATTGAGCAATAGTGAACAGACGATGCCATTTAAGCGCAAAACTCAGCAGCCAACCTGCCGCGTATAAGTCATGAGGCGTTCCTGTTTCATGCCCCCGCTGCGGCCGGCCAACCTGACTCACAAACTATAGCTCATTGGTAACCTCTCTGCACCCATTAATTCCACAGGCAGGCGGCCCACTCATCAACCTCGAGGAATCGCTATTAACCTCTTGAAAAGCTGTGCCCCGTCGGGGCACCCTCTGGGTCGGCGGCCTTATCGCGATGAGCGGGTCTTCGGATCAAATTACGCCGCCGGCGGGGTGGCCCACCCCTTAACCCCGCCGCAGCACTGAGGGTGCCCCATCCTTCCGCAGCCTTATCGCGGAAGGGTGGGAGACCACAGCCCTCAATCCGCCGTTCCCCGTTTGCGCATCGGCCACCGCATTTCCAATTCAAAACATTCCCCGGCCACCAATAACTCGCCCACCCCGATCTTCCGGTGCTATCCTCTCCGAGTAACTTCCCCGGTCCCCACATCTCAGTCTCGGAGTGAACCATGTCACGATTCCGCGTGCTGTTCCTCAGTGTCTCTCTGTTAGCCTTTGCCGCCGTATCCAGTTCCGCGGCCGACCGCATTCTCTTCGACCGTCTCGGACCCTCCCAAGCCTCACTCTTCATCTCCAATGCCGATGGCTCCGCGGAACGCCCGCTCACCCAATCCGCCTCGCTTGACTACAATCCCTCCTGGTCGCCCCTCGGAGATTGGATCGTCTTCACCTCCGAGCGCGCCGGCTCGGCCGATCTCTATCGCATCCATCCCGACGGCACCGGCTTCGATCGCCTCACCGACAACCCCGCCTACGACGATCAGGCCGCCTTCTCGCCAGACGGCAAGCAGGTCGTCTTCGTATCCACGCGCGCCGCCGGCAAAGCCAACATCTGGCTCCTCGACATCGCCAGCCGCAAGGCCACCCCGCTCACCTCCGGAGACGGCGGCGACTTCCGCCCCTCCTGGTCGCCCGACGGAAAATGGATCGCCTTCTCCTCCGACCGCGACAGCGACCTTCGCCCCGCCAAGGGCCGTTGGGAGCGCCTCCACATGGTTGACGTGTATCTGATCCACCCCGACGGCAGCGGCCTCAAGCGTATCTCCCAGCATGGCGGATTCTGCGGCAGCCCTAAGTGGACGCCTGACAGCAAGAGCATTGTCGCGTACTGCATGTCGGCTGAGGAGACTTGGACTTTCCGCGCTGGACGGGAAGATGGCGAGACCACGCTGACCAGGATCGACATTGCGAGCGGTCAAGCGACGGCTGTGGAGGCTGGGCCGGGCGTAAAGATGGTGCCGGCCGTATTGCCTTCGGGCGAGATTGCGTATTTGCGTCACGACAAGACGGTAACGGGAGTTTTTTATGGGAAGGGCACGCCAGGACCGGCGGGAGCGAATCTGCGCTTTCCGTCGTGGTCGCCGGACGGGGCGCATGTGGTGTATAGCCGCGGTGCTGCAAGCTCCGCAGCAGAGCCGGTGAAAGAATGGAGCCGCAATCCCAGGTTCGACCTGTACAGCACAAACGTGTTGCCCGCGTACGATCCAAGCGGAGAGCATCTCGCCGTCACAAAAATCAACCCCGACCTCTCAACTACCCTCTCTATCGTCGATGAAGGCAAGCCGGCCCGTTCTATCCTCGAGCAGAAGAATCTGATTCTGGCTCCGTCCTGGTCCCCCGATGGCAAACAAATTGTGGTTGGCGTGGGACTCTTCAGTGCCTTCCTCGACTTCGAAATCGGCAACAAGAAGCCCGTCGACCCTGCGAATGGCGGTGCGCAGGTTGCCATCCTCAACGCCGATGGCTCCGGCTATCACACCATCACTTCGGGGCTGAACAACAACGCATTCGCCTCCTTCGGGCCTGACGGCAAGCACATCGTTTATCGCACCGCGGGGCCCGATGGCTCCGGCCTGCGCATCATGAACCTTGAAGATCATTCCGTCAAAGTCCTCAGCGACGAATACGACAACTTTCCCGTCTGGTCGCCGCGCGGAGATCTCATCGCCTTCATGCGCCGCATCGACGGCAATTTCCAGGTCGCGACAATCCACCCCGACGGGACAAATGTCAGCGTGCTCACGCACACAAAAGGAAACGAGGCGCACATGGCCTGGTCACCCGATGGCGAGCGCCTGCTGTTTACCAGCTCGCGCATGGGCTTCAAAGATGAGGCTCTGCTGATCGGCGCGCCGCAGCCTTACGGAGAGATTTTTGTCATGCGCTACGACGGCACCCAGGTTGAGCAACTGACCGACGACCAGTGGGAAGAGGGCACGCCGGCCTGGCAGCCTCGCAAACCCACGTCGGCAGCTCTCACCGCTCCGTTGCAGTAGCTCCGCCGCCCGCCCCTCACAGTCAACAAAAACACAGAAAAAACGGCCCAATTTAGCCGTTATTAGGTCGAATTAGCTCGAATTAGAGCCTGTTTTCTCCCTTTTAGGGTAGTTCTGAACAACCCCTTGTCCAAAACAGGCTGCTTCTTTGCAGCGAACTCGCCAAATTGGGCGGCCTGTAAGGTCTACCCCTCAAAGAAGTGCAACCTTTTGAGCGAACATTCAGTACGAATGACGCACCACTTAAGCGACCATTTGGTGGGTTAGACGCACCATCTGGACCAACCTTTCGGCCCTGCAAAGCAGGCATTTTCTCCGATTATTCTGCCGGCGATTCGCTCTTTGCGGCGCGCCTTTCTCTGCCGCTGATCAGGTAGACAGCCGCCCGCAATTCCAGCAGCGGATCGTCTGATGGCTCAATTCCTTCCACCCGCGGAATGGGGTCGAAGATGATGTGCTGCTGCTCGGCCGAATTGTCCAGCAGCACTCCAGTCAACTCGATTGTGCCCAACTCAAAGAGCTCGCGCGTCTCCGGCCAGTGAATCGTTGCGTCGTCGCTCTTGTCCTCCGGAGCGGCGATCTGCACCAGCAGCTTGAAACGGATTGGCCCTTTAACCACGCGCTCGACAATCTCATCGAAGTGGTAGTTGTCGGAGAGGCCCTTGACCTGCGCATCTGTCAGGAAATCATTTCCCGACTCAGGCACGATGCGATAGCGCCCGAACTTGGTTTGACCCGCGTCGTTACTGAACTTGAACGCAGTCACGCCGAAATAAGTATTTCGCGCCAGGCTCGAAGCAAATGGTTTTGGCGCCTGCACAAACGCCTTCGCCGACGGATGCGTAGCAAGAAAATTCTCGATCGGTTTTGGCGAAGCCACATCCGGTCCGCTTGCCGCGGCAGCCTTCAGAAATTCAAGAAATTCCTTCCCGTCGCGCGTCGGAAAACCGTCCGTTGAATGAGCAACGATATCCGTGTGCACATGCTCCGCCATGTTGAATCGAATCGCGAGACCGCGCGGATTTGCTTCAGGAACGTTGTCGGAAATGAAAGGAATCCCGGTCGAGTTTGAGAAGCGCGCGGTCACCGGCGTAGACTCCCGCGCAATATGCGGGGCCTTGGTTAAAGTCTGCGCATTGGCCGCCGGTTTGAACTTCCCGGTAAGCAAAAGTCCTTTAGCGTGGGCCGGCCGAAACCCCGGATGCGGCCCAAACATTTTGTGAAATTGCTCAACAAATTCCCGCGCCAACACAACCACCCGCTCATCCTGAGGAAGCGGCATAGAGTGAACCTCCTGATCTGATTGGATGTATTCTACGTGAGTTGTCGTTCGCGTAGTGATCACATTTGATCGTTGTCACCACAGTGCGAAGGTGGCCTACATGAGTCGTCGTCGGATGAGATCGAGCGCTTGCTGCGTTGCCCATTCTCTGACGCGCGCGCGGTCGCCGCGGAAGGTACGGTCCATTACTTCGGTTCGCTGAGGGTCGGAGACGGCGATGTAGACGAGGCCGACGGGCTTGGTTTCTGTGCCGCCGGTGGGGCCAGCGATACCAGTGATTCCTAATCCAAGTGATGCGCCGGTGCGGATGCGAATGCCGTTGGCCATGGCTTCGGCGACTTCTGCTGAGACAGCGCCTTTTTGAGCGATGAGTTCTGGTGAGACTCCAGCGAAGACGGTCTTGAGCGGGTCGGCGTAGACGATGGCTCCGCCGACGAAGGAGCGCGAGCTGCCGGGAACGGAGGTGATGCGCTGGGCGATCATGCCGCCGGTGCAGCTTTCGGCGACGGCGAGGGTAGCCTGACGAAGGCCGAGGTAATAGAGAACGATCTGCTCGAGTGATTCGCCTTCAGAAGAGTAGAGCCAGTCTTCAAGCGCCTCTTCGAGGCGGGAAGCGAGTTCATCGACACGCTGGCGGGCCAGTTCAAGCGATGATTTGGAACAGAGCAAGGTGAGCTGGATGTCGCCGGCGTGGGCCAGGATTGTGGTTTCGACATCGGTATAGGTGGTGTAGATGGGCGCCAGGATTTTGTCAGCCTGAGACTCGGGAATCATGGCTGCGCGGAGTGTGCGCTTGGCGATATGGCGTGGAGGCACCGTGGCGCGAAGGCGGGGCAGGCACGCATCATCGAATAACGGGCGGCACTCATTCGGCGGACCGGGGACGAGCAGGATGAGCTTGCGATAGTTTTCGAACGTGGTGTCGAGCCATTGGCCAGGAGCGCTGCCGTTGGGGTTGGGGAGGACAGTTGCGCCTTCGAGCACGTCGGCCTGCTTGAGGTTGTTCTGAGGCATTGTGATGCGCCAGGTTGCGGCTCGCGCATGGAGAGCTGCGACCTGGGCACCGTCGCGACGAAGAGTGAGAGAGAGCGCCTCGGCAACCGCCTCGCGGGTGAGGTCGTCCTCTGTGGGGCCGAGGCCGCCCATGATTACCAGAATATCGGTACGGCCGAGGGCGGTACGGATGGCGTTGACAAGGTCCTTCAGGCGGTCTCCGACAATGGTCTTGAAGGCGACGGTGACGCCGATCTCATTGAGTTTCTCGGTGAGATAAAGGGAGTTGGTGTCCTGGCGCCAGGGGGTAAGCATTTCGGAACCGACGGCGATGATTTCGGATTTCATAAGGGCAGGGATCGGATGACTGAGTTCAGTTCTTAAAGCTTAGAACAAATTGAGGCCCTCTACTCCCAAGTCCACATCATAAACGGCCTCATCGGTGGCGAGAATGGTGTTGCCGAGGGGGGAGAAGGCGACGCCGACGAGGTTGACTCCGGCGAGAACGAGCGAGGCCTCGCCCTGGGGAGTGACGCGAACCAGCCCGCGACGCCCGTGGAGGCAAGCGGCGAGGTATACGTCGCCGTCTTTTGAAAGCGCGAGACCCTGCGGACGGCCGAGGCCGCGATACCATGCGCGGGTGTCGCCATTGGGCTCGATCGCCCAGATGGCATCGTTTGAGGAAAGCGAGGGGGCGGTGACAAAGACGGTTCCCGCGGCGTTGACGGCGAGGTGGTAGGCAGCGGGGCTGGCTTCGAGCGTGGCGTGAACGAAGATCTGACGCTCAGGGTTGATTTTGAAGATGGTTCCACTGCGGTCGCCGACGAAGAGGTTCCCCTGAGAATCGAAGGCTGCACCTGTGGCTACGCCCATGCCCTCGGCGTAGACGGTGGACTCGCCTGCGGCGTCTACGCGGTAGACGTTGCCTTCGGCGCGCGAAGTTACGAAGAGGTCGCCTTCGGGCGAAAAGGCCAAGCCGGTGGCGTTGAGGATCCCAGTCACAAAAGGGGTGCCGCGACCGCCAGGGCTGACTCGCACGACGGAGACCGGAGTCTGCTTGCCGCGTGGGCCCGAGATTGTGGCGTAGATCATTCCTGAGCGGCTGACGGCGGGGCTGGTGACGGGATGAAGTCCGTCAGAGAGCTGGTTGGCGATGCGCAGGGGCACGGGGTTACTGGCGCCTGCAGGGTTGCGGACTTCGATGAGGCCGGTAGCAGCCTCGGCTGGGACAGAGAAGGCGAGACGCGTGGGCCGGCTCATGAGTACCTGGGCCGACACTCCGTCGACAAGTACCGCGGGGGCGTCAAAGCCGACTGGACCGAGCCGCACACCAAGAAGCTCGACCTCGCCGAGGGGAAGCGCAGCGGCAGGGACTACGTCGTCGATGCGGGGCTCGAGGAGGGCTGTGGGGGCGGGTTGGCCAGGTGTTCTGGGCATATCAATTCCAGATTTGCGGCTTAGAACCAGATGCGCAGCAAAGCTGCTATACCCCAAGCATACAGCCCCGCGGCCACATCATCGAAGACGATGCCCCAGCCGCCGGGCAAGCTTTCAAGCTGACGGGCCGGGAAGGGCTTGGTGATGTCGAAGAGGCGGAACAGGACGAGGGCGATTGCCGCGTGGCGAAGATCGAAAGGACAACCGAGCAAGGCAATCCACTGACCGGCAACCTCGTCGATGACGACGAACTGGGGGTCTTTACGGCCTGATTCGCGAGCGACGATGGTGGCGGCAGGCACACCGACCATGATTGAGAAAGCGATGCCGGCGAGGAGGATGAGGAATAGCGTGTCCGGCGTGGGATGGAGACCCCAGGCGCAGGCGGCCCAGAGGAGGACCGCAGCCACCGAGCCCCATGTGCCGGGACCGGGCTTGCCGTAGCCGGCGCCGAAGAAGGTGGCAACAACGAAGGCCCACCTCGTGGGGTGCTGAACTTGGGCGTTTCTTATGGGAGAGCGATCATTCGTCATTCGAGTCTCCGCCGCTTCCAAGTTCGCCGAGGTCTTCGAGGACTTCAGGATCAAGGACGGGGGAACTGATCTTGTAGACGCCCATAGCCCACTTGCCCAGATCGATCTTGCGGCAGCGGTCAGAGCAGAATGGGAAGTCTTCGTCCGTCATACGGACCAACATTCCGCATGTGGGGCAGCGGAGGAGCTTTGCGGATTTCTTCTTTGCGGCCATAGATACAGTGGCTGCCTCAGGGCAGCGATCAAGGAATATGGTAGCGCGCGAGGGTGTCGGATCGTTAGGCGGAAAATCAATCGCTTGGAGGCCGAGGAATTCAAGGGCAGAGTTACTACAATCGATGGAATGTCGAATAGTGTCCTGGCAAGAGCGATTTCTTGATGGTGGGTTCTTAGAGGCGGGAAGGGGAGAAGGAAGGTTCGATGGGGTTCTTTGATTTGCAGGTGAATGGGTACGCCGGGGTGGACTTCAACGGCGACGGACTCGATGCGGAGCGAGTGGATGAGGTGTGCGCGCGGCTGGCGAGCGAGGGCGTTGATGGGATTCTGGTGACGATCATTACAGATTTTCTGCCTGCAATGGAGGCCAGACTTAAGCGGCTGGTTGAGCTGCGCGGGAGCATTCCCTCGTTGCGGCAGATCATGCGTGGATTTCACATCGAGGGGCCGTTTATCAACCCCGCGGAGGGTTACCGAGGCGCACACCCGGCAGATGCCGTGATCATGGCAGATAGGTCGGCAATGCAACGACTGCTTGATGCGGCGAACGGATTGACGCGGCTGGTTACGCTGGCACCGGAGCAGGACCCGGGGCTGGGAATCACACGGATGCTTGCAAAAAGTAACATCGTGGTATCAGCCGGGCACACCAATGCGTCGCTCGATGAGTTGAGTGCAGCCATTGATTCCGGACTAACGATGTTTACGCATCTTGGAAATGGATGTCCGCCGAACCTTCCTCGTCACGACAATATCCTGAGTCGAGTATTGAGTCTCCGTGAGCGGCTATGGGTTTGCTTCATTGCGGATGGGGCGCATATTCCGTTTTTTGCGCTGAAGAACTATCTGGATTTAGTTGGAACAGATAAATCGATTGTAGTTACAGATGCTATCTCCGCCGCAGGACTGGGGCCAGGGAGTTATCGATTGGGGCGGTGGGAATTGAAGATTGGCGAGGACGGGATTGCGCGTTCTCCTAATAGCTCACACCTGGTTGGCTCGACAACCTCCATGTATGAGAGCTTAAGGAATCTGAAGGAGAAGCTGGGACTTGGAGAGGAGAGTGCGCGGATGCTTGTGGATGGGAACCCGCGGAGGGCAATCGGGGAGCAGTAAGTGATTCCCGGGCCTCATAGGCGAGACCCGGCGCACCCGGCTACATGGTCTTCAGGAGCGTTTCCAGCCGCGCCAGACCCTTTTGCCGCGCTGTGACATTGGCCGGATTGGTATTACCCGGATCTTCGCCGGCTCGCATGAATCCATGCCCCGCACCGTCGTAAATGACCGGGTCGTATTTCTTGCCGGCGGCTTGCATTGCGTCCTTTGTGGCTGGGACCGTAGCAGTTATGCGCGCGTCGTTTTCGGCGTAAAAGCCGTACACCGGTGCCTTGATACCAGCGAGGTCTGGCGTCTGTGGCGGAGGGCCATAAAAGACGAACGCGGCGCTCAGGTCTTTCCGCTGCGTGGCAAATTGAAAAGACTTTCCGCCGCCCCAACAGAAACCAGCGACCGCCAGCTTGCCGTTGGCCGCGGGCAGCTTCTTTGCATAATCGGCAACTGCATTCAGATCGGCGGTTACAGTTTCCGCGGCCAGTCCTGATACCGCTTTTGTTATGGACGGCATGTCGGGGAAGGCGCTGGTGTCGCCGCCATTGGGACCGAAGCCGGAGAGCAGGTCTGGCGTGACGACGATGTATCCGGCAGCCGCCAGGTCATCGGCCATGCTGCGCGCCCAGTCGGATAGCCCAAAGATTTCGTGGATGAGCAGAACTACCGGCGCCTTGTGGCTCACTTCCGGATAAACGACAAAAGTATTGACTGTGCGGCTGCCGTAAGTGACCTTGACCCATTCCTGATGGCGCGGCGATTTCACGAGTATTTGCTTTGCCCAGTCCTGGGAAGCGGCGGAAGGCATGGCAAACGAAAGCAGTGCGATCAGGGTGAACAGGCAGGCCGAACCGAGGGAAGTCGGGAGAGGCCAGTTTCTCATGGGCGCAGTTTATCAGGCATTGGCCAAGACCGCAGCAATGTTTTTTATCCCCCCGGAGCCCAGGGTAAGGACGAAATTCAGACTTTAGAGGCTGGCGGTCTTCTGACCAGGACGGCAACGCCGCTGGACCAGACCAAGGGGAGCATGTGGAACTGGGGATTGGCAGACAGGCGGTAGAGGAGGATAGGGATTTTTCCGGCGTGGCCCTCGGGCCAGTTGGGCTGAGGGAGCATGTCGTCAATTACATAAAAACCGCCGGGGGCGACGAGTGCGAGGGCTTCGTCGACGCACTCGTATTTTCCAGGAATGGCGTCAGCAAAGATCAAATCAAATTGTAGTGGGGGCGTGAGCGCGAGTCGGCGCCGGAGAAAGGTTGCGCCGTCTTCAGTGATCAAGGTGAGACGCGGGTCGTGGCCGAGGCACTCGCGGGCTACAGCCTGGACGCGTGGGTCGGTGTCGACGCTGGTGAGGGTGGCGGCGTCATCCATGCCGGAGAGTAGCCAAGCGGTCGCGATGCCGGTTCCCGTGCCGAGTTCGAGCAGACGTCCCCCAGGTTTGGAGGCCGCGAGGACTTGAAGCAGCGCGCCGGTGCGGGACTCGGAGGCCATACCGAAGTCGAACTCGGTAGTGCGGGCTTCAATGGATGGCAACTCTGTGGGCGGGGTGATGAAGGGCTTGTCAAGCATGGTGTTCAAGCTCTCTGTGTTCAGTGATCGCGCTCAGTTTATAGCGGACCGGAGAGGATGCGGGCCACCACGTCATATTCGTGGGCTTCGGTGATTTCGGCTTTGTAGAAGCGGCCGGGTTCTGGGGATTCCAAATCGCCGAAGTCGTTGATGTAGACTTTGCCGTCGATTTCGGGTGCGTGGAACTGGGTGCGGCCTTCCCAGAGGAGCGGGGTTTCTTCGCTTTCGCCTTCGGCGAGAATGACTAATTCGCGGCCGATCCACTGTTGCTTGGCGCGCTTGCTGATGGACTGCTGCAGCTTCATGAGCCTGCGCTTGCGGGACTCGATGGTGCGCTTGGGGATCTTGCCTTCGAGAGGGAAGGCGGCGGAGCCTTCTTCGTCGGAGTAGCTGAATACGCCCAGCCAGTCGAACTTCGCTTCCTTCACGAAGTCTTCGAGAAGGGCTATGTCTTCGGAGGATTCTCCCGGAAAGCCAACGATGAAGCTGGTGCGGAGGGCGATTCCGGGGACGGCGGCGCGGACCTTCTCGAGGGTCTTCAGGAAAATGTCGGCGCCGGCGCCGCGCTTCATTGTCTTGAGGACAGCAGGCGAGGCGTGCTGGAGAGGGACGTCGAGATATTTGCAGATGTTGTCGTGCTTTGCGATGGTTTCAAGCAGCTTGCCGGTGATGCGGTTGGGGTAGGCATAGAGGAAGCGGAGCCAGCGGAGGCCGTCGATGCGAGCGAGGGCGTCGAGGAGGGTCGCGAGGCCGTCCTTGATGCCGAGATCTTCGCCGTAACAGGTGGTGTCTTGGCCGATGAGGGTGAGCTCTTGGACGCCGCGGGCGACAAGCTGCTGTGCTTCTGCGACTACGGATTCAAAGCGGCGGGAACGAAATTTTCCGCGGAGATTGGGGATGACGCAGAAGGTGCAGGGGTGGTCGCAGCCTTCCGCGATTTTGATGTATGCCGAGGACTTCGGCGTGGTCAGGTAGCGGGGCGTGGATTCGTCGTAGAGATAGGTAGGAAGGAGATGGGCGGCGCCTTGCCAGTCGTCGCGGGCGAAGCGACCCTGGCGCTCGCGTGCATCGCCTTCGGAACGGGAAGTTGTTTCGTGCTTATGCGTGGCGGCCTGGGACTCTTTTCCGGGGCGGACTTCGGGGGCGGCTCCGGAGAGGATGTTGAAGGGCGATGTGGAAGCAGCGGTGGCGGGCATACTGAGGCCCGCGGCTTCGAGGATGGACTCGAGTTCGCCCGTGCCAACTACGGCGTCGACCTCGGGGATACTTTTGCGGATTTCGTCGCGGTAGCGCTCGACGAGGCAACCGGCGACGATGAGCTTGCGAGCTGAGCCGGAGGTTTTGAAACGGGCCATCTCGAGGATTGTGTCGACGGATTCCTGCTTCGCTGTATCGATGAAAGAGCAGGTGTTCACGATGAGGATTTCAGCCTCTTCAGGGCGGGCGGTAAGGCGCGCACCGGCGCGGTCGAGCAGGCCCATCATGACCTCGGAATCGACGAGGTTTTTGGGGCAGCCTAACGAAATAAAGCCCACGGAAGGGGCCGTGGGAGGGGATGGCTTGGTCACATATTCATTGTACCGGTTAAGCGATTTTGAGGTGCGGAGGCAGGGGTTGGGGACTGCCTGTGGCGCGCTGCGATGAGTCTGCTGTCGCGGTGATAAAATCAATTAGTGCCGGGTCCTACGCGACGTAATCCCGCCAATCCCGCCAGGTCCGGAAGGAAGCAACGGTAACGGGCTAGTACGGGCGCAGTAGGTCACCCGGTACTTTTTTGCGCTTTCTCGATTCTTAACGATTTAGAGTGGCGAGCCCGGGGATGGCGCCCCGAAAGCGCCGCAAGGAGAATTCAATTGAGCCTGACCGTTCGTCCTATAGTGGGCCGACGCGCGAAAATTACGGCGCTCGGGACCTACGTTCCTCCAGAAATAATTACCAACAAAGACCTCGAAAAACTGGTGGATACCAACGACCAGTGGATTATGGAACGTACGGGTATCCGTGAGCGGCACAAGTTGGCCAAGGGGCTGGGTGTGAGCGATATGTGCACGGAGGCGGCGAAAAAATGCCTCAAGGCCCGCGGGATTGAAGCCAGTGAAGTGGAAGTAATCATTGTGGGCACAGTGACGCCGGACATGATGTTCCCCTCGACGGCGTGTTTGGTGCAGGACAAGATCGGAGCCAAAGGCGCGTGGGGATTTGACGTTTCCGGTGGATGTTCGGGTTTTGTGTACGCACTGCAGGCGGGCGTGAAGATGGTGGAGAGCGGGGCGCACAAGAAGGTGATGGTGTGCGGTGCCGACGCGAATACGCGCATGACTGACTACACGGACCGGACAACGTGCGTGCTTTTCGGCGACGGCGGCGGCGCGGTGCTGATTGAGCCGGCGGAAGATGGTGAAATCGGGTTTATCGACTATGTAAATGAGATCGATGGTTCCGGGGGAGTGAGCCTGAATCTGAAGGGTGGCGGGAGCCTGAATCCGTCGAGCCACGAGACCGTAGACAAGAAAATGCACTACATCTACCAGGACGGTCCGGCGGTGTACAAGTTCGCGGTGCGGAAGATGGCCGAGGCAACGACGAAGCTGTTGGAACGCAATGGCGTGACTGGAGCGGATCTGGGATGCTTTATTCCTCACCAGGCCAACAAGCGGATTATTACCGCGACAGCGGACCGGCTGGGGATGGCACCGGAACGGGTGATTATCAATATCGAAAAGTATGGGAACACGTCGGCAGGCACAATTCCTCTGGCCATGGAGACGGCCATCGAGGAGGGAAAGATGAAGAAGGGCGACCTGGTGCTGCTGGCCGCGGTGGGGGCAGGGTTCACTGTGGGAACTGTGCTGCTGCGATGGGAGATTTGACCAGCCAAGGAGCATTGGCTTGCGACTCAGGGCTGCCTGATGGTGCGTGGGTCGTCGCTCTAGAAGAACTGCATGACATTACGCCTGTTATTTGCAGCTTGGCGGGATTGGCTTATACTGTGCTCCTCTAACCCGGAGATTCAGAGCTGGTTTGTTGATCCGGCATTCGGGGGCACGGAGGCGGACTGACGGGCAGCGGTTGCCACGTCTAATAAAAACAACAGCGATGTGGAGTCGACAGCTCTCCGGCAAGGGGAGCGAGGAGCGGAGGCTGACCATGGAAGTGGAGTTCACCGCCAGGCAAGTGAAGATTTCAAAGGCGCTGCGGACGCACGCCGAAGAAGGGATGGAACGGATAGGCCTGATACTGGGCAAGAGTGCGCACGCGAGTATCACGTTTAGCGCGCAGAGACACGTGCAGATTGTTGAATTGACTGTGCAGGGCCGGGCGCATAAGATTGCGGCCACAGGCAAGGCCGACACCTTGGATGCGGCGCTGAGAGAAGCAATGGAACACGCGGAGAACCAGGCACGGCGTCACCGTGGCAGGCGGATGGGGAGCAAGAGGCTTCCCAAGGAAGAGAAAGTGATGACGGCACCACCAGTAGCCCGGCCTAAGGCGCGCGCTACTCAGCCGCCAGCCGATGCCGGTGAGGAAAGGCCGGACCGCACCACCGGCACGAAAGCCCGAACATCGATCGCGGTTCACTCTTTTCCAGCGCGCGCAACAGTGGTAGAGCCGCACATTTTGAAGAACGGCGAGGCGATCGCGTTGAAGCCTCTGACTATTGAAGAGGCTGTGAAAGAGGCGGAGTTTCGCGACCGGGATTTGCTGATTTTCCGCACTTCTGCAGGAGATATGTTTGTACTTCACCGCCGCAGGGACGGGCAGATGGAGTTGGTGGAGATTCCGTAGGGTTTTTTGATTGTTGGGAAGTGGATGTTTTGACATCCGCTCGGGGTAAAGGCCACAGTCATTTTGCGGTACTCATGGCTCGGTGCCCAGCCAAAAAGGTTTCCCAATCCCCGGCCGCATTTCTTCAAATCATTCGCTTGCCTGGAAATTCCTGAGATGCTCTTGAGATCGTCGTTGGGGTTCACCGATCCTTGATTCGGGTGCTCGGGCGGGTATGCGTCATGGGCCGGAGGTACATTGTAAAAGGGCCGCTCACAGCGCGTAAACTTCCCTTATGAATTCGATTTTCCAGAAGCGAAGACACGGAGTCGCCTGTGTGTAAGTGAGATATTTTCAGGACTTTGGTTGCACCGAATACCCGGTTTAGGGGATGGAAGCCGGCCTGCGCGCGGCCTACGATTTTGGGGTAGGGCGAGGGGGCTACAAAGAAACCAATGGACCGGGAAAGTAAGCAAGCGCGAGTGGGAGCGGTGAAGGTTCTCAGGGAGGCTACTGGTTTGAACCTTCCGGAAAATGCGGATTCGAGCAGACAGCGGGAAATTCTGGACGCATTGCCGGTTCTGGTTTTTCTGGAGCAGGCGGGCAAGATTGTGTTTGCCAACGCCGAAGCTCGGCAGATGATGGGGTTGACGGAAGGCGATTGGGCTGAGCGTCCGGTGGAGGATGTATTGTGGGGGCTGTTTCCAGGCACCGCGGAACCGCAGACCCTTCTGACGGGCACCGAAAAGGGAAGTCCGTTTCACGCCACTATGCCGACCAAGAGCGGAAAGCTGCTTCCGGTCGAAGGCACCTATAGCATTCTGGACGCGGAACTGCGCGAGGCAGTTATCGTGGCTCATCCCGGTGGGCGGGAGCGGGCGCCGAAGTCACGGCTGATGGAAGACGTGCTGGCCAGTATCCCCGAAGCAGTGGCGATCGAGCACGATCACCATATTCTCTACACCAATCCTTCGTTCACGCGGATGTTCGGATTCACAGCCGAGGAAGCCAGTGGCGGGAGTCTGCGAGAACTGATTGTGCCTGAGACGCGCTTGAACGAGCATGCCACGTTAGAAAAGGCAGTGGACGAGCAAGGGCGCACGATGGTGGAAACAGTGCGCGCCAACAAGGGCGGCGAACTGGTTGATGTGAGCTTGCATTGCGCGCCGTTGCTGGTGGACAAAGCAAGGGTGGGCTATGTTTACACTTTTCGCGACATAGGCGAGCGAAGACAGACAGAAGACAAACTGCAGCACGACGCAATGCACGACGTGCTGACCGGATTGCCGAACCGGGCACTTTTTCTGGACCGGCTAAATCAGTCTCTGGCTCGACGGGTACGTCGCCCGGAACAGAGCTGTGGAGTGCTGTTTCTGGATCTCGACCGTTTCAAGGAGATCAACGACGTACTCGGTCATGCCGCGGGGGACGTTGTGCTGATCGCGGTGGCAGAACGGTTGCAGGCAGCGCTGCGTCCACAGGACTCGGCGGCACGGCTAGGTGGAGACGAGTTTGCAGTCCTGGTTGAAAACATTCTTAGCGCGGGCGATCTGGAGACCGTGTCAAAGCGCGTCTTGGCAGAAATGACGCGGCCTTTCGATATTTTTGGGCATCTTATCCAGGCCGGCGCCAGCATTGGCGCGGCAATGGCCGGACCGGACCACACCTCCTCAGATTTGCTTATCCGGGATGCGGACTTTGCGATGTATCGCGCCAAGCAGTCGGGCGGTGGACGGTACGAGATATTCGACAAGCACCTGGAGGTTTGCGTCACCAGCCAGCAGGAGCGGGAGCGCGAACTGCGTTACAGGCTGGACAAGCGGCTGCTCGAATTCCGGTATGTGCCGATGTTCCGGCTGAGCGATGGCAAGCTGGAGGGGTTCGAGTGCATGTTGCGCTGGCGGGGGGCGGACGGCACTGTCGACCGCTTTGGTGACCTGCTCGCTGTCGCGGAAGAAACAGGCCTTTCGATTACGCTGGGCCGAGAGACGATGGAGGCCGCGTGCTGGCAGTTGCGGAACTGGCGCAATGTTTTGCCGACGGTAGACATCTCTCTGAGCATTAACCTGACGCATCGGCAGTTCTACAACCCCGAAATGGTTTTGCAGTTGCAGAGAACACTTTCGGCGAGCGGAGCTGATCCGTCGCGTCTGTTGTTTGAAATACCAGAGAGCGCGCTTAATGAAAGCCCGGATACGGCGGTTGCTATTCTGCAGCGCATGGTGGACTGCAATGTGCGGGTGGCGATGGACGATTTCGGATCGAGTCTTGCACCGTTGAACCACCTGGTGCGCCTGCCAATTGACATGGTTAAGTTGGACTTCAAGCTGACCGCGGCCGCCACTTCCACAGGCCGGCAACAGGCGATGCTGGAGTCGCTGCTTCGCCTGGGCCGTACGCTGGGCGTACTGGTGGTGGCGCAGGGGATCGAGACTCCCGAGCAACTGAGAGCGCTGGGTCGAATGGGTTGCGAGTTGGGCCAGGGTCCGCTGTTGTCGCCTGCGCTGGAAACCGGACAGGCATTGAAACTGGCGGAGATGGGCTACTTGACGACGGCTCCGGGGGCCTAAATCAAGATAGGGCACAAAGCCCGGTTTTCGGTGTAGCATGGGCGAATGACACCACTTAAGACGACACCCCGAGCGGCCTCATCACGGGTGGCCGCCAAACTCGCCAAGCGAGCAAGCAAGCCAACCAAGGAACTGGTGATTGTGACCGGCATCTCGGGCTCTGGCAAGGCCTCGGCGCTTAAGGCCTTTGAGGACCTTGGATTTCATTGCGTAGATAACCTGCCGTTGGAACTTCTCCCCAATTTCGCAGTTCTTGTCAGCAAATCAAGTGAAGTGGAAAAGGCTGCGATAGTGGTGGATGTTCGCGAAGGCACGACGCTTGACCGCCTGCCCGAAATATTGAAGAGCGTCAAGAAGCTTTTGCACACGAGGGTAGTGTTTCTGGATGCGCAGGACGCGTCGTTGGTGCAGCGCTACTCCGAGACGAGGCGGCCGCATCCACTGGGCCGCTCGGAGACGGTGTGGCGATCAATCGTAGAAGAGCGGCAGTTGCTCGATCCAATCCGCAATGTGGCGGACACACTGATCGACACGTCGAACTTCAACGTACACGAGTTGCGCGCTCACATCCAGGCCCGGTTTGGCCGCGAAGAAAAGGTCAAGCGCCTGTTGGTGTCGTGCCTCAGTTTCGGCTTCAAGAACGGCGTGCCGCTGGATGCGGATATGGTCTTCGATGTCCGGTTCCTTCCCAATCCTCACTTTGTGCCGGAGTTTCGCAAGAAGACTGGCCTGGATCCCAAGGTCGCCGGGTACGTACGCGGGTTTCCGCAGACGAGGGAATTTCTGGACAAGGTGACGAAGCTTTTGCTCTACCTGCTGCCGCACTATGTGAAAGAGGGGAAGAGCTACCTGACCATTGCCTTTGGCTGCACCGGCGGACAACACCGCAGCGTGATGATGGCTGAGGAGATGAGCAAGAGGCTGAAGAAAGCCGGCTACCAGCTGAAGGCGCTGCACAGGGACATGGTGCGATGAAGCAGGTCAGCATGCCTGCCTTATTTGTGCAGATCGTCGAGCCAGCGGGAAAGTGCGTTGCTTATAGTTTCATGTGACTGCGATGAAGGTGTGAGCCAAATCCACAACTTTTTTGCGTTGATTCGCTGAAAGGCTCTAGAGCTTTCGGTCGATTCGCTTTGTCCTCGCGGAGGTTCCGGGAGAAACCACAGGGATGGAATGCGCAAAGCCGCGGCGGGGGCGTCGAGGTCGAAGCGGTCGCTGACCAGCAGGTGAGCGGGAACAAGGTGGGCGCGTGGGTCGCCGAAGATGGTGTTGATCGGGGCGTCGAGAGGCGACTCAACGACAACTCCGGCGAGCTCGGGATGGGATGCTGCGATTTCCAGAGCGAGGTTGGCGCCGAGATCGCTGCCATCAAGAACAATCGTGCGGGGATCGACGTGGCGGGTAGCGGTGAGGTACTGCAGCGCCCATTCGACATCCTGACGCCAGCGGGCTTCACTGGGGTGTACGAACTGGCTTTGGCCGTAGCCGCGATAGTCGAAGGCAAGCACGTTGACGCCGGCGTTGTGCAGGTTGGCTAGGTTGTCGAGCGTATCGCCCAGATTTCCATTCTGCCGGTGCAGATAAAGCACGGTGTAGTGGGCTGAGGGATCGGATGGAATCCACCAACCCTTGAGCCGCGGAGTGCCGGTGTCGGCGGTGGCGAATCCAACCGAATCGAAAGCAAGACCAATGCTGGCCGGCGTGCGTGTGACTGCTGCCGAGGGATGGTAGAGCAACTGCCAGCTTCCTTGCCAGAAGAGAAGACAAAGCGCGGCCCAGGCGCAGAAAGCAGCGGCAGGGATCACGATAGCTACCGCTGCAAAGAGCCAGCGGCCTGAAACCGTGGGGGGCGCGGAATGCGGGCGAGCGCTGTCGCGCGCGGAAACGGAATACCTTGGGCGTGGATCGGGTTTGGGTTGGGATTTGCTTCGCGACATGAGTGTGGTTGTGAATCGCCCGCCAAAGAACGTGCTCAACTCCTATGCTAAACGCGCAGGCCGGCGCGTGATGCAGGCGCGCCTCATGCGTCCTGTGCTTTTGCCAGGAAAAGAGTGAATGGATTGGACAAGGCGTTGTAATGGCTCAGAGTCTGATCGCTATTTCCACGTCGAGAGCGGTTTGAGCGCGGGGACTGACTCGTCGCTGAACTGTGTAAAAAGTACGGCGATGGTCTGAGGGGAGGTTTGTTTGGCGAGTGGAATTACGATGTTGGTGAGGCCGGGATTAGGGGACTGCGGACGCGGAACCTGGGTGCTGGCGGTGCTGAAATGTGCTTCGGCGGGCTGGAGGATGTGGGCGTCAAGTGTGACGCCTGCCTGTCTGAGCGTGGCTGAGCGGCCGTCTTTTGAAATCTGAACGGTGGCAAATGTATGGAAGTTCCAGACTACGTCGACCGCCTGTGAGGGAACAATTTCGTCCTGCACGAGGACGCGCCGTTTATCCAGGAGAGAGACGCCACGATGCCAGGAAGTCAGCTTGCCCTTATAGGCCGAGCCGAGATCAGCGACGGCATACATGGTGTTGCCCGCAATACCAGTGGCGGTGAGCACGGCGTTGGCATCGAGGTCTTCGTTCTGGGCGTCAATGGTGAGGGTGTTGTGGCCTTCGGTGCGCATGCGGTAGTAGGTCCAACGCTGACGGCCGAAGTAGCCGGGAAGGCCGTAGCTGTCGCCCGCCAGATCGTTGGCCCAGCGCTGGCCGGAGGCATCCATAACGAAGCTGCCGAGGTCGAGATGGCCGTGCGAGGCGTGTGCGTCTCCGCCCTTGAAGCCGATATACCAGGCACCGGGGTCGTCAAATGCGCTACGCATGTAAGCCTGACTGACACGTGCGAAGCTTTCCACTAAAGGCAGCGGCGCGGTATCGCCGGGAACAGGCGGCAGAGCCGACCAGAAAAGTCCAAGGATGGCGAAGCGGCTGCTTTCTTTTTGCTCGTTCGGGCCCAAATGAGTGTTGAGGACGATAGGGCGCTCGTATTCGGCGTAGGCAGGACGGTGAAAGCGGCGGGCGAACCAGAAGACCTGTGGCGAGGGGTAGACATCGGGGTGGGCATCCCCGAAGTTGGCGAATTGACCTGTGGGTCCGGTGGATTGAATGTGGTAATCAACGGTGGCGGAAAAGCCGGGTGCATCGGATGCGCCAGAGTCGTTGCCGAGCGCTGAGTCGAGCGCGGCGACGTAAAGCACGTTGTAGCTGGTGGCGTAGTTCCAGTAGCCGGGACCTTCTTCGAATCCGCCATCGGGGCCAAAAAGTTTCATGATGTCGGTGATGGCAGAGTGGGCGTGATCGAGGATGGCAGCGGCGCGCTGAGGCTCGTCTTCGGCGATTGCGAGCGCGCCGACGGATTCGCCGCCGTTGCAGACCTGATTCCAATTGTTGTGCTCGTGGTGAAGCGCTTCGCCGCTCTTGATGCGTTCGAGCCAGGGATCGATGCCTTTGGTGATGATGGCGTTCTTGATTGTGGCGCGGTCGGGGGGTGAGAGAACGGAGTAGAGCCAGTCGTAGCCGAGGCCGAGTGCGGCGGTCATCTCGGCGGTGTCAAGGAAATGGGTAGGATACCAGTCGGGGAACGCGGCGGCGGCGAGCATTTCGTTTGTAGCGCGGTCGGCGAAACGTCTGTCGCCGGTGATGCGGTAGAGGCCGGCCAGAGTGAAAATGCGGCCTTCCATGTCGCGCGAGGTAGCGAGCAGGGTGTGCTCCTCGCCGACAATCTGGTAGATGTCTGGCGGAACGGCGAGAAGCTTCTCACCGACTTCGCGCTGTTGCTGAAAGTATTTTCTTGTGAAGGAGTCGGTGGCAATGGATTGCTTGATGGCCGGCAAATCGGAGTCGGGGAAAAGCAATCGTGGATGCTGCGGCTGAAGAGTATCGAGCGGTGAAGCGGCGTAGGTGCGAAATGGAATTAATGCAAAGACGGCAAAGACGAAGACGGTCTTCGGATGGGGCGTAAAGATGGTCCTTACGATGGCAGCAAGGAAGCGGAAGTAGTCAGCAGGCATGAGCATTCTCTCCATGGATACGGACAGCGGGATTGTAAATTGAGTTGGAGATCAGCAGCAAGGAGACGACACACAGTGCCCAGTGGGCCTGACTCCATCTGGAGGGTGTATATTTCTTCTTGGGCGAAAACGTTAACGTAACCAAGGAGCAATTGGAGATGGCAGCGGAAAAGAACGAAATAGTGAAGCCGGCAGCGAATGAAGTTCTGCTGATTACCAGTGGGGATTTGCGGCTTTCCGCCAACCAGGTGTGTTGGCCGGCACAGAGAGCCATGGAAGAGACGCTGACGGCTGCCTTTGCGCAGAAGGGATTCAAGCTGGTCCGCGCCCATGCTTACAACGAGGCAGAAAAGCATGGCTTCATTTCTTCGCAGCGCCAGGGGATGGATGTGTTCATGAAGATTCATCCCGAGGCCAAGCTTGTGTTTGCGACCGCAGCGTGGCAGTACAGCCATCACGTTCTGCCGGGATTGCGGAGCCACAAAGGGCCGATCCTGACGGTAGCGAACTGGTCAGGGCAATGGCCGGGGCTGGTGGGGCTGCTCAACCTCAACGGTTCGCTGACCAAGGCGGGTCGTGCGTTTTCGTCCATATGGAGCAAAGACTTTACCGATGAGTTTTTCCTGAAGGGCCTCGACGAGTGGCTGCGAACGGGCAAGATTACTCACGATCTGAATCATGTTCACGCGCTCGACAGAAGCAAGCTGCCTCTCGAGAGCGCGAAGCTCGGCGCAGAACTGGCTGCTGACCTGAAATATCGTAAGGCGATCATGGGCATCTTCGACGAAGGATGCATGGGAATGTATAACGCCATAATCGATGACGAGTTGCTGAATTCGGCGGGCATCTACAAAGAGCGCCTGAGCCAATCGGCGCTGGTAGCGAAGATGAGGACAGTATCTGATGCGGAGGCACGGGGTGTTTACGATTGGCTGGCCGCCAAGGGTGTGAAGTTCGCGTTTGGCAAGGACGCTGCGACGGAACTGACGCTCGACCAGGTGCTCGAACAGTGCAAGATGTATATCGCCACGGTGCGCATCGCCAAGGACTATGGATGCGATGCGGTCGGTATCCAATACCAGCAAGGATTGAAGGACATGGCGGCGGCGTCGGACTTGGCCGAGGGGATGCTGAACAACTCCGAACGGCCCCCGGTGTTTGCGGAAGGCACGAAGGAAGAACTCTTTGCCGGCGGGCCTATAGTGCACTTCAACGAAGTGGACGAGTGCGCCGGGACCGACGCGCTGATTACCAATCGCTGCTGGAAAGCGCTTGGACTTGACCCGTCGACTACACTCCACGACGTTCGCTGGGGAGAGCATTACAAGGGCGAAGGTCTGGACGCATTTGTATGGTTGCTGCAGATTTCCGGTGCGGCGCCGGCGAATCATTTTGTTGGCGGATATGCAGGCGCCACCAGCGAGCGGCAGCCAGCCATGTATTTTCCCCTGGGAGGCGGTTCTTTGAAGGGAATCGGCAAGCCGGGCGAGATCGTGTGGAGTCGCGTATTTGTTGAGGGCGGAGCGCTCCATGCGGACTTGGGCCGCGGGACGGTGGTGAGTTTGCCAGCGGCGGAAACAGAGCGTCGCTGGAAAGAAACGACGACTCAATGGCCGATTGTGCACACGGTTCTGCATGGAGTGGGCCAGAACCAATTGATGGCACGGCACAAGGCGAACCACGTGAATGTGGCGTATGCTCCAACGGCGGAGATGGCCGACAAAGCGCTGGCGACCAAGGCTGCGATGCTTGCGGAGTTGGGCGTGAACGTAAATTTGTGCGGGATTACTCAGGCCTGATAACAGAGTTGCCCTGTGGCTGTCATGGTCGCAGGGCAGCGATAATCTGCTCTGTGCTGCGCACCCGTCCAATGCGGGGAAAGATGCGCTCAACGGCGTTGGCATGGCTTTCTGCATTTAGTCCGCTCATAGCGTCTGCCGCAAACACCATCTCGTATCCGCGCTCATAGGCATCGCGTGCCGTGCTTTCCACTCCACCCTCGGTTGCGATACCGCAAAGAACAATGGACGTCAAGCCGCGGCGGCGCAGTTGCAGGTCGAGGTCGGTACCGTAGAAGGCGCCCCATTGCCGCTTCATGATCACAAGGTCTCCGGGCTGTTGGTCTAGTTCAGAAATGAGATCGCTCCAGCCGGGCGGTAGCGAAGTGATGCGCGGAGGCTGGTCAGTTGGCGGATGCAAGCGGTCTGCACCATCGGACGATCCGCCGACGTGAACCAGGACAGGCTGTGCTCCTGTCTGACGAGCCGTCGCGAGCAGACGCACGCTGTTGGCGATGACGGTTTCAATAGGCAGAGGCGATACCGGCAATCCCGTGATTCCTTTCTGAAGATCGATTACCACGACGGCCGTGCTTTTGGGATCGAGTTTGAAATCGAGGTCGCTCATGATTGAATTCCTTCTTCTACGGGTAGGATACCCATCTCACGATAAATGGGGCGGATGACTCGCCCGATGGCCGGCAGGCGCGTGAAAAACCATACTGCGCCCAATAGGACTGCGGAACCGCTAACAATCACGGTGATTGGTGCACCGAACGCATTGGCCATTGATCCGGCGAGCAGGCTGCCGAAGGGGGCCATGCCCATGAAGGCCATGGTGTAGTAGCTCATAACGCGGCCGCGCTTGTCTTCGCTGACCAGGGTTTGGATGATGGTGTTGCTGGCGGCCATGCCTTGCATCATGCCCATGCCGGCAAGCAGCGCCATGACCATGGAAAGCCAGAATACGCGCGCCAGGCCGAATCCGATAAGGCCGAGGCCGAAGACGACGGCGGCCACAGGAATGATGCGGATCAATCCGCGCACGGTTTTGCGGGCGGCCAGCGAGAGCGCCGAGATCAGCGCACCTATGCCCATGGCTCCCATAAGGAAGCCCAGTGTATGTGGTCCCCCGCGCAACACTTTGGCGGCGAAGATGGGCATGAGCACAACGAACGGCATGCCCATGAGGCTGACAACGGCAAAGAGCATCAGGATAGTTCGGATGGGCAGGAAGCCGGAGACATAAGTCCAACCTTCCTGCAACGCAATCCACATGGAGGTGGTTTCGCGGTTGAGTGTGGAAGCCGGCAGGCGCATGGCCAGCAGCGATGCGATCACAGCGAGGTAACTGACGCCGTCGATGAGGAAGCACCAGGCTTCGCTGGTGACCGCGATCAGCATGCCGGCCAGCGAAGGGCCGATGAGCCTGGCCACGTTGACCATGGATGAGTTGATGGCGATGGCGTTGCCGAGATCTTTGCGGTCTTCGACCATCTGCACCATGAAGGCCTGGCGGCCGGGCATGTCGAATGCATTGATGATGCCCTGCGCGACGCTCAGGATCAGAATCCAGTGAATGGTGATGTGGCCGGAAAACGTGAGTGCAGCCAGAAGCAGCGATTGCACCATGGACAAAGTCTGCGTCCAGACCAGTACTTGCCTGCGGTTGAGCCGATCAACCCACACGCCGGCGACGGGCGCAAAGATGAAAGTGGGAATCTGTCCGGCAAAGCTGACCGTGCCTAGCAGCAGCGCCGATCCCGTGAGCCGGTAGACAAGCCAGGAGGTTGCAATGCGGGTCATCCATGTGCCGATGAGCGAGATGCTCTGGCCGCCGAAGAAGAGCCTGAAGTTGCGATGGCGGAGGGCGCGCCAGGCGTGCGAAGCACCGTCGAGTTTGCCGGGCTTCACTGCGCCAGGAAGCTCGGTATTTATTGCACGTGTTGTTTCATCGGCGGGGCTCAAAAGGTGGCATCCTTGTGCGTAGTTTTGCGGGCACGGTCGGACCAATGGCTTCTCTTACTTTAATTGGGTTGGCTTCATGACTGAGGCAGGCGCTGTTTATGGTTGAATTGCGACAGCCTTTCTGAGATTACGCGGACGGTGACGATTGCCGGGTTGGAATTGCTGCGATGGCAGCGCGTCACTATATAATTCGGGCCGAATCATGAAAGCAGAGGGCGCGCAAACAACCATGAAGAAATCGATTCGTGCACGCATTGGAAGAACGAGATGGAGCGGGCTGGGCGTGCTGTTCATGGTGACCGCTCTGGGAGGAAGTGTCTTGTCGAGCCAGACCCGGGTTATGCCGGCCAAGCATGTGGATGCGCTTGCGTCAGGATTTCAATCGCCGCCGGATTCGGCCAAGCCGCTTGCGTACTGGTGGTGGCTGAATGGGCACACGGATACGGCAACGATTACAAGCGACCTTGAGGCGATGCGCAGTGAAGGCTATGGCGGCGCCATCCTGATGGATGCGAACGGGTCGGACCAGGGCGGAAATATTGGCGTGGCGGAGGGGCCGATGTTTGGAACGCCGGCGTGGCAAGAACTGTTTCTGCACACCTTAAAGGAGGCGAAGCACCTTGATCTGCGGATAAGCCTGACGATACAGAGCGGCTGGAATGTGGGAGGGCCGACAGTGACAG
Source organism: Occallatibacter sp. (assembly GCA_035648535.1). GTDB lineage: Bacteria > Acidobacteriota > Terriglobia > Terriglobales > Acidobacteriaceae > Telmatobacter. The sequence continues at coordinate 7,609 of DASRLI010000457.1, read as the reverse complement.
GAGCGCAATCGGCAAAGCTGCTTACGTGGACGCGGAAGGTTGTACACGGGCCGGTGGCGGGGCCTCTCCAGATTGACCTGCCGCCAAGCAAGGATGGGTTCTACAAAGACATTGCGGTGATGGCGTATCCGCTGAAACACGGAGCAGCGTTCGCGGGCGCTGCGAAGAGCGGTGATACGCGCAAACCGATACACGATCTAAAGGTGAAGGCAATGTTCGTCGAGGCGGGATTCTCAGTTCCGGACTCGAAGCCGCTGCTCGGGGATTTTTCCTCCGTCGCCGGCGAGGAGGATTTCGACGTAAGCCAGGAGGTGGACCTGACGAGGAGGAAAATGTCGCTCCAGGGCAAGCTGGAATGGGATGTGCCGCCGGGCGATTGGGAGATTCTTCGCACCGGGTACACGAGTTCCGATGCGCGGGTTTCGACAAGCAGTGGGAAATTTCAGGGTTTGGTGATTGACTATCTCGATCGCGACGCTTTGACCAGCTATTGGAATGGCAACGTTCAGCCGCTGTTGACGGCTGCGAAAGCTTATCTTGGCGATTCGCTGCGGTATGTCTATACCGATAGTTGGGAGGTGGGCGGAGTGAACTGGACTGGTCACTTCCGCGAGGCCTTTATCGCAGGGCGCGGCTACGACCCGGTGCCGTATCTGCCCGTGGTTATTGGACGCATCGTCGGCAGCCGCGAGACGAGCGACCGTTTTTTAAACGACCTTCGCCGAACCGTCGGGGATCTGGTGCTGACGGATCATTACGAGATCTTTGGACAACTTGCTGCGAAGAACGGGCTTGGATTTCATCCCGAATCGGGAGGGCCGCATGGTGCGCCGGTGGATTCTCTGCAATTGCTCGGAGCGGGGAGCTTTCCGCAGACGGAGTTCTGGGCGCCTTCTGCGCATCGCGCGACGGAGCTTGATCGCTTCTTTGTAAAGGAAGCTTCTAGCGCGGCGCACATTTATGGCAAGACGCTGGTGGCTGCCGAAGGAATGACGAGCGTTGGCCCGCAGTGGGAAGAGTCGCCGGGGATGGATCTGAAGCCAGCCTTTGATCAGGAAGTGTGCGCAGGGTTGAACATGCTGGTTTGGCACGAATTCGCCTCGTCACCGGCGTCGACGGGGTTTCCGGGGCAGGAGTATTTTGCAGGGACGCACTTCAATCCCAAGGTGACGTGGTTCAAGGACGGCAAGTCGTTCTTCGACTACATCGGGCGGATACAGTACCTGATGCAGCAGGGCGTGCCAGTGTCGGATGTGCTGTATTACTACGGCGACCAGGTGCCGAACTTTGTGCAGTTCAAATGGAGCGATCCAGCGCATGTGATGCCGGGGTACGACTACGACGTGTTGGACGAGGATGTGCTGACGAAGGGTCTGACTGTCGCGAATCATCGCATCCGGCTGAAGAATGGAACGGAGTATCGCGAGCTGGTGTTACCGCCCTTGACGAACATCTCGCTGCCGGCGTTGCAGGCGGTGGAGAAGCTGGTGAATGCAGGAGCGACGGTGGTGGGCCCGAAGCCTGTGCGGTTGACGGGGATGCCGACCGCGAAGCAGACAGATGCCGATGTGGTCGCGATTGCGGATCGGCTGTGGGCAGGCTGCGATAGCGATGGCACCGGAGTGAGCAAGGTAGGGTTGGGGAAGATTGTCTGTGGCGAGCGGGCGCGGGCCGCGCTTGAAGACGATGGTGTCGCGCCAGATCTGACGAGCGCGGGGCCGGCTCCGGATGCGGATTTCGACTTTGTGCATCGGCGTGGACATGGGGCGGAGATTTATTTTGTACGCAACAGGAAGCCGAACGCGGTGGCGACGGTGTTGAGTTTCCGCGCGCGCGAGCTTGCGCCGGAGATTTGGAATGCGGAGACGGGTGCTGTAACGCCACAGGGCGTGTACGAACAAACCAAAGACGGGCGCACTAATCTGCCCATGTGGCTGGGGCCTTATGGGTCGGTTGTGGTCGTCTTCCGCCGGGCGGCCAGTGCTCATGTTGTGAGGATGGAGCGCGACGGGCAGGAGGTCTTTCCGAAGCTGAGCGCTGATTCGGCGCCTTTCGAAGTGGAGATTCGGAGCGGACGCATGTTACTGCGAGCGGAACATGGCGGACGTTACGTTGCCGTGGATGCGATGGGACGGAGACACGCGGCTACAGTGGCGGAGCCAACGGAGTTGAAATTCGACAAGTCGTGGACGGTTGCCTTTACTCCGGGATGGGGAGCGCCGGCGGAGGTGCGCATGGATAAGCTGGCCTCGTGGACCGAGTCAAGCGATGAGGGCGTCCGGCACTATTCGGGGACGGCGGCTTATACGAGGGAGTTTGCGATTCCGGTGCAACTGCCGGTGCATACGCGTGTCGTTCTTGATCTTGGTGAGGTGCGGGAGACTGCGCGGGTTTGGGTGAACGGCAAGGAGATGGGCGTGGCTTGGAAGAGGCCATTCACGATTGATGTGACTTCGGCAGTGAAGCCGGGGAATAATTCGCTTAAGGTTCAAGTGACGAATTTGTGGCCGAATAGGATTATCGGCGACCAGAGCTTGCCGGAGAGCAAGCGGTTCACGCATACGAACATTACGAAGTTCAAGGCGGATTCGCCGCTGATGACTTCAGGGTTGCTAGGGCCCGTGGTGGTTAGGATTGATTCGGCGGTGGGGATGGGGGCGAAGAGGTAGTATCTACTGCCGAATGGTTGAGGGTCGTAGTATCCCACTCATGCGGCAAAAAGCGCCGCATGAATGGGGCACTCGGCAGTTGTGGGGTGGAATTCGTGGATTCCCAGGTCCGAAAATCCGGACCTGGGGCACCCGGCACCCGGCCCATTCGCTTCGAATCGGATGGGGCATTTTCTCTGCAAAAAATGCGGCTCCGCGTGGTGCGGACCGGTTGCTATTCGCCGATGGCGTGGTCGGTCTTGATGTCTACGCCGCTCCAGGCTTTTTGCTGGGTCCAGGGTTCGGCGGGGGCGCTCCAGAACTCGTCGGTTGAATTAAGACCGAGAGGGAGCCATGCAGCGGAGCATAGGTACAGGCTTCCAGTGGAGATGTACGGTTCGCCGATGGAGGGCTGATGGCCTGCGAAGCCGATGTTTAGCCAGCCTTTGTCGTCGAAGGTTCCCTTTGCCGCATTCATGCGAGACATTACCGCAGTTAGAGCACAGCGGACTTGTGCTGGATGAACGCCTTCGGGAAGTTGATGGCGGAGCGACATCTCGGCGAGGTGCTGGAATGCTCCGTAACGATAGGCTAGAGAGCGGCCGATGGCGGGGAAGGTGCCTTCGGGGCTGATTAGGCGCTCCTGAATGGCGGCGTAGCGGCGGGCGCGAGCTTCGAAGGGCTTGCGGAAGAGGAACTCCCAGCGCTTGGTGCTGCTAACGGCGTCGAGGACGTTGAGCAGCATGGGCTGAATGACGAAGCTGTTGTAGTAGTCCCAGTGGAAGTCGGGGCCGTCGCCGTAGAGTCCGTCGCCCTTGTACCACTGCTGGTGTTGGCGCAGCGCGTAGTCAATGCGCATGGTGTCCCATGGCTGGCCGCACTTGCAGAACATCGCTTCGATGATCGCAGAGAAGAGAAGCCAGTTGTTAAAGCCGGGTTGTACCTTGCGCGTCTCGACCATGGCCCGGACAAGGTTGTCTTTGGTTGCGGAGTCAAGCCTGGCCCAGAGTTCGTTAGGGGCGCGGACGATGGCAAGCGCAAGGAAGGCGGCATCGACGACAGACTGCTGGTTGTTGCCGAAGTTGAGAGCGTCCGGAGATTTTGGATCACAGCCGTAGCGGATGGCGAGGCGCGCCCATTCGCGATAACGCGTGCGCAACTTTTCTTCCGCTGGATCGTTGCCGGGCTCGGCCTCAAGCCAGGGAGCAAGGCCGCAGAGCAGACGGCCGACGGCTTGGAGGTGCGTCGAGTTGCGGCTGGCTTCCTCCTGCCCCTTGGCGCACTCGACGGGCATGGTGGCGCGGAGCTTTTGCTGACTTATCGCTTCGAGAAGGGGCTGCGAGACTTGCTCCACGATGGCCAGCCATTTTTTGCGGTCTTCTTTCCCGGTGGAAGGGCCCAGTGTTGCTTCAGGCGCTGCATGGATTACCGAACCTGCCAAAAGCGGTGCGGATGCCAGTAACGCGCTCTTCAGGAATGTGCGCCGGGTTGCGGTGCCTTGCGATTGCATTGATAACGATCCTTCCAAGTTGTTGTTGTCCGCAAACATTCTAGCGGCTGCGGGTTGTCTTGGGGACGCTGGGACGCTGCGATGAACGACTCCTGTAAAGTTGGAGTTGGGAACGTGCGGAGATCAGCAGGTTGTTTCTCTGAATCGGGATGGGGCGGGTTTGGCGATTGACGCGGAACAAGGGAATCTGAATGCGCTGCTGCAGTCAGTGTTCGGTTTTGCCCGTTTCAGGGCCGGCCAGGAAGCGGTATGCCGCGCGGCGATCGAGGGGCAGGACCTGCTGCTGGTGATGCCAACGGGTGCGGGGAAGAGTCTTTGCTATCAGTTGCCGGCGATCGCTCGGGGAGGGACGGCGCTGGTGATTTCGCCGTTGATTGCTCTGATGGAGGACCAGGCGGCAAAGCTAGGTGCGCTAGGGCTGAAGGTGGCACGGATTCACTCGGGGCTGGATCGCGGAGTCGCGCGGCAGGCTTGCGTGGATTATCTGCAGGGGGCACTTCAGTTCCTGTTCGTCGCGCCGGAGCGGCTGCGGGTGCCCGGGTTTTCAGAGATGCTGGCCAAGCGCAGGCTTTCGCTGATTGCGATTGACGAGGCGCACTGCATCTCGCAATGGGGTCACGACTTCAGGCCCGACTACCGAATGCTGGGTGACCATCTGCCTGGGCTAAGGGGCGGGGACGATGCCGCGCCCGTTGTAGCTCTTACGGCAACGGCAACGCCGTCGGTGCAGGCCGACATCCTCGCGCAACTGGGGATGGTGAAGCCGGTCAAGTTCATTCACGGATTCCGGCGCGACAATCTGGCAATTGAGGTAGTGGAACTCCCGGTGCCGGACCGGGCGGGAACGATCTGCAGTCTGCTGGCGGACCCAAAGCGGCGACCAGCGATTGTGTATGCAACTTCGCGCAAGCAGGCGGAGCGGCTAGCGGAGGAATTGACGCATGGGGTTCCTGCGGCGGCGTATCACGCGGGGCTCGATGCCGAGAGGCGTGAGCGGGTGCAGCGGGCTTTTCAAGCTGGCGATCTGGAGGTGGTGGTGGCAACCATCGCATTTGGAATGGGGATCGACAAGTCGGATATAAGGACGGTAATTCATTCCGGGCTGCCGGCGACGCTGGAGGGCTACTACCAGGAGATCGGACGAGCGGGTCGAGATGGCGCTCCAAGTCGCACGTACCTGATGCATTCTTATGCCGACCAACGGACACATGACTTCTTTTTGAACCGCGACTATCCGCCTACGGAGCATTTAAATCAGATTTTTCGAGGACTGAGCGACGTGCGGCAGCCGGTCGAGGCAATGCGCGAGAGCTCGAAACTAGGCGAAGAAGAGTTCGATAAAGCGTTGGAAAAATTGGAGATTCACGGTGGGGCCCGGGTGGATTTTGGGGGCTACGTAACGAGAGGCGGGAACGGCTGGAAGAAGACGTATACGATCCAGGCGCAGTTCCGCGCAGAACAGTTTGAGAAGGTGCTTCGATTCACGACTTCGCCTGAGTGCCGCATGGCTGCGCTGGTTCGGCACTTTGGCGACGTAGAGGATGCGAGCCGTTCATGCGGAAGGTGCGATGTGTGCGATCCGGCGGGGGCGGACCTTCGGCAGTTCCGGCGGGCCACGGCGGTAGAGCGGGAGATGGTGCAGCAGATTGTGGATGCGCTGCGCTCGGTGGATTACAAGGCCACGGGGACGCTACAAAGGACCCTGGCGGCAGTGGGCAAACTGAGCCGTGATGATTTCGACTGTTTGCTTGACGCGATGGTGCGGGCGGGGCTGGCTGAGATTGAAGAGTCGGAGTTTGAGAAAGACGGGGAAGTGATACGGTTCCGCAAGGTGCGGTTGAGGGAGGCGGGGCTGGAGGTGCGGCCGACGACTCCGCTGTCTCTGCTGATCAGTGACGGGATTGTGGAGGAGTTTTCCGGGCGGGACGTGGCGTCGACGCGGGCGAAGAAGGCTAAGGCGGCGAAGGCCGCGAAAAAGACGGAGGCTGGCCCGGTGCTGTTGTCGGAGGACGGGGAGGCTTTGGCGGCGCGGCTAAGGGAGTGGCGGGCAGCGGAGGCGAAACGGCTGCGGGTTCCGGCATATGTGGTGCTGCACGACCGGACTCTGAATGCGCTGGCGCTGGCGCGCCCGGCGAATCCGAGACAATTGTTGGAGATCGATGGGGTGGGGCCAGCCAAGGTCGATAAATTTGGCGAGGCGATTCTGGAGTTGTGCAAGAAGAGGTGATTGTCGTTATGGTCGATTGCTATTCTGCCGCCTTGGCTGCAAGGGCTTCAATCACGGCGATATTCTGTAGCAGTTCGGAGGGAACGTTGTGGCGGTCGCGCAGGTAATCGGGTGAGTTGTAGGAAATCCAGGTCTTTCCTTGATTGTCTTCACGGATCAGGATTTTGAGTGGCAGATCAATAGCGATGCTGGGCGACGCGAGCATGAGGGGTGTGCCTGCTTTGGGGCTGCCGAAGATGAGCAGCTTGGTGGGCCGCATCGCGATGCCTACTTTTTCCGCTTCGCCGCTGTGATCGATCAATGCGAATAGCGTCACACCTTTTGCCTTGAGGATGGCCTTGAGCTTCTCTACTGTATTGTCGACTGGGCTGCTGCCAGGTATTTCAATGATTCCGTTTCCAGTGATGTTGAGCATCCGGCCTCCGCTTTGAAACTTCCTTTGGGATATGGATGCGGTTCAGCTTGAAAAGTGACAGAGGATGGTTGCGAATCGGGGAACCGCGAACAGGTGGGCGATTGGCAGTCGCTCTGAGGGCAGAAAAAGAGCCCCCGGTAGAGTCCGGGGGCCTTGTTCAATCGCAATTGGTTGCTAGGCAACGCGCTCAATGACTACGGACTCGAGGACGACTGGTTTGTGGGGCTTGTCCTGACCGCTGCGGGGGACGAGCGAGATTTTGGTAACGATATCCTGGCCTTCGACAACTTCGCCAAAGATGGTGTGGTTGCCGGTGAGGTGAGGCGTTGGGGCGACGGTGATGAAGAACTGGCATCCGTTGGTGCCGGGGCCGCTGTTGGCCATGGCTAGCTTGCCGGGCTTGTCGAACTTGTGCGGAGAGCCCTTGGTCTCGTCCTGGAAGCGGTAGCCGGGGCCGCCCATGCCGGTGCCGGTGGGGTCGCCGCCCTGGATCATGAAGTCGGGAATGACGCGGTGAAAGATAGTGCCGTCGAAGAGCTTATCCGTCGACTTGGCGCGAGTCGTGGGGTGGACCCATTCCTTGGCGCCTTCGGCGAGTTCAACGAAGTTTTTGACGGTGATAGGCGCGTCGCTCTCGAAGAGGCGGACGGTAATCTTGCCTTCAGTGGTTGTGAAGACGGCGTAGGTTCCTGGTGCGAGTGGCATTTGAGCTCCTGGATTTCGAGGATTTCCAAGTCTCAAAATCAAAACCTGGGTCACCCGAATGTTTTGAGGTTACGGTTTGGGTGCGGCCGGCGGTGGCTTGAGGG
>DASRLI010000456.1:0-16968 GCA_035648535.1 Occallatibacter sp. | reverse complement strand
AAAAGGCGCCAATAAGCTCCGAGGAGCTTCTGGAAGTTCATGGCGGCAGCTGCGAGGATGGCATTGATCGCATCTCCGGCAACACCCTTCAGCCGATTGCGCTCCAGGCGGTGTTCATTCTTCAGATGCCCGATGCTGGGTTCGACCGCGGCGCGGCGTTTCATCCATCGCCAGAGTGCGCGTGGTGTTCGACCTCGTTGCCGCTTATCGACGTGCACGGTCGCCGCGCCTTCATAATCATGGCCTCGGTAGCCCATATCGACATGCACCTCGCCGACCGAGTTGCCGATCATCCTTTCCACCTGCTTCATCTGTGCCGCCAGCGTGTGGCCGTCATAGGGGCTTCCCGTAAAGCTCCTTGCTCCGACGAACCATCCGCCACGGCTGCTGACCGCCACGCTGACCTTGTTGCCAAACTCGTACGGCTTGCCCGCCTTGCCCTTGGCGATGCATTGCACTGCGGGCTCATGCACGCTGTAGATCTTGTTCTTGTCGTGCCTCTGCTGGGCATGGATGTGGCGCGCCGTTTCCAGTAGCTTCGCTAACTCAGTCGACGGCGTCTTTTTCTGCCGCTCGATCTCGCGCAGTACCCGCCCCAGCTGCGTGCGCAGCTTGCGTGTGCAAGCCCGAGCGCGTTGCATCTGCCGCGCATGGGCGTAGCGGCTCGACTGCATCAGCAAGCGCCGCCCCACATGCCGGTAACTCTGCTTGATCGTCAGGCCCTCGGCGCGTGCCGCCTTCACCAGACGTTCACGCATGCGAGTGTAGAGCCGTGCATCGGTCGGGAAACGGATCGCCTTGGTCTGCACCGTCGTATCCACGTTGATGCGCTTCAACTCCGTAGGGCGAACCACGCCAGTGCGCATGCCCGCATCGATCGTTGCACGCAGCATCTGTTCAGCGCCGGCCTCGCCCAGCCGATTGCGCCAGCGCGTCATGCTTGACGGATCGATCGGCAGGCGATGCTGAAAGTACCGCTCGCCGCTGAACTGTTGCCAGTAGGGATTTTCAACCCATACCGCAACCACGTCCTCGTCGCTCAGGTCATGCTGATACTTCAAGTAATGAAGCGCCACCATCAGACGCGTCGAGATCCCCGGAGCACCCTGGCTGGGATGATAGGTCGCTCCCAGAGTCGCTTCGAATGAACTCCAGTCAATGCACTGCCCAAGAAGTACAAGCGGGTGGTGTATGTCGATCAACTGCTCAAGGTCAACCTGGAACATCTCTCGCTGCGGGTAATTCGGCTCGCGGTGTGGACGCATTCATTTCCCCAGTTTTCAGGTCGTTTGCTGCGACTGCAGGGAAATTCTAAACCGAAAAATAGCGAGTTTCATCAGGATTCATGCATGTTTTGTTGGTATTTCAGGATCGACTATATATTGAGCATGGCTCCCGGACAACAAACAAGGATTCTTAATCAATGGATCAATCGACCCACCGACCGGACGAGATCTCCGGCTACCTGGATTTTTTGATGCTCCGCCGCAGGGTAGAAAGTAACAATTCATTGCTGCAACACTTTGGATTTCGAGAAGATCCTTTCCGTGTTAACCCGGACGCGCGCTATTTGTTTCCAAGTAACACTCATCTCGAGGCGCTTTCATCTCTCGAGAACGGCTTTTATAACAACCGCGGCTTTATCGCGATGATCGCGCCGCCGGGGATGGGCAAAACCACTCTCCTTTATCGCTTCCTTGAGGACACGAAAGATACAGCGCGCAGCACGTTCATCTTCGACATCGACGCGGAATGCAAACCGCGCGATTTTGTCGGCTATATTCTGCGTGATTTCGATATCAAGCCGGCCCGCAGCAGTTCTGAAATGCACAAGCAGCTGAGCGAAGCGCTGATCAAGGAAACTGAAGCCGGACGCAAGTGCGTCATCGTCATAGACGAGGCCCAGAATCTGTCTGACCTGGTGTTAGAGAGAGTTCGCCTGCTAACCAACTTTGAGAACTCGCAGGGCAAGCTTCTGCAGATCATCCTTTCAGGACAACCGCAGCTCACAGATAAATTGAAGAAGGCATCGCTGGTACAGCTTCGCCAGCGTGTTTCAACTATTTGCCATCTCAATCTGCTTACCCCGGCAGAAACCAGGGACTACATCGACTATCGCCTGAGGCAGGCCGGCTACGAAGGCGAACCGCTCTTTACCCCGGAGGCGCTCGACCTGATTGCAGAAATGGGCGGCGGAACTCCGCGGACCATCAACAATCTTTGCTTTAACACGCTGGCCATGTGTAACGCGCTGCAATGCAAACAGGCAGACCGCGACATAGTGGCCAGGGTGGCCGAGAGCATGGATCTGGATCAGCCGGCGGGTAATGCCGCCAGCGTGAAACTGAAATCTGAAGATGCGGTTCAAGGCGAAATAGAGCCTTGGGCAAACGTGAACGAAACGTTGTCTTATTGGTGGCACGCGGCCACGGGCGAGGTAAAAGTCTGGGTGCCGGCACTCATTGGAGTGCTGGTATTGGCGGGACTGATTGTGACTCGGCTGACAGGTCTGGGCGGCGGCCTGCCTTCCCGCGCCGACATTGGAAACGCACCGGCTCAGAAGGCCATTGTGGAGCCTTCGGGCACGCCGATCGCTACGGAAAGTGAACCAGTAGCTGCTCCAAAGCCCGCTCCAAAAGCCAAGCCGGATGGAATCGCTCAGTCTACTCTGCAGGCAAATGCTGGGAATCAGTCAGCGCCGAAGCTGGTGGGAAAATCGGCGCCGGCCCAGGCGTTCTTGACCATCGATAGCAATCCCGCTGGTGCCGATATCGAAATCGATGGCGCATTTGTCGGCAACGCGCCGTCCATAATTGCCGTCGGTCCAGGGTCGCATCAAGTCTATGTCGAGATGAAAGGCTTCTCCAGTTGGAAAAAGACGCTCAGCGTGACCGGTGGCAAAATCCACTTGAATGCTGAATTGGTGCCGTTGCCCGCGCAATAGCCAACCTCTTCCGCCTCCTGGCAAAATTCGTTAATTTAATACATCTAGATCCAGCAGGTTATTCTCACCTGGCGTGAAACTATGAGTCGGAGCCGAGGCAATCTTCGTGGCTCAGCCGGAGCGCGTTCAAGAGCCCACAAACATTTCTGAAAAAATCTATAGAAGGTTGTCGATTTTTCAGCTCCCCATTCGATGTACAAGTGAGGCCGGGCAGATTGACCCGGCTATTCCATACCTGTAACGGAGTTTGAATCATGCGATTTCTAAGTATCTACAAGTGTCCTGAGCGCAACACCCCACCCACGCCGGAAGAAATGGCTCGCATGGGCAAGCTGATTGAAGAGTGGATGAAAGCCGGCAAGCTCCTGAGCACCGAAGGCTGTCTTCCAAGTTCATTTGGTGCGCGCGTTCGAGTGGACAGCGGCAAATACAACGTGTCCGACGGCCCGTTTACTGAAGCCAAGGAACTTGTCGGCGGATTCGCCATCCTCGATGCACCCTCAAAAGAGGCCGCAGTAGAATACGCAAAAGAGTTTCTGAAAGTAGTTGGCCAGGGCGAATGCGAACTGCGTCAGCTATACGACGCGAGCACGCTGCCAAACTGATTTGCGGTAACCCGATTAGTCTGCTGTAAATCCGGATAAATCCAAATCCCCAAATGGAGACCGCTATGCGATTCATGGTTATTATCAAGGCAACAAAGGTTTCGGAAGCCGGTGGGCCTCCTGATCCAGAAATTATGACGGCGATGGGCAACTTCAACGAAGAGCTGGTCAAGGCCGGTGTCATGCTGGCAGGCGAAGGCCTGCAGCCCAGTTCAAAAGGTGCGCGGGTGCGTTTCTCCGGGAAAGACCGAACAGTCATCGACGGTCCATTCGCGGAGACAAAGGAACTGATTGCGGGCTTCTGGCTGTGGCAGGTGCGCTCGAAAGAAGAAGCCATCGAATGGGTCAAGCGCTGCCCGGCTCCATTTAATGAAGAGTGCGAGATCGAAATCCGGCAGGTATTTGAACTGGAAGATTTTGGGCCCGAGCTCTCAGAAGAAACGCGCCTGCAGGAAGAACGGCTTCGCGCAGAGACGTCGGCAAAGAAGTAGATTTGCTCTGCGCGCATCCGGCATGTTGTGATCGGAAGGAATGACTGCTGCCGATACCCATCGTGCCATTGAAGCGGTTTGGAAGATGGAGGCCGCAAAGGTCATCGCGGGGCTCACGCGCATAGTTCGCGATGTGGGTCTCGCCGAAGATCTTGCCCAGGAAGCGCTCCTTGTAGCGCTCGAAAAATGGCCGGTCTCCGGAATCCCGCCCAACCCAGGCGCCTGGCTTACGACCACAGCAAAGCATCGTGCACTCGATCACTTTCGCGCCGCGGAACGCAGCGAGCGCAAACACGAAGACATCAGTCGCGAATTGAACGAGCTGGAACGCACTCCTCCTGACCTGGACAGTGCGCTCGACGATCCCATTGGCGACGATCTGCTGCGGCTCATTTTCATCGCATGCCATCCGGTACTTTCTACTGAGGCAAGAGCCGCGTTAACGCTGCGGGTGGTCGGCGGCCTCACAACGGACGAAATTGCACGCGCATTCCTTGTTCCGGAACCAACCATTGCGCAACGTATCGTTCGCGCGAAAAAGACCCTCGCGCAAAAACGCATTCCATTTCAAATCCCGCGCGGCCTCGATCTTGCAGCACGGCTATCGTCGGTCCTCGAGGTCATCTACCTCATCTTTAATGAGGGTTACACGGCAACATCCGGCGCCGAACTCTTACGAGCATCGCTATGCGATGAGGCGCTTCGATTGGGGCGCATTCTCGCCGAACTCGAACCAGCGGAACCGGAAGTGCACGGCCTAGTAGCGCTGATGGAAATACAGGCCTCCCGCTTTCGCGCTCGCGTCGATGCCGGCGGCAATCCCGTTCTGCTGCTCGATCAGAATCGAATGCAGTGGGACCGTATGCTGATTGGTCGCGGACTGGATGCGCTGGAGCGGGCCAATTCGCTTGCATCTGCGCGCGGTCCCTATCACCTGCAGGCAGAAATCGCCGCATGCATGCGCGGGCACTGGCCGCCGATCAGGTGGACTGGGAAAAGATTGTCTCGTTTTACACGGAGCTTGCAGAGATCGCTCCGTCGCCGGTCATCGACCTGAACCGCGCAGTTGCCGTCAGCATGGCATCGGGGCCGCAGCCGGCGCTTGAGCTGCTTGAACCGCCGCTCGCCGACCCGTTGATGAAGAACTACCATCTGCTGCCGAGCGTGCGCGGAGATTTTCTGGCGCGGCTCGGTTGTCACGCAGAGGCGAGCGCGGAGTTCGAGCGCGCCGCTTCACTTACCCAGAATGAGCGCGAACGCGCATTGCTGACCGAGCGAGCACGCGCCAGCAATGCAAAAGCAGACCCACCCGCTTAGATTCCGCTAGGTGCGCGTTCGCCACTTCGACGATAACGACGCGAGCTTATCGTCCAGGCTCGGTGGTGGCGGCGGCTGAACGCGTTTCACCGGCGCGGTCTTCGCTTGAGGGCTCTGCAGTGCTTTGATTGAGAGAGCAATCCGCTTCGCCTTCGTGTCCACACTCAACACTTTCACCTTAACAATCTCGCCGGCCTTGACTGCTTCTGAAGGGTCCTTGATAAAGCGGTTGGAGAGCTCGCTGATGTGCACCAGTCCGTCCTGGTGAACACCGATGTCGACGAACGCGCCGAATTTCGTCACGTTGGTCACCACGCCCTCCAGCACCATCCCCGCCTGCACGTCACCCATGGTGCGAACTTCCTCGTGAAATTGCGGCGCAACAAATTTATCGCGCGGGTCGCGTCCGGGCTTGCGCAGCTCCGCCAGAATGTCATCGAGAGTAAAGGTACCCACCGTGAGCCGCGCCTTGTCCACCTTCTCCAGCAACTGCGGCTCGCGGATGATTGTGTCTACGCTGGCTCCGAGGGTCTCTGCCATCTGTTCGACCACCGGGTAGGACTCCGGATGCACCGCCGTCATGTCCAGCGGGTCATCGCCATTGCGGATGCGTAAGAAACCTGCCGCCTGCTCAAAGATCTTTGGACCAATGCCCGGCACCTTCATCACTTGCGTCCGCGAACGAAAGCTGCCGTTCTGATCGCGATAGGTCACGATGTTCAGAGCAGTCCGCTCGCTTATGCCGGCAACATGCCGCAGCAGCGTCCACGACGACGTGTTCAGGTCGACACCGACTCGATTGACGCAGCTCTCCACGGTCTTTTCGAGCGACTCGGCAAGATTCCGCTGATCGACATCGTGCTGATACTGGCCCACTCCAATCGATTTTGGGTCGACCTTCACCAGTTCCGAGAGCGGGTCTTGCAGGCGGCGCGCAATTGAAATAGCTCCGCGCACAGTCAGGTCGAGATCGGGAAATTCCTGCCTGGCCACTTCGGATGCGGAGTAGACGCTGGCTCCTGCTTCACTCACCGTTACTGAAAAGATGTCGGCGATTCCCTTGTCGCGCAGAAAGTCGCGAACGAACGCATCTGTTTCGCGCGATGCTGTGCCGTTGCCAATGGCGATGGCGCGTACATTGTGCTTTCGCAACAGGCTTTCGAGCTTTGGCGCGGCCTCGGTATTGCCATGTTTTGACGTGTGCAGGTACAGCACGTCGTGCGCAAGCAGCTTGCCAGTCTCATTCACTACGGCGACTTTACAGCCGGTGCGCAGCCCCGGATCGATCCCGAGCACTGAGATGGGACCAGCCGGCGGAGCAAGCAGCAGGTGATAGAGATTATCGCGGAAAACATTGATTGCTTCGGTGTCGGATCGCCGCTTCAGTTCAAGCCGCACTTCGCCTTGAATCGACGAGTTGAGCAGCCGCTTCCACGCATCGTCGATGGCGAGTTCCAGTTGCGGCGTCCAGTCGCCCTGCTGCCGCAGAATGTGCCGATGCATGACGCCAATAGCGCGCTCCTGCTCAATTTCAATCAGGAAGTAAAGCACGTTTTAACTTTCACCCCGACGAATGGCGAGCATACGGTGCGAGGGGATGGATTTCGCAGGCTCTTTGTAGTCGTAGTACATTTTGAACTTTTCCTGCTCATCCACTGCATCCATCGCCTTGCGGCTCACCACCACTCCCTCATCAAAGACGAGCTGGCGCAGGGCTTTGCGCAGGTCGGCGTCTTCACTCGTCCACTCGGCAACAATGTGGCGCGCTCCTTCGAGTGCGTCTTCGGCCGTCGCTACACCGAGTTCGAGATTGATAAACCGCGCCGTCATCGCGTGTAGCGGCTCGTCCGCGGGCTGCTGCGCCCACAGATAAGCTGCCAGCGGTTCCAGGCCTTTCTCGCGCGCAATGGTGGCCTTCGTCCGCCGCTTGGGTTTGTAGGGCAGATACAGGTCTTCGAGCTCGTTGCGGTCAAGCACGGTTTCGATCCGCGCTTTCAGCTCGTCTGTCAGTTTGCCCTGTTCGCCAATGGACGCAAGGATGGAAGCGCGCCGGTCTTCCAGTTCGCGAAAGTAGGCAAGGTTTTCTTCAATAGCGCGAATCTGCACCTCGTCCAGGTTGCCGGTGGCCTCCTTGCGATAGCGCGCAATAAAGGGAACCGTGCCTCCATCATCAAGCAGTTCAATGACCGAGCAGATTCCGCGAAGCGGAAGGTTAAGTGTTTGAGCGATGTGAGCCAGTGTTGCCGGGGGAAGATTTTTATTCTCTGCCATGGGGGAGTCCTTGTTCATCCTAACGGAGCCCGCGGCATTTGCGAGTCCTCCGGCGTTGTGCAAAACCTGAAGCCGCAACCGGCACGCCGGTCTTTGTGACAGTAATCACGGAACTCCAAAGTAAATCGCTTTAAATGGCATTAGCCGCCAATTCGAGATCGTGAATTTATGGTCGCGGATTCTGCTATCGCGGTGGTAGATTTACTGGGTCCGCAAACCGTTAACTTCCAGGGAAGTGAGAACGCGAATGAAAAAGTCAAAAGTGTCCGTTAAGGCCTCGCAAAAGACTCCGGCCTACAAGAATCCCAAACTGTCATCGGCCAAGCGCGCACAGGATTTGCTGAAGCGCATGACGCTGGAAGAGAAGGCAGCGCAGATGATGTGCATCTGGCAGCAGAAGGCCGACACACTCGTCGACGCCAAAGGCAATTTCGATCTGCAAAAGGCGAAGAAAGCATTTCGCGACCGCCGAGGTCTGGGACAGGTGGGCAGGCCCAGTGATGCCGGCGGCGGCAAAGGCGCGCGCGCCATGGCGGAGCTCACCAACGACATTCAGCACTTCTTCCTTGAGAATTCCCGGCTCGGTATCCCTGTCATTTTCCACGAAGAATGCCTGCATGGACATGCCGCGCCTGAAGGCACCAGCTTTCCGCAGCCAATTGCGTTAGGGTCCACATTCAACCCTGAGCTGGTTGAGTCACTCTTCACCATGACCGCGCTCGAAGCGCGTTCGCGCGGCGCTCATCACGCTCTTACTCCGGTAGTAGACGTGGCTCGCGAGCCGCGCTGGGGGCGCGTGGAAGAAACCTACGGCGAAGATCCGTACCTGGTGTCGCGGCTCGGCATCGCAGCGGTGCGCGGATTCCAGGGTAACCGCAATTTCCGCGACAAGAAGCACGTGCTGGCAACGCTCAAGCACTTTGTCGGTCACGGGCAGCCGGAGTCCGGCATGAATTGCGCGCCAGCCAACGTGTCGATGCGCGTCTTGCGCGAAACGTTTCTTTACACCTTCCGCGAAGCGCTGCGCGAAGCCGGCGCGGTCACGCTCATGGCCTCGTATAACGAGATTGACGGCGTACCCTCCCACGCCAACAAGTGGCTGTTGCGCGATGTACTCCGCAAAGAGTGGGGCTTCAAGGGCTTCATCGTCTCCGACTATTACGCCATATGGGAACTCGGCTACCGGCCCGACACGCACGGGCACTTTGTAGCCAAGGACAAGAAGGAGAGCTGCCGTCTTTCGGTTGAAGCCGGCGTGAATATTGAGCTGCCCGATCCAGATTGCTATCTGCACCTGGTCGAACTCGTAAAGAAAGGCGTGCTCAAGGAGAAGCAGCTCGACGAGATGGTTGAGCCCATGCTCTTCTGGAAGTTCGAGCTGGGCCTGTTCGACGATCCATATTCTGATCCAGACAAGGCCGAGCGCGTAGTTGCAAGTGACGAACATCGCGGTCTGGCCCTGAATGCAGCGCACCAGGCCATCACGCTGCTGAAGAACGAAAACCAGACTGCGCCACTCGACCTGAGCAAAATCAAGACGATTGCGGTCGTCGGCCCCAACGCGGACCGCAGCCTGCTGGGCGGTTACAGTGGCGTTCCAAAGCACGATGTAAGCGTGCTCGCGGGCATCAAGCAAAAGGTAGGCAAGCGCGCCAAGGTGCTCTATAGCGAAGGCTGCAAAATCACCATCGGCGGCTCGTGGAACCAGGATGCAGTCGTGCCGAGCGATCCGGTTGAAGACCGCAAAGCCATTGCCGAGGCCGTAAAGGTTGCCAAAAAAGCCGACGTCATCGTGCTGGCCATCGGCGGCAATGAGCAGACCTCGCGCGAGGCCTGGAACCTGCAGCACATGGGCGACCGCACCAGCCTCGACTTGATCGGCCGTCAGGAAGAGCTGGTCAAAGCCATGGTCGCGTTGGGCAAGCCGGTCATCGTCTTCCTCTTTAACGGAAGGCCGCTCTCAATCAATTATCTGAATGAGAATGTGCCGGTAATTTACGAGTGCTGGTACCTGGGCCAGGAGACCGGACACGCAATCGCCGATGTGCTGTTTGGCGATTACAACCCCGGCGGCAAGCTGCCGATCTCGTTCCCGCGTTCAGCCGGGCATCTGCCGGTGTTCTACAACTACAAGCCTTCGGCACGCCGCGGCTATCTCTTTGACGACGTGTCGCCGCTCTTCGCTTTTGGATACGGCCTTAGCTACACCACATTTGCGCTTGAAAACGCGCGCCTCGCCAAGACGCGCATTGCGAAAAAGGGCTCAACGCAGGTGCTGGTAGATGTAGTGAATTCCGGCAAGCGCGCCGGCTCTGAAGTGGTTCAGTTATACATTCGCGACCTTGTCAGCTCCGTCACTCGTCCAGTGAAAGAACTGAAGGGTTTCAAAAGAGTCTGGCTCGAACCCGGCGAGCGGACCACCGTTGCGCTCGACGTCACGCCCGGCGCGCTGTCCTTCTTTGACGTCAATATGAAGTACGTAGTTGAACCAGGCGACTTTGAAATCATGATCGGCACCTCATCGCGCGATGCCGACCTGAAGAAACTAACGCTTCGCGTAACCAAATAAGCAGCAAGATTCACGACAGCAAGGCCCACGAAAGTTTGAGGCACATATGCGAGAGAAACTTACGTTTGGAGAGAAATTCGGTTACAGCCTGGGCGATCTGGCAGCCAATTTTATTTTTCAGGCCATGCTCGCCCTGCAGCTGGATTTCTACACGCACACCTTCGGCTTGTCGGCGGCACAGGCGGGCACTCTCTTTCTCGTTGTCGGTCTTGGTGTGGCCTTCCTGAACCCGGTGATGGGCATGATCGCCGACCGCACCAGCACTCGTTGGGGAAAATTCCGGCCGTGGCTGCTGTGGACCGCCATACCCTTCGGCATCATTGGCGTCCTCACCTTCACCACTCCGGGCATAAGCCCCTCGGCCAAAATCATCTACGCGTGGACCACGTACATCCTGCTGCGTGTCGTTTATACCGTGAACAATGTGCCGTACGCATCGCTCACGGCCGTAATGACGTCCGATCCCGACGAGCGCACGAGCATTGCATCTTACCGGCAGATCGCCGCTAACTCCGCGGGCTTCATCGTCGCCAGCCTTGCCATTCCCATGGTCAAGTTCTTCGGCCACGGCGATGACGCGCGCGGCTATCAACTCACCATGGGTCTGCTCTCTCTGCTCAGCGTCATCTTCTTCATCGTCGCGTTTTTCGTCACCAAGGAACGCATTCAGCCCGATCCGCAGCAGAAAACTTCGCTCACCCAGGACCTCGCCGACCTCTTCAAAAACCGTCCCTGGATCATGCTCTTTCTCACCACGCTGTTTTATTTCACAGCCATCGTGGTGCGTGGCAACGTAATGCTGCCTTACTTCCGCTTCGTTGCGCGCAACGTAGACCTGTTCGCGTGGTTTAACGGATTCGGCCTGGTCGCGCTGCTCATCGGCGTCGCCTGCTCCACGGCGGTCGCCACACGCATGGGCAAGCGTCAACTCTTTATCGCCAGCATGACGCTCACGGGCATCTTCAATATCCTGCTGTACGTTATCCCCACAAATGCCACCTCCATCATCATCGGAACAGAAGTGCTTCGCCAGTTCTCCTATGGATTGTCCGGGCCGATTATCTGGGCAATGATGGGCGATGTGGCAGATTACGGCGAGTGGAAGACGGGTCGCCGCGCCAGTGGCACAGTGACTGCCGCGGTTGTCTTCGCGCTTTGGGCGGGCCTGGCTCTCGGCGGAGCCATTGCCGGCTGGCTCTTCGCGTACTATGGATTTGTTTCAGGGTCAGACGTGCAGACGGCGCAAGCTCAATCCGGCATCCTGTTAACCGCAAGCGTCTACGCAGGGCTGGCTTTCTTTGCGGCGGCGGCGGGCATGGTCTTCTATCCCATCAGCCGCGAAATGAATCGCCAGATTGCCGACGAACTAATTGCCCGGCGCAGCAAATTCTCGGCGTCCTGAAATTCGAAGCAGACTTGAGATCGCGCCGCATGTAATCCATGCGGCGCGTCTTTTTGATAGCGGATAGGGAGGGAGCAGCAGCCTTCAGGCTGCTGAAATCATCGCTGGAGTGCAATGAGGCCTTCAGGCCCGTACGCTCCAACGCCTTGAGATCCTCATCTTCGGTGGTAGAGCACGACGTCAATCACTGCAGTCGACGGTTAGCCTGACGAGCCAGCAAAGCGTAATTTTCTGTATGCCGGTTTCAAGCGCGCGTGTGATAGTCCGACCATGCCGCTTGCAGCATAGCCGCGGCCTTCTTAGCGGGAACTTTGCGTGTGGGATCCGCCTTCTGGTTTTTGTAAAGAACCCACGCAGTGAAGACACCAGAAACTCCTAAAATATATAAAGCCAGTCGAGACATGCTCCTTCTCCTCCACATTCCCGACTTCGATGCTCAATTTGCGAAGTGAGATGCAGCTGCTTGAAATATGTTTGCTGCGCATCTGTGCGGCGTGTTTTTTGGCTGCGGCTACGGGCGATACGGGCCGCCTGGCACGCCCCATCCCCACTTGGGCATAGGTGTCGCTGCATCGAGCGCAACGCCATTTGGCAGCGCAGCATTCACCACCGCAAGCCTCGATCCCCATTCCAGATATGCCACCAGTGCAGAGCGAAACTCAGGATCAGCCGGCACACCCACCTCATCCGCGATGCTCAGTAGTAACTGAACCCAGCGCTGCCTCTTCTCTTCGGTGATCGGTTTGCCAACATGCTGCCGGACCATGGTTGCATGGCCGCCTCGCTCCTTTGAGTATTCAGACGGTCCGCCCAAAACTTCAGCAATAAACATTGCTACGCGATGCGGGTGGTCCGGAGCCATTTCCGCAAAAAGATCGCGCAGTAAATCGTCCTGCAGAGCGCGCTCGTAAAATCGCGAAACCAATTTTTCGATTGCCGGCATGCCGCCAATCCATTCGTAGAGGGTGGGGACTGCGTCGTTTGCCATGGGACTCCTTTAGTTCCAATAGGCTATTCGATAACAATCATTCAAGAAAGATACATACCTTTTAGGGCCCTTTGGCCCGTTGGCCAAATAAATATCTTGAGACAAAAAACGAAACCGGCCCATAAAGAGCCGGTTCCTTGTATCAACGCAGCAATCTACTTGAACAGACGCGGAGCAAAGTCCTTCAGATCGCGGCGCCAGGTCTGCCATTCATGTGCAGTGCCGGGAGACTCGTAAAAGATATGCTGCACCTTGCCGTCTTCCAACAGCTTATTGAAGCCCTGGATGCCGGCTCTCATCTGCGCAGGCTCTTCCGTTCCAACGCCGATCCAGAGCAGATGAACGCGCTTGGCAAATGCCGCTGGGTCAGCCATCGCTCCGTCGTACATCGTTTTAAGATCCGGTGCCGGCCCGCCACGCATTGACATGCCGCCCGCGCCGCTGAAGCCGCCGATATACGAGAACGTGTCGAGGTGATTGAACGTGACCACGAACGTCTGCATGCCGCCCATTGAAAGTCCTGCCATCGCGCGATGATCGCGATCGGGAACGGTGCGGAACGTTTTGTCGATGTAGGGAATCAGAGCCTTGGTTACGTCCTCGTCAAATGTGGTCATCATCTGCTGCATGGCCTGCATCATGCCAGGACCACCCATCGGGCCGCCGGGTTGAGCAGTTGCCTGGCCGGCGCGCCGCGCGTAGCCGTTCGCCATTACGATGATCATCGGCTTGGCGCTCTTGCTGGCAATCAGGTTATCGAGGATGAAGTTTACGTGCCCCTGCTTGGTCCAGCCGGTTTCGTCTTCACCGCCGCCATGTTGCAGATACAGCACCGGGTAGCGCGCAGCCTGATTCTTGTCGTAATCGGGTGGCGTATAAACCAGCGCATGACGCCAGCTACCAGTCACGCTGGAGTTGTACCAGACCTCGCGAACCTGGCCGTGCGGAACATCCTGCGGCAAATAGTAAGTCGCGCCCGCTTCAGGCACTTCAACCGCGCTGGCATCCTTGCTGCCGCCGTAGAAGGTATGGCTCCCCGGATCGTTCACGTCGATGCCGTCGATGTTGATTGCGTAGTAATGAAGGCCGGGAGCCTGAGGAGGTGTCGTAACGGTCCAAAATCCGTCCGCCTGCTTCTCCATGTCCATCTTCGGACCGCTCCAGAAATTGACCTTTACCTTGGTGGCGTCCGGAGCTTTGATCCTCACCTGCACCCGCGAGTCACTGTCGACGCGGGGATATTGCGCATCCAGAACGTTGGTGCTGGCGGGCTGAAAGTTGCCCTCCTGCGCATAGCAGAGACTTGCGACCATCAATCCAACCATTCCAACCAGTTTCATCTTCATCTGTGTCACTCCTCGTATAGCAATCCTGTCCGCGATTTTCTCCGCGGGATGTGCTCGTTTCCTGGCCTGTTAAGCCATGCGAATACTACAGGTTGTGAATCTGCTCGGGGAAGCTGCATTTTTCCAGCCATTACATCGATTTATTAGATATATTTGCGGGGGGGCGAAAACGGTCGATTTCAGAGGTTCCCGGCAATCCAAACCAGGCTGCCCGGTTTAGCTTGTCGCGCCAGAAAGCGCCTCTGTATAGTGGAATCGTTTACAGAAAGGGATGCTGAGGAGAATGCGAAAACTTTTTGGCCTGTTGGCTTTATCGTTCGCGTGCCTTGCTTTATCGCCGCACGTTTTCGCGCAGGCGCAGACTGAGGTACCTTCCGTAGTTCCCGGTGCCAAGCCAGTCTCGGTCGATCGCATCAAGGTCCACGGAAAAGCCCTCGAAGGCAATCTTGAAGGAGATGCCGCAGATCGCGACGTGCTCGTCTTTCTGCCGCCAAGCTATCAAAAAGAAAAAAATCGGCGCTATCCAGTGGTTTATGCGTTACACGGCTACTCGATAGGCGCCGAGCAGTGGAGCCACGAAATCCACGTTCCTCAGACCATCGAAGGCGCTTTTGCCCTGGGCGCACAAGACATGATCGTCGTGCTGCCGGATTCGAAAACGCTTCACAATGGATCAATGTACGCGAGTTCCGTAACCACCGGCGATTTTGAGAAGTTCATTTCGCAGGAGCTGGTGCCCTACATCGACGCGCATTACCGCACCTGGCCGAACCGCGCCAGCCGCGGACTGGTTGGCCACTCCATGGGAGGCTACGGTGCATCGCGCATCGGCATGAAGCATCCCGATGTCTTCGGAAGTTTGTACATCATGAGCCCCTGCTGCATGTCGCCTCAGACTGCGGCGTTCGCAAACAAAGACGTCGCCGCCAGTATTGAAGCGGTTAAATCGCCGTCAGAATCGGCAAGCCTGCCGTTCATTCCGCGGGTGTATCTGGCCATGGCGGCCGCGTTCTCGCCCGATCCCAAAAATCCGCCGCTTTATTTTGATCTGCCGGTCAAGAATGGCGAGCCGCAGCCGGAGATCGCCGCCAAATGGGCGGCCAACGCGCCGCTTGCCTTCATCGACCAGTACATAGGCAATCTACGGCAATACCACGCCATCGCCATCGATGTAGGCGATCAGGACAACTTGCGCTTTGACACCATCAAGCTGCATAACATTCTCGACACTTACGGCATCGCGAATAGTTTTGAGATCTATCACGGCACGCACACCAGCGTTGTCGCGGACCGGTTTCAGAATCATGTCATGCCATTTTTCAGCAAGAACCTGTGCTTCCAGGCCAACTGCCAGTAGGCACGCATCAGCAGGAGATTAGCAATGATCAATCGTTCGCGTCGCAGTTTTCTCAAGACCAGCGCCGGTGCTGCCGGCCTGACTCTCGTCGGTCAATCGGCTCTCACCAAAGCTTTGTACGCGGACACTTCCGAGCACCCCGCCGGAAAGCTCGAACCATTTCCGCTGAATTCTGTGCGCCTGACCGCCGGAATCTTCAAGGAGCAGGAGGAGCTGAACTCGCGTTATCTCGATTCGCTCACGGCCGACCGCCTGCTGCACACGTTCCGCCTTACCTCCGGCATCACATCCACTGCCGCTCCGTACAAAGGCTGGGAAGATCCAACCTGTGAATTGCGTGGCCACTTCGCCGGCGGGCACTATTTGTCAGCGGTTGCGCTTGCCTCAGCAGGATCAGGCAACACTGACCTGAAGAACCGTGGCAATGAAATGATCGCCGGGCTCGATGCCTGCCAGAAGAAGAATCCGTCGGGTTACCTGAGCGCGTATCCCACCGATCTGTTTGAGCACCTGGCCGAGGGGAAGCCAGTGTGGGCGCCCTTCTACACTTATCACAAGATCATGGCCGGCCTGCTCGATATGTACACGCTGACCGGCAACACTGACGCCCTGCGAGTTGCCGAAGGCATGGCGCGGTGGGTGGGCGAGTACTTCACAGGCATCAGCAACGATCAGCGCCAGCGGATGTTGCGCGTTGAGTACGGCGGCATGAATGAAGTTCTAGTGAACCTCGCCGCCGTCACAAAGAAGGATCGCTATCTCGCAACTGCGCATCTGTTTGAGCAGCCCAACTTCCTCGATCCTCTCGCAAGCCGCCGCGATGAGCTGACTGGATTGCACGCCAACACACACGTCCCAAAAATCATTGGCGCAGCGCGCATGTTTGAGGTTACCGGCGATCGCCGCTATCAGCAGATCGCCGAGTACTTCCTTGAAGAAGTGCTCACCTCGCGCAACTACGTCATTGGCAATACAAGTCTCGACGAGCACTGGAAGACGCCCGCAGGTCACCTCGAAGGAACACTGGGCTGGACGAATGCCGAGTGCTGCGTAGCCTACAACCTGATGAAGCTCCAGCGCCTGGTCTTCGGCTGGACAGCGGATGCACGCTGGATGGATGAGTATGAGCGTGCATTGTTCAACTGCAGACTCGGTACGCAGGATGCGCAGGGTATGAAGCAGTATTTTTTCCCGCTCGCAGCCGGATACTGGCGCGCCTACCACTCGCCGGAAGAGTCGTTCTGGTGCTGCACTGGAAGCGGCGTCGAAGATTTCGCCAAGTTTGCAGACACCATCTACTTCCGCCGCGACAGCGATGTGTATGTCAATCAGTTCATCGCATCCACGCTGGATTGGAAAGACGAAGGCTTCGGCATCGAGCAAGTCACCAAGTTTCCTGAGGAGCAGGGGACAACGCTCAAAATCAAAACCACGCGCCCCGGTGTCCGCATAATTCACGTGCGCATTCCAAGCTGGTCGAAAGATGCCGAAATCAAAATCAACGGTCACTCGCTTGAGGCCGTTGCTGATCCTGGCTCATATCTCGCAATCAAGAGAACGTGGAAAGACGGAGACACCATCAGCGTCAGTCTGCCGATGACCTTGCGCCAGGAGCCGCTGCCGGGTGATGAGTCCGTAACCGCCGCGCTTTATGGCCCGCTGGTGCTGGCGGCAGATC
>DASRLI010000455.1:0-25554 GCA_035648535.1 Occallatibacter sp. | reverse complement strand
ACATTGCGCTTGTGGAAACGGGCATTTTCAAGAGCCACCGCAGCCTGCAGTGCGAGACCCTCGATGAAGTCGGCCTCATATATGGTGAGTTCGCGGCCGTCGGGAGGCGCTACTACCAATTCCGTCATGCGGTGGCCGCCGCGGTCGTCGAGGGGCCACGCCAGGATGGAGCCGCTTTCGGCGGATGGTTCCCGGCCATAAACCAAGCCGGCAGAGGGAAACGCCGCGCCGTCCATTTCCAATTCGCGCACCACGATGCGCAGCACTTGCTCGAGCACTTCGTTTTCGTGGATGGTGGAGTGAACCTGCCGCGAAGCCTCAAGCAGCGCCTGCAACCGCGCTACCTGCTGCTGCAGGTCAATTGTTTCTCCACCGCCCGGTAGCTGCACCCCAGCCGCCATTGCCCCTCCGTGGAATTTCACTCTAGCACGGCGGAGGGTGGGTTAGGGGGCAGAGAAAATGGCGAGGTTTGATGAACAGAGCCCGAACTGCCGACTACCCGCGAAGGTGCCCGGCGATCGGGATTGTGCGGTATTCCGGCCTACCGGGCCCAACAGGCTAATTAAGCTATATACCCTTCAGTCATAATCGGAAGGGTGCAAGGCTCGCCTCGACGTCCTCCCTTTACGTGTACGCCTTCTCTCCGCCGACCTGCGAATCCCAATACGTCGTAGGATCGGTGAAGAACTCACCCTGCCTGCAGAGGGGACGCATCGCTTCTTCATTGACTTTGATGCCCAGGCCCGGCCCCGTCGGAACGGGGATGTGACCCTGAACCACGAGGTCCCCTTTGTCGGTTAGGTCTTTGTGCCAGGCTGGCTGCGGCTGGTGCCATTCCATGGCGAGGAAGTTTTCGCAGGCAGCTATCGCGTGCACGCCGGCCGCGTAGCCGATCGGGGTAGCGTTGCTGTGGACCATCATCCCCACCGAATATTTGGCCGCCATGTCGGAGGTCTTCTTCAATTCGAGAAGGCCGCCGATCACAAGGTGATCCGGGTGGATGTAGTCGACTGCACGCGCTTGGCAAAGCGGCTCGATCGATTCCACCAGGTAGGCGTCTTCGCCGGTCAGGGTGGACACCTTTACCGAATCGGTGATGAGCTTCCACTCCTCTACCCGGAACCACGGGACCATGTCCTCTAATGTCGAGGGGTTGATCCTCTCCAACGCATTGGCCAGCTTGATGCAACTTTTTACGGTGAGGTGCCCGAAGTGGTCGTGACCCATGGGAACGTCACCAGCGTCGCCCATGGCTTCCTTAATCGCAGCGACGTGGTCCGCTACGAGTTCACATCCCTTGTCACTGATCTCTAACCCCTGATAGTAGTTCTCGGGGGGGACATCCCCCGGTTCCCCGTTATAGCCTTTCGGAGCATATATCGTGCCCGGCTTGCCTCGGAGGATGGGAGCTACGGGCAGGTCGTATTTGAGCATCGTAAACCCCGAGGCGACTCTCGCCTTATAATCGGCGGCGATGTCTTCGATGGAGTTCGAGCGCGGGTCACCCTCGGTGTACATGCGGATCTTGTCGCGGAATTTCCCGCCAAGCATCTGATAGATCGGCACGCCATAAGCCTGGCCGGCCAGATCCCACAACGCGTTCTCAATCGCGTTAACGCCGCTCCCCTGACGGTTATATCCGCCATGCAACTTCATCTTGCGGAAGAGTCTGTCGACGTTGCAGGGATTCTCGCCGAGTAGTCGGGCCTTATGCATCAGAATGTAGTTCGGCTGGGGACCGTCCCCGATCGCCTGGCCGTAACCCGAGATTCCCTGATTGGTATCGATTCGGACGATGATCGTGCCGCCAGATGCCGCTCCCGCTCCGGGAGTCGCAGGAGGCATCGATCCCCTGGGGGGGCCGCCACGGCCCCCGGGGCCGCCGGGGCCGCCCACGCCGCCCTCGCCCCCCGGGCCAGCCTGGCCTCCCGGCCCTCTCAGAACGGCGATGCGCATGTCCGTGATTTTCAAGTCCGACGCAATTGAATTCCGGTTGACATTCTGGGGATACGCTTCCAGGTCGGCCAAGAGGCCAAGCCCCGCGGCTGCCGCGCCCATGCCCAGAAACTTACGCCGCCCAATTGCGTTTTTCTTTGTAGACATTACTCTCCCTTCGCAACCAAGATCGACTCGCGTCTGGAAGCGGTTAATTTTATCAGAACTTATGTATACGAGCTTAAATTTCGAAGCAGATGCTCGCCCGCCCGGAGGTTCATTCCTAGCACCAGTACAACTTCGCCGGCTCGATTTACGATGGTGTTCGCAAGTGGGGTCGGCCACTGCCCTGGACAGCCTCAATTGCGCGGTAAGCGGCGCTTCGAGCGGCCGCGGCGAGGGACGGACGATCAAGGACGCGCCGCTCGCGTGAGAAACGGTGGAACAGTTGGACGACTTCGCCGGCTGGGTCAAGGCGAAGCGCGTGGAACTAGCCCCCCGTGCAAGCTGTCCTCTCTCGCGGAAAGCTGAACGATAGCCGGTTGCCGGATGGGGAGATGGCCGCCAACCTGGAAGAGCGAGATTCGCAAGCTGTGCGAAGTGCGCGGTCGACGGTTCCGAGTGGCGCTTCTGCCGACAGAGATTCCTGGGGCGCGGGAGCCCGGCCTGCGGCTCAATCCGCAACTGGGCCGGATTCCGGCCAAAATGCGGGCGGAGCTGACGAGCGTCCGAAATTGCGATGAGCGGATCGTATTTCGATGACGTGCTGCGCGATCCGCGGCGCTACGGCATTAAGAACACCACCGACAAAGTGCGCCGGCCGGGCGCTGTTCGACGAAGACGCGACGCCGTGTGCACCGAGCGTGTTGTAGGCAAGCCGGAAGTATGCCGTGTAATCTCAGTTGACGCCAAATCGCCTTATCACAAACTGAGTCCTTCAATTCGGCTCGTCCTTACGGGCCAGGGATGCGTGGGTGAGATGCTACCCGGGGTTTCGCAGCGCTCCCCCCAAGCACGAAGGCCTGTCGCCGGGGACCCCGAGAATCTCCGCCTTCAGAGCGGCAGGAGCGGAGACTTTTCATTCCCGCTCACCGCGGCTTTCATTTTCCTTGAAAGTTCGGAGGGCGTTTCTCAAGGAACGCGCCGATACCTTCCTGGTAGTCGGTGCTGTCGTAGATCTGACGCCGCATGGCCTGGACCCTCTCAAATGTTTCGGGGCCCAGGTTGTGAGAGATGGAGAGCAACCTGATCTCCTCTTTGAGAAGGCCCATGACAAGAGGTGAGTTCCGCGAAATCTGTTCGGCGATACTCATTGTGACGCTCTCCAATTGATCTGCTGGAACCGCATGGCTTACGATGCCACGATCAACGAGACGTTTCACAGGGAGAGGCTGGGCGGTAAACAGCATTTCCTTGCAGAGCGGTATACCGCCGGTGTTGAGGAAGTTCTGGACTCCGGATATGTTGTAGGGCATTCCAAGTTTCGCAGGCGTAATGGCGAATGTGCTGTCGTCTGCAGAGACGATGAGATCGCAACTCATGACGAGTTCACAGGCTCCGCCCCACACACTTCCCTCTATCATGGCAATCACGGGCACAGGGAAAAGCTCGATGTTCCTGATGACGCGCCTCAGAGGATCGTTGTAGGTCATGGGGTCGCGTCCATTGGTCGGCAACTCGCGAACATCGTGGCCCGAAGAAAACACCTTTGAACCCGCGGGCGCTCTCAAGATGACAACTCGAACCTCTTGTTGCCGCATTTCCTCAAGAGCAGTGCAAAGGTCATTGATGAGTTCCGTGCTGAGAGCGTTGCGCTTTAGTGGATTGTTGAGCGTGATAACACCGATGTTGTCGGAGGTGTTCGCATTTGCCATTGCCAATGCAGTGTCCATGCTTCGCTTCCTTAATTGCTCGGCAAAGGCCGACGCATTCGAGAAGATGGGCCGAACAACCAGAAACTTGGGGCAAGTAATGAATCCACCTGGCTCGGTCCTCACATTCTCGCGTTACCCTCGTACCGCTGATAAGTCTACCTGTTATTTACAACCTGATTTGCATCCAAGTTTAACCTTGATTGAGTTCGAGAGAATCCGGAAGCAGCTTTGATTTCCTACAGCGGACTATTTCGGCACGACAGGCGTTGATGCGGGCCTGAATATTTAACGCCAGGCGCGCGAGCGCGGTGGCGGGGCTGCGTTCATGCGATGGTGGATGCAGTGTTATCTGTCTTGAAGACTCGCCGGGACCCCAGACATGGAGAACCCTGTAGAGAACTGGTTCGTGGGCACCCATGGATGCTTTGACAAAGCAGGGTGCGGCTCTTATGCTTTGTGGCTAGCAAACGTTTACTCGGACGCTGTCAACCGAGCGGCTTCAGTGGCCGTCGCAGAGAGCGGCCGCGCACCGTTCCCCATAAAGAAAGGCGATGTGTCATGAACACAGTTTCAAGAAGGCGGTTCCTCAAGAAAGCGGGTGAGACCAGCGTGGCCCTGGCTGCGAGTTCCGCATTGGGCAGATTCAGTTTGGCTCAGAGCGCGCCGCGCACGACGCGCATCGTTATCGATTCCAGCCGGGAGATTGCGCCAATAAGCCCAATTCTCTTTGGCTCGTTTCTGGAGCACCTGGGACGCGCGATCTACGAAGGCATCTACGATCCCAAGTCGAAGTTCGCTGACAGCAATGGATTCCGCACCGACGTGATGAAGGAAGTTCACGACATGGGCGTGCCCATCGTCCGCTATCCCGGAGGAAACTTTGTCTCCGGCTATCACTGGCTGGACGGAGTGGGTCCGAAGAAGGATCGCCCGACGGTTCTGGACCGTGCGTGGAACACGCTGGAGACCAACCAGTTCGGCACCAACGAGTTCATCACATGGGCGCGCCAGGTGGGCACAGAGCCGCTGTTCGGGCTCAACTTCGGCACCGGATCAGCCGAAGACGCGGCCGCCCTGGTGGAGTATTGCAACGTGGCCGGGGGCACCAAGTGGAGCAATCTGCGGCGCTCGCACGGATATGAGCAGCCGCACAACGTGAAGTACTGGTGCGTGGGCAATGAGATGGACGGGCCGTGGCAGATTGGTCACATGCCGGCCCGCGAATATGGAATCAAAGCCACCGACGCCGCCAGCCAGATGCGCGCGCTCGATCCGTCAATCAAGCTGATTGCGTGCGGCTCCGCCGGGCCATTCATGCCAACGTATATCGAGTGGGATCGCACCGTGCTGGAAGAGTGTTACGACGTGGTGGATGGCATCTCGCTGCACCACTATTGGGGTAATACCGAAGAGAACAGCAACGACAGCTCGAAGTACATGGCCATGAACCTGGCCATGGATCGCCAGATCGAGGAAATTATGGCCGTGTGCGACAGCGTTCGCGCACAGAAGCGCTCCGGCAAACAGTTGTTCCTTTCGTTCGACGAGTGGAACGTGTGGTATCGCGCCCGCGATGGCGAATTCTCGAATGGGCACGGAAAAGCGGCTCCGCATCTTCTGGAAGAACCCTACAACCTGGAAGACGCAATTCTGGTTGGTGGGCTCGCCAATTCCCTGATCCGGCACTCCGATCGCGTGAAGGTCGCCTGCCTTGCGCAACTCGTCAATGTGATTGCGCCTATCACGACCAATGAAGATGGCATCCTGCGGCACACCATCTACTACCCGTATGTGTGGGCGCTCAAGTATGCCCATGGACGTGCCCTGAGCATTGCACCTGAGGGCCCGAGCTACGAAGTAGCCTCTCTTGGCCGCCCAATTGAGAGCATCGGCCTGGCGGCTCCCGGATTCGGAGACGTGCCTTACCTGGACGTGGTGGCGACTCACGATAAGGATAAGAACACGGCGACCCTTTTCATCATGAACCGCGATCTTGAAAAAGCGCAGGAACTGGAGATCGCATGGCACGACCTGACACCAAGCAAGGTAATCGCATTCGAGACAATCACCGGAAACGACCTGAAGGCGGGAAACACCTTCGCTGATCCGAAACGTGTGGTCCCGCAGACGCTGGAGAACCCGAAGGTTGGTTCCAACATGTCGTTGAAGCTGCCGGCGCGGTCATATTCGGTGCTGTCGCTGGTGGTATGAGGGGTGGGGTCTTCAGACCCAGGTCTCGAAGGCGAATCCTCGCCCCGGCGACGAAGGCCTGTCGCTGGGGACCCCGAGACCGGGGCCCCCGGCGATTCCTAAGCCGTGGCCTGCGATACCCGCTGCAACAGCACCGCATCGGACTCGGTGAGGTCGAGCGGCTCCAAGTAGGGCTGGCGAACTCCGTGTGCTCCCGTCGGCCAATAGACCTCGATCATGTTCCCATCCGGGTCGTCGAAGTAGAAGGCGAAAGACGCACCGTGGTTGAACGATAATTTTATGGGCACCTTCCTTGCCAGGACACGAGCGTGGAACGATCGCAGCTCCGCCAGTGAGGAGACCTTGAAGGCAACGTGCCTGTACTTGGGTTCGGCGAACAAGGCGATTTCGTGAGACTCTTCACCTGGGCGGCTGGAGAGAAAAGCGCTGGCTCCTAATGGATGGTCGGCTTCGCTGCCCCCGACGATCTGCATTCCCAGCAGATCACGGTAGAATTCCGCCGAGGCCGTTGGATCCTTCGCGTAGAGACCTGCGTGGTGAATCCCGGTGTTGTGGGATGTTCCTTGCTCCTGCATTCCATGACACCTCGCTTTAGTTAGGTGGAATTTTCCCTTGTTCCATTGATCGTTGAATTTCCGGAGAGTTGGCGGTTGGGGGGAAGTTCCCTGTGCTTCTCAATAGAAGCGATGGGGATTGCGACTGTCAACTTGCTTCTGCGAGTTACTTTTTCGGGGCGTAGGGTCCGACTTCCGGTTTGCCCTGGGTGTTTTTCAGCGGCCCGAGTTCGTCGGTGACGCCGCGGTCGATAATTGCGGTCTCACGGCCGTTCTGGAAGCAGGTGAAATCCGGCCGGCCGAACCATGCAAAGGGACCACACAACCGCTTGCCTGCGCCAAGTGCCGCGTCGTGCACGATGTTGACCAGGCGCTCGTAGTCGGGAGTGCCTTCAGCGTAGCCGGAGAAGTTTCCCAGGTCTCCGCTGGCTGCGAAGATTGCGGTGACGCCGGGAATGGCGGCGATCTGAGGTGCGTCCTTCACTCCGTCGAGCGTCTCGATCATCTCGATGAGAACCACATTCTTATTGATGGTGTTGCGATAGCCGCCGGGAACGCTGCCCCACACATCGGGTTCGAAGGCCTGGCCACCTCCAAGACTGCGCTTGCCGAGCGGCGGGAACATGGTCCAGTCGCGCGCGGCAACACCTTCGGCAATCGAGCGGACAGTGGGAACAATAATTACCAGCGCGCCCAGGTCCATAGCATGCTGGATTTCGCGTTCATCGGTATAGGCAACGCGCACGCCAGGCACGGCTTTGGCGTGCGGGCAGGCCTTCCACATGCGGCCGACTGCTTCCCAATCCCGCTGGTTATGCTGCATCTCAGTCCAGATAAAGTCGTAGCCGGAATTGGCCATGGCGCAATAAGTTTCCGGAGTGTCGGTGCTGAAGACGGTGCCGCCGGTGACCGTCTCGCCCTTCATCATCTTGATCATTACCGGATTCCAGATTCCGGCATCATGGGCGTCAAATGCGGGGCCGTATTTCCAATGAGCAGGATCGAGCGGGCCCTGGTTGACGGCGCCGACGGGCGGTGTGATCATTTGGCCGGAGACCTGGCCGGCGGGCACGGCGAGCGGGAACTTGGTTCCGCTGGCAACCGGGGTCTTGGCCTGGGGAGCTGCGGTGGGAAACGGATTCTGGGCCTGCGCCTGGAAAGCCATCAGGCAGATGAACAATCCGGGCGCTGCTGCAAGTGCCACACTCCCTTTGAATCGAACCATTACGAACTCCTCCTCGTGTTATCACGGGGCCGGCATCGCTACGTAGCAACGCAGGCAGAACACTCGTGTGCTTTTGAAATGTCAGGGATTCGATACGTACGCAAAGCCCCGGATAAAGATAAGCCATGCGGGGGCAGGCGCGATAGGGGAGGCGAGAGTTGGAACACACCGCCGGCCTGAAGGAGTGCGACTCTACTTCGGTTTTTCAGGTTTTGGATCCGGATTGAGTGCTTTGCCCACATGCCTGGCGGAGGTGCCAAGCGCATGTTTGGTTGCGTTGTAGGTTTTTTGAAGGGCGTTTCCGGTATTGTCGGTCGTAACCGAAATTGCCGCACCCGTTGATGTTCCTGCTTTGGAGAGCGATGCCGTGGTGTGGTTGGCGCCCCCGGCAATCGCCTGCTCGGTGGCACTACTGTTGGCAATGATGCCTTGGGCGGGATGGTGGCCTGGATTGAACCATGCTATGTCCGTATCCGGCATCTGGTTGAGGCGAGCAAGGGGCTCAGGCGGGAAGTTGGTGTTGGACATTTTTTCGATGAGCGGCCATTCAGTGGATGCGATAAACACGGAACCATTCATGGGATGGCCGGTTTCACCGAGATTGATAATTCTGCCGGGCGGAAGGGCCACCATGTCTACGCATCTGTCTGCGCCGCATCCGGCCTGGCAGAGCTTCTGATTCAAATAGGAAGCGTGCTTGCCAGGCGAGACAAAAACCCGGGCGCCGCTGTCCTCGGCATGGAGCGTTGAGGCACGCGTGATATGGCTTACGTCGCATACCGTCTTCTCGTGAGCCGCGGCATACCAATACGCTGCCTTCCATTTTGCGGAATCGAGATTGCGGCCGGATGCGGTGACCAATACAGCCACGTGCTCCGCGTCGAGAGGATGGCCGTGAGGTCCGCAGTCGCGCGCCCAGAGATGGTAATAGTGAATCTCGGCAGCGGGCAGTTTGCTGCTTGAAGACCTGGCGGAAAATACCTGGCCGTAGATAGTTCCGTCTGCGGTTTGCACGGTGGGGGTTTTGAGATTCGGCGCAAACTCCGCGGGCAACTGTGAGCAGTCGTGCCTGCCGACCACGAACGTGGGGGCGAACTGAATCAAGAGAGCCTGCTCGAGGGCATCGCTCATGCCGTCGTGGTCGGAATCGCCGGGGAATTGCGCATTCTGCTCCGGCTCTTGCGCAGTAGCGTTGCACAATACCGTGGCCGCAAGAAATGCGACGAGAAGAAGCGAGAAAGCGGAGCGCCTGTGGGTTCTGATTTGCGTCTTTTGGCCACCTATCTGCCAAAGACA
This sequence comes from Occallatibacter sp., assembly GCA_035648535.1. Lineage (GTDB taxonomy): Bacteria > Acidobacteriota > Terriglobia > Terriglobales > Acidobacteriaceae > Telmatobacter. The sequence continues at coordinate 16,459 of DASRLI010000455.1, read as the reverse complement.
GTTTACCCCCGACGTGCAGGATGGGAGGAATGAGCCGGCAGGCGGCTTTTTCGACCTTCCAACAAGAGAACGGGTGCCCCGGATCTGCTTACCAACCAGACCTGTGGCACCCGGTTACTTGAAGATTGGCGCGCGCGCTACGCGATTACATCGAGATGCTGACCGCAATTCCGATGCCTGGATACCTGCGGTTGTACATATAGTAGCCGTCGTTTCCGTAATTGATGTAGACATCGTCGTTGTCGTACCAGTCATTCGACCAGTTTTCCGGCCATGGGTCGAGGAGCGTAATCCAATAACCCTGGTACTGGAAGCGCGGGAATCCACCATAGACCATGAAGGGGAGATCGTAGATTCGGAAGTAATGCTGTGATCCGAAGTAACCACGATACCGGTCGTCCGGGATACGGTAGCCGTTGTAGCCGCCGCGCTGTTGCCAACTGCGGTGATCTGACTGCCAGTTCCCAGCGCGATGACTTTGAAAGGTGGACTGCTCAACACGCTGCTGCTCTTGCGTGCGCTGAGGGCGCTGTTGTTGCTGGGCGCGCTGCTGTTGGTTGTTCTGATCCTGCCTCTGTTGCTGCTGGTTGTTCTGGTCCTGCCTCTGTTGCTGCTGGGCACGCTGTTGCTGTTGGTTGTTCTGGTCCTGCTTCTGTTGCTGCTGGGCACGCTGCTGCTGCTGGTTGTTCTGGTCCTGCTTCTGTTGCTGTTGAACCTGCTGCTGCTTGTTCTGGTTTTGTTGTTGTTGGGCGCGCTGTTGTTGCTGCTGGTTGTTCTGATCCTGTCTCTGCTGTTGCTGCTGGGCACGCTGCTGCTGTTGGTTGTTCTGATTCTGCTTCTGTTGCTGTTGCTGTTGCGCTTGCTGTTGTTGCCTGCCCTGGTTCTGTGGCTGCTGATCGTGCTGTTGTGCAGGCCTGACTTGGTCGTTCGCCTTTTGCTGTTGCTTGGGCTGATCTTTCTTGTCGCCTTGCTTGTCATTCTGCGCGAAAACAGGAACAGCTATTCCAAGCATCAATGACAAGACGGCTGAGGTGATAACTAAGGTCGCTTTCATACTCGTTCCCTCGACTTACGTTTGTTAACTTCCGCTTGCTCTGGCGCAAGCTTCCTGTTGTCAATATGACTGGGCTTCCAGAGGCCTCACGCAATACGACCGGTTTTACCGGCGGCTTTCCCCGCACATGCGCCTACTGTACTCAATTCGCTGGTAAGTATCGTCTTGACCCGGGCTCGAGTCTGTATTGTTTTGCTCAATCTTGAAGGAGCGCTCCGGCAGGGGAAGGCGCTGGTCCTTATGCGCCAGTCGCGAGCAACAAGACTGAGGAAGGACGGGCAAAGAACCGCAGGGTGAAGTTGGTGGGGATAGCGACCAGGTAGCAATCATTCGCAGGCTGCAATTTTTGCCTTCACAAGCACCTTGCCGGTGGTTAGGATAGACGCCAATGATCCCGGTTCCTTTCTCCGCGGCCGGCAATTCGTTTGCGATCCATGAATGGCGTGGCAGCGGCCCTGCCACGCTCCACGTTCACAATTCGGACGATGAAGCGTGGCATGTGCTGGAGGGCGAGCTGGTTTTCCGCTATGCCGACCGAACGGAGATTGCCGGCGCCGGGACGACCGTCTTTGTGCCGGCAGGGGTCGCCCACACTTATACCGCCGGAGCCGATGCCCGTTACCTGATTGTTCTCACACCGCGGCTGCGCGCGCTGATTGCCGCGCTTCAGGCCGATCGTGACCCGACGCATCAAAGCGAGATTTATCAACGGTTCGATTCCGAGTTGCTGGAGTAGAAGCCGGGGACATTATCTCCGTTGAACCCTACTTCAGTTCCCTAACCCAGATGTTTCTGTAGCTGATGGGCTCGCTCTTGTCGCCGTGCGCCTGCAGCTTGATGGGTGCACGGTCGTATTTCTTGTAGAACGGAGTGCCCCTGTACAGAGTTTGTCCCTTCAACTCGAAGTGATTCTGCACGAGCACGCCGTTGAAGAACACCGTGACATAGGCCGGAGTTTTCAGCGAGCCATCGTCGTTGAACGTGGGCGCGGCCCATACGACGTCGTAGGTCTGCCATTCGCCGGGTTTGCGATTCGCATTTACCAGCGGAGGGCTCTGCTTGTAGATGGAGCCGGCCTGTCCGTTGACGTAGGTCGGGTTGTTGTAGGAATCAAGAACCTGCAACTCGTAGCCGTCATCGCCGGGTCCGGTGGAGGCTAGAAACACGCCGCTGTTGCCGCGCGCCTGGCTGCTGCCGGTAATGTTCTCCGGAATCTTCCACTCAATGTGGAGCTGGAAGTCCTTGAACGTCCTTTTGGTTTGGATGTTTCCAACACCCGACGCCTTCCTGACGGTTAAGATACCGCCTTCAACGACCCAATGTGCCGGTGACTGGTCCTGGGCGGAAACCCAACCGTCAAGATCGGTGCCGTTAAACAGGATGATTGCGTCGGACGGGGGCGCAGCGTTGGTAGCGCCTGGTGTTACGACCGCAGGCACCGGCGTCCACACTTCTGTGTCCTCCGGTTTAGGCTGTGCGGGCTGTTGGGCGAAAAGAGGAACGGCCATGGCAACGATGGAGGCGAAGACAAGGAGATTTGAATTCCGGATGAGTTTCATTTGCAAACACGATACACCGCTTGGGTTGGATGTGGGCAAGGCTCAGTGAAAAATGGCTGGCTGGCTTCGTGGAGTTGCGGAAGGCCGATTGCATTCCGTGGGTATTGCCGGAGAAAACTGAGACTGGTTCACAAATCTTGTCCCTGCTCACGCGCCTGCAAGGTTCCGAATATCTTTTGTCTCCAGAATCCGCTTCCCGTAACCGTGCTTTGCCACGGCCAGCATTGCCAGGCCGATGTCGCGCGTGGAAAGCACGAGATTGGGCAGAATCCAGCGCAGCGGCGGCAGCAACGGCTTCATCAAGGCGTAGCCGATTCGATAAGACGGTGTCTTCGACTGGATGCCGTCGAGCGGCTGGATGATGCCAGGGCGAAACATGTAGGCCGCGAGCGGAAGGCGGAGGAGCGCATTTTCCGTCCGGCCTTTGACGCGCGCCCACATGATGCGGCCCCGCTCCGAGCTGTCGGTGCCGGCGCCGGAAACATAGATGAAGGTCATGCCGGGATTGAGGCGGCTCAGCGTTTGGGCGGCGGCCAGCGTGAGGTCGTACGTGATCCGCTGGTAGTCTGCTTCCTTCATTCCGCTTGACGAGACGCCGAGCGAGAAAAAGCAGGCGTCGAAGCCCGCGAGTTCGCCTTCGATCGCCGAAAGATCTGCCAGATCGCGATGGACGATTTCCCGAAGCCTGGGTCCGCGGAGGTCGGAATTCTGTTCGGCGGCGGGGCTTCGGCCCACGGTGAACACAAGCTCCACGTCAGGGTCCCGCAGGCACTCGCGCAGAACTCCCTGGCCCACCATGCCCGACGCGCCAAAGATCAGTACTTTCATTGCTTTATCCCGCTTTCCCAGCCAGTGCCGGCGAATACCTGGCTAGGCTAAACCGAACCTGTATTTGATGCCAGCATACGCGTGGAGGGCGCAGGGGGATGGGTTGAGCAGGCTGCGGAAAGACCCGCTGCTTTTGACCATGCGAAAAGAGAGCCTCGCCGGGGCCTCTCTCTGAAAACGCGCCGCTTACCCGCCGATGGGAATGCAAAGTATTGAAACCACAGCAGCTTTTGAGTCTAGAGCCTGACGCTTTTCCATCATCTGGCGGCGCGGTTAAAGGCGCGGCCATGCAAGACAAATTTCACCGTCCGATAGGGTCTCTCTTCGGCGATCAGGATTCCCCGCCGCAGGGAGGAGCATTGTGCCCACGGCAATTCCGGGGACTGGGAAGACGCGCCCCTCTCAAACCGCATCAAAACAAGTGGACTTATGCAAGCCAACTGCCCACGACCGCCATTGCACCCGCTATCCCCTGCTGGCTTACAATTGTTCGGGTCCTCATTCTGGGAAATATTACGATCATACAAATTTGGGCGAAGGACTCTTTCATCATGCGGGAGGGGGCGAAACCTTTGAGTAAATTGCTTCGTCCCTACAGAGGTAGGCGGCCTGTTTGACTTTAATCGGGTCCTGGCTGCATTTGTGCCCGATTTTCTTGCGCATCGACTCAACAGAACAAACGACGGGAATCGACACAATGTCCATCGAAACGACTCAGGAATCCCAGCAATCGGGAATTGACAGTCACGCGGAGCCACGCGCCCACAAGAGAACCTGGATTCGCATCATCGTATACCTGGCTCTAGCAGGGTTATTGGGGTTCATCGCATGGCGGATTTACCAGAACCAGGAGCAGGCCAAGGCCACCACCGCGAGCCAGGCCCAGGCGCTTCTGAATCGGCCGGTCCCAGTGCAGGTAGTTCCTGTTGCGCAGAAGCCGATGCCGATTTATCTGACCGCCCTGGGCACCGTGACGCCCTATATGAGCGTGACAGTGAAGGCGCGGGTGAGCGGCCAGCTTTTTCCTGTGAAATTTACAGAGGGCCAGGAGGTGCGGCAGGGACAGACCATCATGCAGATCGATCCCAGGCCCTACCAGGCCGCACTGGACCAGGCGAAAGGCACGCTGGCCCACGATGAGGCCCTGCTGAAAGACGCCCAGGCACAATACGCTCGCTACAAGGCACTCTACGAGGCAGGCGTGGTGTCAAAAGAGGCGATGGAAACTTACGAGTCCACTCAGGGCCAGTATCTTGGCGCCATCCAATCGGATAAGGCTGCGATCGAGAACGCCCAGCTGCAATTGAACTGGTGCTCCATTCAGTCGCCTATCAATGGCCGCATCGGACTGCGCCTGGTGGACCCCGGCAACATCATTATGGCCAATACTACCAACCTGGTGATCATTAACCAGTTCCGGCCCATTTCCGTCTACTTTACGCTGCCCGAAAATCAGCTTCCCCAAGTGCTTGCGAAGCTGGCCGCGGACAAGCGCATGCCGGTGGATGCGTACGATCACGGCGACGTGCAGAAGTTGGCGACCGGCCTGCTTCTGACGGCTGACAACCAGATCGATACGACGACTGGTACCGCGAAGCTGAAGGCAGTCTTCGACAACAAGAACGAAGCGCTTTTTCCCAACCAGTTTGTGAACATCCACCTGGTGCTGGAAGACCGGCTCAATGCGCTGGTGGTGCCGTCGGCGGCGATCCAAAGCGGGCTGCAGGGTTCGTTTGTGTGGGTGGCCAGTACCGACGACAAGGGAGTCACAACCGCGTCGATACGTCCTGTGAAGATGGCTTTGGTCCAAGGCCAGGTGACCATCCTGGATAGCGGCATTTCGCAAGGCGAGAAAGTGGTGGTGGACGGCGCCGACCGGCTGCGCCAGGGAGCGCGAGTTGTCGCGAGTCAAGCACGGCAACGGAGCGGTCAAGGTGCGGGTGCAGGTGCAGGTGCGGGTGCGGGCGCGAACACGGGCAAGGCGGCAGGGAAGCAGCAAAACAAGGAGCAGCAGTGAGCCTTAGTCCCTCCCGGCCATTCATTCTTCGCCCGGTAGCAACTTCGCTGCTGATGGCGGCCATTCTGCTTGCGGGTGCAGTCGGGTATGAGCAGTTGCCGGTTTCCGCCCTGCCCGAGGTGGACTATCCCATCATCCAGGTGCTCACTTTTTATCCGGGCGCGGGACCTGAAGTAATGGCGTCGTCTGTGACGGCGCCGCTGGAGCGGCAGTTCGGCCAGATGCCGGGCCTGAAGCAGATGACTTCAGTCAGCTCGAGCGGCGGCTCGGTCATCACGCTCGAATTCAACCTGGACGAGAACATCGATGTGGCCGAGCAGGAAGTGCAGGCGGCCATTAATGCGGCCACCAGCTTTTTGCCGAGCGATTTGCCCAACCCACCGGTTTACAGCAAGGTCAACCCGGCTGACGCGCCGATCATGACTTTGGCGCTGACCTCCGATTCGCTCCCGCTGGACAAGATTGAGGACGCCGCAGACACCAACCTGGCGCAGAAAATTTCGCAGGTGACGGGTGTCGGACTCGTATCAATTGCCGGCGGGCAAAAGCCGTCGGTCCGGATTCAGGCGAATCCAACCCAGTTGGCCGCCTACAACCTGAGCCTTGAAGATCTGCGCACCGCGGTCGCGGCCTCCAACGTGGACCAGGCCAAGGGCACCCTGAACGGCAACCGCCAAGCGTACACCATTGGCGCGAATGACCAACTGGTATCAAGTTCCGATTACAAGCCGGTGATTGTTGCCTATCGCAATGGGGCTCCGGTGCGCGCGTCCGATGTGGCTACGATCGTGGACGCCGCGGAGAACTCTCAGCAGGCAGCCTGGATGGACCGCCAGCCTGCGGTGATCGTCAATATCCAGCGGCAGCCGGGCGCCAACATCATCGCCGTGGTGGACCGCATCCACAAGCTGCTGCCGCAGTTGCAGACCAGCCTGCCAGCCGCGATCCAGGTGAAGACTCTCACTGATCGCACGGTGACGATCCGGGCCTCGGTGAGGGACGTGGAATTCGAGCTGATGCTCACCATCGCCCTGGTGGTGATGGTCATCTTCCTGTTCCTGCGCAACCTGGCGGCCACTATTATTCCGTCGGTCGCGGTCCCGCTATCCATCGTCGGTACGTTTGGCGTGATGTACCTTCTGGGATATTCACTCAACAACCTCACCCTGATGGCGCTCACCATCTCCACCGGCTTTGTGGTGGACGACGCCATCGTGATGATCGAGAACATCTCGCGCTTTATTGAAGAAGGCGACACCCCGATGCAAGCGGCGCTGAAGGGAAGCGAACAGATCGGCTTCACCATCATGTCGCTGACTATTTCGCTCATTGCAGTGCTGATCCCGCTGCTGTTCATGAGCGATGTTGTGGGGCGGCTGTTCCGCGAATTCGCCATTACGCTTGCGGTTACGATCCTGGTCTCCGCGGTGGTCTCGCTCACGCTGACGCCCATGATGTGCTCGCGCATCCTTCAGGGAAAGGCGACCGCCAATCAGACCCGCTTCTACTATTGGTCGGAGAAGGTCTTCAACTCCATCATCGCTGCGTACGGGCGCGCACTGAAGGTGATCCTGCGCCATCGATTCGCCACCCTGTTGGTCACCATCTCCACCTTTGTGGCCACCGTTCTTCTGTTCATCGTGATCCCCAAGGGCTTCTTCCCGGTGCAGGACACAGGCGTGATCCTGGGCATTTCAGAAGCGCCGCAAACGGTGAGTTTCACCAGCATGGCTCTGCTGCAGCAAAAACTTGTGGACGTGGTGCTTCAAGATCCTGCCGTGGAAAGCATTTCGTCGTTCATCGGCGTTGACGGCACCAACACCACGCTAAATTCAGGCCGCATCCAGATCAACCTGAAGCCGCTTGATGTACGCAAGGAATCTGCGACGGATGTGATCCGGCGCATGCAGAGCAAGGTGAACAACGTCGGAGGCATCCAGCTCTTTCTGCAGCCGCTGCAGGACCTGACCGTGGAAGATCGCGTGAGCCGCACTCAGTTCCAGTACGCAATGGAAGATCCTGACCAGAACGAGCTGGCGACGTACACCCGCAAGATGGTTGCCGAACTGAGCACGGAGAGTGAAGTGACTGACGTAGCCAGCGATCTGCAGGACCAGGGGCTGGCCGCACAACTTGTGATCGACCGCGACACCGCCGCGCGACTCGGCATTTCGATGGCCGACGTGGACAACACGCTCTATGACGCGTTTGGTCAACGCCAGGTTTCCACCATCTTTACCCAGCTCAACCAGTACCACGTGGTGATGGAAGTGGGACCGAGCTTCCAGACCGATCCCGCGACGCTCAATAGTCTGTTTGTGAAGTCGGGCAACGGCACACAGGTTCCGCTGAGCATGTTGGCTCATTGGGAGCAGTCGCACGCACAACTATCGATCGGCCACCTGGATCAATTTCCTTCTACGGTGGTGAGCTTCAACCTGGCCCCTGGCAAGGCGCTGGGCGACGCCGTCAAGGCGGTACAACGCGCCGAAGATCGCATCCAGATTCCGGAGAGTATCAACGCCAGCTTCGAGGGCACTGCCGCGGCATTTCAAACTTCGCTGGCCAACGAGCCGATCCTGATACTGGCCGCGCTGATCACTGTTTACATTGTGCTGGGCGTGCTCTACGAGAGCTACATTCATCCCATCACGATCATCTCCACGCTGCCCTCGGCCGGCGTGGGCGCGCTGCTTGCACTGCTTATCTGCCGGGTTGATTTCAGTGTCATTGCGCTCATAGGCATAATCCTGCTGATCGGCATTGTGCAGAAGAATGCCATCATGATGATCGACTTTGCTCTGCAGGCCGAGCGCGATGAGGGCAAGACTGCCGAAGCTGCCATCTTCCAGGCCTGTTTGCTGCGCTTCAGGCCGATCATTATGACGACCATGGCCGCGCTGTTGGGCGGACTGCCGCTGGCACTGGGTGGCGGCGTAGGCGCCGAACTGCGCATGCCCCTGGGCATCACCATCGTCGGCGGCCTGATCATGTCGCAGATGCTCACGCTGTTTACCACCCCGGTGGTCTATCTCTACTTCGACAAACTGGCGCAGCGGATCAAGCCGCGCGACCTCAGCATCGCCGATGAACACGAACCGGCAAGTGCGGACTAGGAGGGCCACAAGATGCATCTTTCCGCACCATTCATCAAGCGCCCGGTAGCTACCTCGCTGCTGAGCGTCGCGCTTTTGCTGGCCGGTTCCGTGGCTTACACCGTGTTGCCTGTAGCATCGCTGCCGGACGTGGATTTTCCCGTGATCAGTTCCAACGCGGGACTGCCGGGCGCCAGCCCGGAGACGATGGCATCGGCCGTCGCGACACCGCTGGAGCGGCAGTTCGGGCGTATTGCGGGCGTGAACCAGATGACGTCGTCCAGTTCGCTGGGGTCGGCCTCAGTGACGCTGCAGTTCGATATCAACCGCGACATCAACGCGGCGGCACGCGACGTGCAGGCGGCCATCAATGCGGCGCGCAGCCAATTGCCTTCCTATCTGCCGCAGAACCCGGGCTATCGCAAGGCCAATCCCGCCGATGCGCCCATCCTCATCCTGACGCTGACTTCGGATGTGTTGCCGAAGCAGCAGATCTACGACCTGGCCGACTCGATCCTGGCGCAAAAGATGTCGCAAATCCAGGGCGTGGGACAGGTGTTCGTGGGCGGAAGCTCCAGCCCCGCGGTGCGCGTTGAGCTGAATCCGATGCAGTTGGCCAACAATGGCATCGGCCTGGAAGCCGTGCGCACGGCACTGGCGGCAGCTAACGCCAACCGCCCCAAGGGCGCTTTCCAGGACGCGCAGAACCGCTGGGCTATTTACTCCAACGACCAGATCTTCAAAGCCGAAGATTATGCGCCGATCATTGCCGGGTATAACAAACAAACCGGCGCACCTGTGCGTGTCGGAGACCTGGGCACAGTGACCGACAGCGTTTCAAACATATTGAATGCCGGAGTTGCCGGGATCAACCCTATCAGCGGGCCGCCGGGCGAACTCAAGAGCGCGATCATGCTGATGGTCTTCAAGATCCCCGGCGCCAACGTGATTGAGACCGTCAACAACGTAATGGCCGAGATGCCGCATTTGCAGGCTGCCATTCCGCCGACCATCAAGATCAACGTGGCAGTCGATCGCACCACGACGATCCGAGCCAGCGTGCACGACGTGACGGTGTCACTCATCATCAGCGTTTTGCTGGTGGTGCTGGTTGTCTTCCTGTTCCTGCGCGAGGTGTGGGCCACCATTATTCCTTCGGTGGCGGTGCCGCTTTCGTTGGTGGCAACCTTCGGTGTGATGTACCTGGCCGGTTATACCATCGACAATTTTTCGCTGATGGCGCTAACTGTGGCGACAGGATTTGTGGTGGATGATGCGATCGTAGTCATTGAAAACATCACGCGCTACCTCGAGATGGGCATGAAGCCTTACGAGGCAGCCATGAAGGGCTCAAATGAGATCGGCTTCACGGTGCTCTCCATGAGCACCTCACTGATCGCGGTCTTTACTCCCATCCTGCTGATGGGAGGAATTGTGGGCAAACTCTTCCGCGAGTTCGCGGTCACCCTGTCGGTGGCCATCGCCGTCTCGCTGCTAGTTTCACTCACCACAACGCCGATGCTTTGCGCCCGCTTCCTCAAGGCCCGGGACGAGCGCCACTACGGCCCCATTTACCGGTTCAGCGAAAACGCCTTCCAGCGGCTTCATTACGAATACAATTCAGCGCTGCGCTGGGTTCTGCGCCACCAGGTTCTGATGCTCTGCGTGGCTGTGGGCGCCGCGGTGTTGAACGTTTACCTCTACATCATTGTGCCCAAGGGCTTCTTCCCGCAGCAGGATACCGGCCGGCTCGGTGGCCGGACCATGGCCGCGCAGGACATCAGCTTCAATGCCATGCAGGAGAAGCAACGCCAACTGGCCCAGATGGCGATGGAGGATCCAGCCATCCTATCGGTAACAGCTTTTGTGGGCGGCGGCGGCCCCGGCGGCGGTAGCAGCAACGTAGGCAACATGTTCATCGCGCTTAAGCCGCTCAACGACAGGCCGGGGCGCGTTACCGCAGACCAGGTGGTGAATCGACTGCGCCGCAAGCTGACCAGCGTTCCGGGCGCAACGCTGTTCCTGCAGGCACAGCAGGACATTCAGATCGGCGGCCGTGGAGGCGCTTCCCAATACCAGTACACGCTCTCGGATGAAGATCTGAAGGAGCTGAACGCGTGGGCTCCGCAACTGCAGAGTCGCATGAGAGCGATGCCGGAGTTACGCGATGTCTCCACCGACCAGCAGGACCAGGGCCTGGCCACCAACCTGGTGATCGACCGCGATACTGCCTCGCGACTGGGAATTACCACCCAAATGATCGACGCGGTGCTTTACGACGCTTTCGGCCAGCGTGAAGTCTCTACCATGTACACGGGGCTGAACCAGTACTTCGTCGTGATGGAAGTGGATCCGAAGTACAGCGGCAGTCCCGATGCGCTGAATGGCATCTTCGTCAAGTCGTTGAGCGGGGCCATGGTGCCGCTCTCTACCATCGCCCACTATGAAAATCAGCGCACCTCGCTGTCGGTGGCTCACCAGGGCCAGTATCCGGCGGTGACGCTCGCATTCAACCTGGCCCCGAATGTGGCCCTGGGCGACGCTGTTACCGCGCTCGAGAAAGTACAGCGTGAGATGGGCATGCCCTCTGGCATCCACGCCAGCTTCCAGGGCACCGCGCAGGCCTTCCAGGACTCGCTCAAGAACGAACCTTATCTCATCCTCGCGGCGGTGGTGGCCGTCTACATCGTGCTCGGCATTCTGTACGAGAGCCTGATCCACCCGCTCACCATTCTCTCCACACTGCCTCCTGCCGGCGCGGGGGCCATCCTGGCTCTGCTGATCACCGGGACTGAGCTGAGCATCATCGCCCTGATCGGGATCATCCTTCTTATAGGCATTGTGAAGAAGAACGCCATCATGATGATCGACTTTGCCTTGCAGGCCGAGCGCGAACAAGGGCTGCCTCCTGTCGAGGCCATCTATCAGGCCGCCCTGTTGCGTTTCCGCCCCATCATGATGACAACAATGGCCGCGACGTTCGGCGGGATGCCCCTGGCCTTCGGTATGGGTGTGGGATCGGAGCTGCGCAGGCCGCTGGGCATCACCATCGTGGGCGGGCTGCTCGTCTCGCAGGCCCTTACGCTCTTCACAACCCCGGTCGTCTACCTCTTCTTCGACAAACTGCAGTGGAAAGTAATGAAGCTGCACAAGGTGGGCACGGAGTTGGAAGAAGCGCACGGGGACTAAAGCAGCTTCTAGCTTTCAGCTCTGGAATCGCCGCTGCCAGCTTTGGACTTGTTGCAAGACAGATCAGGCTGATGGCTTTGCGGTTTTCGGCTTTCGTTTCCTGGATGCGGCCTTATGTTTCTTCATTCCATCCTTATTCGCAGTGCGCGAGGATTGATGTTATCTTCGAAGCTATCCTGAACTGCGAAGCGTGGGATTTTTCCCTAAAGCACAGAAAACCTGCAATAAGCCGTTCCAAGTTTCGGCAGTTTTGTCGAATGCATCTCTGCACATTAGTCGCAGCGTAGAGAACGTGTCGATACCGATTTTCTGAGATCGGTCTTCTGAACCTATTCGAGAGGCGAGCGATACCCGATGACCCAGACCCGCGAAACAACCGATGCAAGTCTCGTACTCACTTTGGAGGAGATCTCGAACCTTGCCGCGGAGGGAGGCAAGGCCGCCGATACCCTCATGAATCTGGTGGCGCTGATCGCCAAGCGGTTCAGGACCGAAGTCTGCTCGGCTTATCTGCTTGAGCCGGATCGATCGAACCTGGTTCTGGCGGCCACGCTCGGCTTGCACCCGAGTTGCATAGGCACATTGCGCATGCCGTTGAACGAGGGACTCACCGGCCTGGTCGCGGAACGAGTACTGCCGGTTGACGTCGATGATGTTAGAAACCATCCTCGCTTCAAGTACTTCAAGGAGTCCGGCGAGGAGGAGTACCACTCGTTTCTGGGCGTGCCGCTGATTGACCGCGGGATCTTGCAGGGGGTTCTTGTCGTCCAGACCAAGGACCCGCGCACCTATCGGGACGACGAGATTCGCATGCTGACTGAGGCGGCCAGCCAGGTGGCGCCGGTGGTGAGCGAGGCGCGCACGCTCGATCGCTTCATCGCCCCGGCACAGGAACGGCTCTGGTCCCTGGCACGCAACGTGTGGTGGAGTTGGGACCACGACTGTATCAGCCTGTTCCGCGATCTGAATCCAACCCGGTGGCGCGAGCTCAATCAGAATCCAATTTCCCTGCTCAGCGAAATGCCGTTGGGCGAGATTGAGCGCCGCGCCGCGGAACTGGTTCTACACAGCCGCATTAACTATGTTTACCGCCGCCAGCAGGAGTATTTGAACGCAGACCGAACCTGGGGCGCGGCCAACGCAGGAGTACTGCGGCCTCGGCCCATCGCCTATTTTTCAGCCGAATTCGGGATGCACGAGTCGCTGCCCATCTACTCCGGCGGTCTGGGAGTACTGTCTGGAGACCACATCAAGAGCGCATCCGACCTTGGCATTCCGCTCATCGGCATCGGCCTTTTTTACGGGCAGGGATACTTTCTGCAGCGGCTTGACCAGACCGGATGGCAGCGCGAGGAGTACTTGCAGACCGATGTGAACCAGTTGCCCATGCAGCCGGCCATCGGCATCAACGGCGAACCCGTGGTGGTGGAGATTGCTACGCGCGGCGGCGTGATCCGAGCCAAGGTGTGGCGCGTGAAGGTGGGCCGATGTGACCTGCTGCTGCTCGACTCAAATGTTGCCGGCAATGCGCCCGAAGATCTGGAAACCACTTCACGCCTCTACGGCGGAGATGCGCGCACGCGCATTCGTCAGGAGCTGCTGCTGGGCATCGGCGGCTTCCGCGCACTTAAGGCCATGGGCATCACGCCCGGCGTGCTGCACTTGAACGAGGGACATAGCGGCTTTGCGGTCTTCGAGGCGATTCGCGATCGCATGGTGGACGAAGGCCTGGACTTTACAACCGCGGCCAGCCTGATCCCCCGCGAAGTGATCTTTACCACGCACACGCCCGTGCCCGCCGGCCACGACCGCTTCAGTGCCGACCTGATGGAAGAACACCTGGGTCCGCTGCGCGAGCAACTGGGAATTTCGCACGAGAACATGATGGGGTTTGGGCGCGAGTATCCCACCGACCAGGGCGAACCGTTCTGCATGACGGTGCTGGGACTGAAGCTGGCGCGGCGCGTGAATGCTGTGTCGTCTCTGCACGGCGAGGTCTCGCGAGCGATGTGGAAGGGCCTCTATCCCAACCGGCCCGAAGACGCCGTGCCGATTGGACACATCACCAACGGCGTGCACGTTCCAAGCTGGCTGGCGCCGCAAATGTGTCGCCTCTACGATCGTCATCTAGGGGTGAACTGGCAGCGCCACAGCGCAGTCGCGAAGACCTGGGAAAAGATTGAAAGTGTCGACGACGGCGAACTGTGGGAGACGCACCTGGCTCTGAAGGCGCAACTGATCGACTTTGCACGCCGCCGAGCGCGCGAGCAGGCTGAACGCCGCGAGGAGCCTGCCGCGACACTGAAGAAACTCGACAAGATTCTCTCGCCGGATGCGTTGACCATCGGCTTTGCGCGGCGGTTTGCCACCTACAAGCGAGCCAACCTGGTGCTGGCCGATATGCATCGGCTCGCCTCCATGGTCAACGATCCCAAGCGCCCCGTTCAGTTTCTCTTTGCAGGCAAGGCGCACCCGCGCGACGAACCCGGCAAGACGGTTTTGCAGCAGATTGCCGAGATGATGCGGGACTCGAAATTCTCTAACAAATTTGTCTTCATTGAGGACTACGACATCAACGTCGGCCGCTACCTGGTGCAGGGTGTGGACGTGTGGCTGAACAATCCGCGCCGGCCTCTGGAGGCCTCGGGCACCAGCGGACAGAAAGTTGTGCTCAACGGCGGCCTGAATCTTTCGGTACTTGACGGGTGGTGGGCCGAAGCTTACGACGGGCTCAATGGCTTCGCCATCGGTACCGGCAGAACGCACTCCAACATGGACGTGCACGACAGCCGCGACGGCGAAGACCTCTACCGCGTTCTTCACGACGAGGTGATTCCGCTGTTTTATCAGCGCGACCGCGACGGACTGCCGAGGGGATGGATCAAACGTATGAAGCGCACCATCCGCACGCTTGGCTGGCGCTTCAATGCCGATCGCATGGTGATGGATTACACGCAGAGGTGCTACATTCCCGCGGCGGGAGGCACTTCAAGCGAGATCAGGCTGTATTCGTAAGAGGGAAGATTCGATGTCTCATCCACCGTGGCGGACGAGGTGTGGGCGCATGCACCATTCAAGTCCGGCGACACTGATGATTGCGGGACGTTTCTAGTGCGCATGCGTCCCCTAGGTTGATCAACCGGTGACTTCCGGTTTGACGGTTATCCGCCCCATACTTGCTGCTTTTCGGCATTGATGGGTTCCAGGTCTCAAGATCGAGACCTGTCCCACCCGCCAATGATTGGTTGAACATCTCCACATCTCTATGAGCAGACGGGCGTAGACTTTAGTCGACAAGGAGAATCGACATGATTCTTGTAGTTGGTGCTACGGGCATCGTGGGAAGTGAGATTTGTCGAAGACTAGCCGGGCGAAGCGAAAAGGTTCGGGGACTTATCCGCGCGACAAGTTCGGCGGAAAAGGTCGAATTCCTACGCAGTTGCGGAGTCGAAGGAGTCGTTGGCGACCTGAAAAACCCCGATTCGCTCGCTGTCGCCTGCCGCGATGTGGATGCGGTCATCTCGACTGCGTCAGCAACAATGTCCCGGCAGCCGGGAGACTCGATCGATTCGGTCGACGAATTGGGACAGTTGCAACTCGTAAACGCCGCAAAGGCCGCTGGCGTCCGTCAGTTCATCTTCACTTCGTTTCGTCGCCCGGCGGGTATCTCGTTCCCACTGGCAGATGCAAAAGCGCACGTCGAGAATGCAATAGCGACCATGAACTTCACTGTCGTTCAGGCGAGTTTTTTCATGGAAGTATGGCTGAGTCCGGCGCTTGGGTTTGATTATGCAAATGCGGCGGCTCGTATCTACGGACCCGGCACGAGGCCGGTAAGCTGGGTCTCATTCTCAGACGTTGCAGAGAGGTGCGTTCTCGCTCTGCGAAATCCAGCAGCTGAACGTAGAATCATCGAGTTTGGCGGCCCGGAGATGCTAAGCCCGAACGAGGTCGTGGCCCGCTTCGAAGGGATCGCCGGCAGGCAGTTCAAGCGCGAGCATATCGCTGATGAAGCGCTACATGCACAGCTTGAGGGCGCTACGGACCCGCTTCAGAAAAGCTTCGCTGGTCTAATGCTTTCGTATTCATCGGGAGACGCGATCAATATGACGTCGATCCAGAAGGAGTTCGGGATCGTCCTCACCAACATCGATCAATATGCCCGCGGTGTGCTAGGACATATAGCTGCCGCGTGAGTTCCGCGAACGAATTCGCGACGAAAGCAAGATGGTGAAGCCGTCCTCACATCACCAGGTACCGTCCGCAAATTGGAAGTTAACCTCCTATTGACGAGAACGTGGCATCGCTAACGGTGAGCGTTTTGCCGCCATTTCCAGGTTCCGGGCGGATTGTCGCAAATAACTGGCCAATATCCTTGAGGTGCTTCTGGACGGCTGCCTCAGAGTCTCGCGCGCGCGTGAGAGCAGCGTTATTATTTTTCAGCTGGTTTTCTTAACTCAGCAGAGGGACTAGTGGTCCGGCATGGTGACCAATTGGCGATTGATGAGATCCAGGCGGCATTCTAGACGTCGAATCAAGCACTGATGGCCTGACCCAGCCGTGCTTTGAAAGGAACGGCCGCTAGAGCCGTGAGAACTCCAAATGGAATTGGAATGGAGAACGCATGGTCGTATCAGCTGAAGAATGGCAGGATCGGCACAAAAAACACGTTATTTTACACACCCTTAAAACGGGCAGAGATTGGTCAGTTATGTCG
>DASRLI010000454.1:0-11126 GCA_035648535.1 Occallatibacter sp. | reverse complement strand
CGGTAGTGAGACCGGCTATGCTTCGGCGCGGAGGAGCAGGCAGGTAATGTTGTCGCCTCCGCCGGCCTGGTTTGCGGCTTCGACGAGACTGCAGCAAAGGGCTTCAAGAGGCAGGCTGGCGGGGGCAGCGCCGACGGTGAGGATGGACTCGATTCTCGGGGCAGGAAGTTCGCGCGTGAGGCCGTCGGAGCAGAGCAGGAAGAGGTCCCCGGGCTCGGCTTCAAGCTCGAAGATGTCTGGCGTGGCGCGGCTCTGGGTGCCGAGGGCGCGGGTGATGACATTCCTGAGCGGTGAGCGGAGGGCTTCGGCGGGGGTCATGCGGCCGAGACGGACCTGCTCATCGACCAACGAGTGATCCTGCGAAATCTGTTCCAGATGGCCGCCGCGAAGGCGATAACATCGGCTGTCGCCAATGTTGAGGACGCGAACGCGGCGCTCTTCGACGACCAGGGCTACCATCGTGGTGCCCATGCCGCTGAGTTTGGAGTTGGCCTGGGAACGGGAGTAGATGGCTTCGTTGGCGGTGAGGATGGCCTGGTCGATCACTTCCTGGAGCGGCACGTCGGCAGCGCGGCTGGTGAGCAGGCGCATGAATTCATCGACGGCGAGTGAACTGGCTATCTCCCCGGCCGCAGCGCCGCCCATGCCGTCACAGACGAGATAGACGCCGTGCTCAGTGGAGTAGCCGAATGCATCTTCGTTGGAGGGGCGTTTGCGGCCCCGGTCGGAAACCGCCGCAGCCGAATAGTGGACGACAGCCGTGGCCAATTGGAAACTCCCCTCGCCAAGTTTACACGGGTTTCATATGGCGAACACGGGAAAGGCGCCGTTTAACGGCCCGGTTGTTTACCGGCTGTGTTCGGCAGGGGAGAGGGCGCGGGCAGTTCGAAGACCTGTATGGCGCCGGCGCTGAGCACGGCCACATGCCGGCCAGTGGGCGAAATGGCGACGTTGCCGCCGGCGTCCAGCACCGGGCTGGCAGGTGATTCAAATGCCACTTCGCCAGTGGCGGCATCCAGGACTCTGACCAGTTGCCCTTTAATATCCTCACTGCCGAGGGGCGCGTAGGAACTGACGGGATGGGTGATGGCGAGAGTCTCCTGGATCACGCGCAGGCCGTCGGGTGAGTGGGTCAGGAGCGGCCAGATCGCCGTGTCCGGATTCAGGTCGTCCCAAAGGATCTTGCCGTCGGTGGAGATGGCTAACAGCTTGTGCCCGCCGGCGGGATTGCAGGCGGTTACCAGCACCTCCTGCTGCGAGATGAACTCAAGGTACGGCGCGCAGGGGGAATCAACGCTGCCGAGTATCCTGCTGCCGCCAGTGAAGAAGTTGAGGTTCAGCATCCACTCCAGGCCGCGCCCGCGAAGGCTCTCAAGATAGCCCTCGGAGTTGATGGGGAGATGGACCATGGCACGGACCCGGCTCACAAGCATTACCTGGCCGGATTCCCGGTGAAGGATGCGCACCACCATTTCGGGCGGCGCCGGATTGGAATCGGCCTTGGATTCGCCAGAGGCGTTCGGGTTGTCGGGGGTCATGGTGGCCGCGGCTGTGGCCGGACTGTCAACTTCCCCGGGCTTGCTCTGGACCGAGGCCGGCTCGCGGGAGTTGGAGACGAGAAACTGCTGGGTGGGATCGAGTTCGATCCCGAGGAGCGGTCCCGGAAAATGGAGCAGTGGCTTCATCTCCAAATGGGCGTCGCCCTGCTGCAAATTGTCCTTGTCGCGGAACAGGAAGTGCCCATCCTTGAGCATCCAGAGGTAACGCGAGTGGTCGTGAACAGACCACAATCCCTCCGCCTCTACGGCGCCGCCGGGCAACGTTAAAACCACGGCCCTGATCCGGCGCTCATCGCCCTCCGCGGTTTCCCCGGCCTGGAGCTGGCGGTGAATGAGGCCGGGAACGCGGAAGGTAAACAGCAGCCGGTTTTCGTCGATGAAGTCGAGCGAGACCAGGCTGTCGCGTGAGCCAAGGTAAAGCGCGCCGGGAGGAGAGAAGCCCAGAGGCTCAACGGGAATGGTCCACGAGGGCTGCAGGGAGGGTTTGTCGGGGTAGCCGCCGGGAAGCACGCGCTCTTTCATCGGACGGGATCGATCGGAAGCGATCCTGGCGCTTCCCTGGGCGTGCGCAAGGCTGATTGCGCCAAACACCAGCCCGGCCACGGCCAGCCATCGGCCGGCGCACACAATCAGATTCACTCTCGTCAGCCGTTTCATCGTCGCCTTGTATTCTCGCCGATGAGGGGCGTATTGGGCAGTGATATCCGACTCGTGTGCGTGTGCGAGAGTAAAGAAGGGATGGCAGAAGACACGATTGACGGCGGGCGGCTCAGATTTCTGGGCTACGGGGCCTGCGCATTGGCCGGGTGCTTGTGGGGCACGGGCTTCTACTTCGGCCGGCTGGCGCTGAACGAGATGAGCGTGGAGTGGATGGTGCTCTATCGCTTCGTGTTTGCTTCGTTGGGCATGCTGCCGGTGATGTTTTTCCATCGTGGTGGATGGGTGCGGTTGACCGGTGCGGAGATGCGACTGTTGCTGATTGCAGCGGCCTTCGGCGTGCCAATCCAGTTTCTACTTCAATTCCACGGGCTGGTGCGGACCACCGTAAGCCACGCATCGCTGATGGTAGGAGCGATGCCGGTGATGCTGGCCGTGGCTGCCGCGCTGTTTGCAGGAGAAAAGCTGGACCGGCTGGGCTGGTTGGCGCTGTGCGGGTCCACGGTGGGCGCGGCGCTGGTGACGATGGGAGCAAGCCGGACCGCCGCTGCAAGCGGGGTCCCGACCCTGCTGGGAGATCTGCTGGTGTTCGTCTCGCTGTTCATTGCATTGGCCTGGATTCTGCTGAGCAAAAAGCTGATGGAGACGCACAGCCCGCCGGTGGTGACTGCCTATACGATTCTCTCCGGGGCCGCGATGCTGGCATTGTGGGTTTTGGGGCCATGGCTGCTTTCCCCGTTGACTCATCGGAACGTGGAACCGCCGCCATTCGCACAGATGAGCGTTACGGCATGGGTTGCGCTTGCGATCAGCGGACTGCTTTGCACAGCAACCACGACGCTGCTGTGGAACTGGGGCATTCATCACGTGCCTGCTTCGAGGGCCGGGGTGTTCCTGAACATTGAGCCGGCGATGGGCTCCCTTCTTGGCGTCGAGTTGCTGGGCGAGCACCTGGGCCCCTACGCATGGGTGGGCGGCGCGCTAATTTTGGCCGCTGCCGTGGCTCTGACGACGCACGGACATGAGCCGGAGCCAGCCGTGATTCTGGAATAGCGGCAAGCGATTGGCGTAACATCGTTGGCATGGCGGACGGTACGGCTGCGACTGCTGGTGGCGGCAACTCAGCGAGAACACGCAGTAAGCGCCGCGCTTGTATTGAAATTGCGATTGCCTATGTGCTGATCATGGCGGTGATCTGGTCGCCGCGCCCGGTGCAACGATATTTGTGGATGGTAGCGGTGGCCGCGCTCGCGACCATGACGTGCCTCTCGTGGGACGGCCTGGAGGCGATGGGGCTGCGCAGGAAGAATTTCTTCCGCTCGCTCTGGGTGGTGGGCCTGGCGCTGGTGCTGGCTGCGGCGGCGCTGGCGATGGCCAGAGAGATGCATACGGTGCATATTCACCACGGCCTGCTTCATGTCGTCAGGACCTACTGGGCATATGTTGTCTGGACATTCGTACAGCAATTTTTGATGCAGTGCTTTTTTCTGCTGCGATTCTTGCGCTTGCTGAA
Organism: Occallatibacter sp.; assembly: GCA_035648535.1. Classification (GTDB taxonomy): domain Bacteria; phylum Acidobacteriota; class Terriglobia; order Terriglobales; family Acidobacteriaceae; genus Telmatobacter. Next base: position 7,397 of record DASRLI010000454.1, on the reverse strand, counting down.
CGACGACAAGGCCGCTGTATTTGCGACAGCAGGCCTGTTTGCGCTGGCGCATCTGCCTAACCCCATCCTTACGCCGGTGACTTTGATTTGGGGTTTCGCGGCGTGCCTGATCTTTCTTCGTTACCGCAATCTCTATCCGCTGGGCATGGCGCACGCCATCTTCGGCATCACGATTGCGATTACCGTTCCCGGGCCCATGGTTCACAACATGCGGGTTGGACTCGGTTACCTGACTTACAGCCCTACACACCGGTATGCGCCGTCAATGCAGCCACAGGGACCAGACGGCGTCCACTGACGCGTGGGTGATGGCGGACGCCGCGACACGGCGATGCTGCCGCCATGCCCGGCCATAAAAGATGCCTGCGATTGCGGCAAGAAGCACGTAACGCCAGTTGAAGTGCACTGCCCGCTTGTTGAAGTGCGCCAGGCCAAAGAGGACCGCGGTCAACAGCAGTGCGGGATAGCGGCCCGTGCGCCGCTCAAGAAGATTCTGCAGCCAGCCGCGGAAAAACAATTCTTCCGGTACGGCGATGAAGAAGAAAGTGAAGATCCATGCGAAGGCAATGGACGTGAGCGGCGGCCAGACTGCATGCGCATGCAGGAAGCCCAGGCTGAGACCGAGCGCGAGCGCAATCGGCGTGTAGATGGCGAACTCGCGCAGTCCAATGGCGGCATCTCGCAGGCGCAGGCGCAGGTCGAAGCCGGTTCCATCAAGATTGCGTATGAGGATGAAGCCGTAGATGCCGGCGTCGAGCAACAGGACTTTATTGAAGATGGCCAGGTGAGGTGGCCAGGCGGCTTCAAACCAACGCAGGTCGACAGCGAGGCCCAGGGCGGCGAGAACTAGGAAATCCATCCAGGTGCCGCGTTGGGCTTTGTCGACGCGGGCGGCCTGGCTGAGCAGAAGGGCGACCAAGGCGGGAAGTGCGGCATACAGGGCGAACCATTCCCAGCGGAAGATGCCGGCGAAGTACGTCACCAGCACGTACGGAAGACTCAGGAGGGTGGGGCAGGAAAGCTGCAACCATGCGGGGAAGTTGCGCGCACGGCCGGCGAAGCGCAGCGGGAAGAAGGCCGCGGCCAGAAACGGAAAGAGCGCGAGGCAAGCGGCGATTACGTTGGCCGGGGTGAACATGTGAGTTATTTCCATTGTGCGCTCTCGAATCGCGGCGACCGATTGTGAAGTTCAAAATCATTGTCACGCAATTTCCTCCCTCCGTGGCTAAAGCCCGGGGTCTTTTATTCTTACCTGGCTGCGCGGCTAAAGCCGCGCTCTTTCAAAGCAGTGTCAGGTTCGAAAGTTGTCTAAAGGATCTATCGCTTCTCTAGCCTTCGAACGATAACTGGGCTGAAGCAAAGAGAGATGGCGCCGGTTTGGGCTCTGAGGCAAGTTCGTAGACGAGGCGCTCGAGGACCAGGCGCTTGTCGGGCGGAGAGGAGCGCAGTTCGAGGTCTGCGCGGGCGACGAGGCGCAGGGCGTGGGTGAGTTCGCGGCGGCTTTTGTAGCGGCGGGCCTGGCGGATGAGGTCATCGGCAGCAAAGGGCGGCATGCGGAAGCCCTGCCACAAAGCCTGCCAGATGGCGCGCGAATCGCGGACGTTCTTTTCCAGAATCACAAGCATCTGGCGGAAGGTGCGGGCCAGCATATAGAGGTGGCCGATGGCTGCGTCTTCGCCGGCGTCTGAGCTGTTCAGGAGACCTTGGAGCAGGGCCAGCGCGCGGACGCGGTCGCGGGCGCTGATGGCGTCAGTGAGTTCGTAGAGCGACCGCTGCTTGGCGCCGAGCACCATTGTTTCCACATCGCCCAACGTGAGGCGGCCGCGGCCCAGGGCATAGAGCAGCAGCTTTTCCAATTCGGAGGAGACGAGCATCATGTCGGCGCCCAAGGCATCGACAAGCTCGCGAGCGGCGTCGGGGTCGATGCGGACCTGCGACTCCTGTGCCGTGGCGACAGTCCAGCGCATTGCATCTTCTTCGCTGACGCGGGCCAGCTCGACCATGCCGCAGTGTTCGCCTAGAGTTTCAGTGAGGCGCTCGAAGCGGTTCTTGTCGTCCATCTCCATACGGCGCGAGTCAGAAGGGATGCGGATGAAGTCGGCGACGAAGAGGATGAGCGCCTGGGGGTTGGGCGAGCGGAAATAGCGATCGAGCGCGGCGAACTCATCTTTCTTTGCGCCGCGCGTGTAAAGCTGGCGCACATTGCGCACAAAGACTACCTGGAAGGGCACCATGAGCGAGGGCGTCTGGGCGCGGTCAAGCACTTCGAAGATCGACGTTGTGGTCAGGTCGAGATCGGAAAGGCAGAAATCTCGCAGATCGGGCGGCACAAAGGCTTTCAGGACGGCGGCGCGGCAGCGATCCAATAAGAAGATTTCATCGCCGGCCAGCACGTAGCTCGGTCTGAGCGTACCGTTGTTGGCCGCGGCAGCTTCGATTTCAGCGACAAAGCGGCCTACGGCGGCGAATCCTGCGCCCCAGCGCGCGACCGTCAAAGCGCTAGTCTCCGTTCAGCGCAGCCTTTGAATGCGTGGATCATGCGGCTCCAGAATATCCTGTGCGGCGTGTCGAGGCCAGTCCCGATAAAGATGAGCTGTCGGAAAGTGTTGCGGCTTGGGGTTGGGATTCGTCAGTTCTTCGCTGCGGAGGCTGTGGAGAATTGGTCCAGATTCCCTCAAGGGCTAAAGCCCGCTTCTTTTTTGCTCGATTTATGTACGGGCTGAAGCCCGTACCCTTCACCGAATCGAGTTCTTCCGCACGCTGCAAACCCGCGCCCTTTCAAAGTGACGGCTTGATAAGAGGTTCTCCTAGAGGCCTTCAAGCACGTCGGCTACGAGCTGGCGGGCGAAGGCTTTGGAGAGACGGTCGATGGCGGCCGGGTCTTCCTGAATGAACGTCGCCAGGTCGGTGGTGGATTGGTACTGCTCGCGGAAGACGTAGTTGCCGTTCTGGTAGAGGACGCGGCCGTCGGGACCGTTGAGCGTGACGGAAACGACGATGGTGATGAGGAAGCTGGACGACTGCTGCGTGGACGAGTTGTAGGTGAGCGGCGCGACGGCTTCTTTGAGGATGGTGCCGTGCAGCACTGCTCCCGCATCAGGGGCCGCGCCAGGAGTCACGCGGAAACGGGTGCGGGAAGCAAACTCACGAATCACCGCGTTGGTCATTGCTGTTTCAGTATGGTAGGTCTCGGTGCGCGTGGCGAAGAGCGGGACGGAGAGCGTGTGCATGTCCGGGGGCAGATGAGTGGCGGCGCCGAGAGTGTGATATCCGCATCCGGAGACAGTGAGCATGACGGCGGTAAAGAACGCTGGAGCGAACAGGCGCATGACTCATCTTAACGCGTAGCTGCACCCAGAATCGCGCTCAGACCCAGGCGGTGGCCAGCATGCCGATGCGGACTGGGGAGAGCTTGAGGCCGTCGGCGCGGTCCTTGAAGTAAAGGTCGTTGAGGCGGTCGGAATCCACCTGCTCGAAGCGGTGGAACCCGGCGCGGTGCAGTTCGTTTTCCAACTCGTCGGCCGCAAAGAAGAGGCGGAAAGGCTCACCGGCTGCGGCCACGCGCTCGGATAGTGTGTTGAAGACCTGGCGTCGTTTGGGGCTCAGCGTGTCAGGCGCGAAGACGTAGTCGAAGGTGACGGCGGTGCCGGCTGGCAATTGGCCGATGGTGGCGAGTGTGGAGCGAAAGGCATCGAGCGTGAGGTAGGGAACGACTCCGAGCCAGCCGAAGAAAGCTGGGGAGTTAGCGTTGAAGGCCGCCTCAGCGAGGCCCTCGGCGAGCGTTTTGTGTTCGAAGTCCAGGGGAACGAAGGTGAGGTTGGCGGGGATGGAGAGGTCGGCTTCGGCGAGCAGGTCGCGCTTCCACTGCTGGGTGGCGGGAAAATCCACTTCAAAGACTTGCAGCGACGGAAATGGGTTGCGATAGGCGAAGGTGTCGAGACCCGCACCGAGCACCACATACTGATTGACCCCCTGCGCAACAGTGGCTGACAGACGGTCTTCGGCATGGCGGCTGCGGGCGGCCATGAAGAGCCGAAAATCGCGCGCAACCTTGTGCATGGCGCGTTCCATATCGCGGGCGAATCCGTTGCCGACAAGGCGCACGGCAATGGGGTCGTCGAGAACGCGAGGCAGGTCAATGAGCTGGTGGGCGGCGCGGCGAATGGCTACTTTCAAGGCTGTCCTGCTGGCGCGGCCGGTCTGCATTCCTCAAGTCTAGAGCGAAACCAGAGTTGGTGTGCCCTGTTGAGCCATTTGCGGGGTCGCCGCTCCCTGGTGGTCGCGTCGACTTGAGGCCTATCGCTTCGGGGTATAGTAACTCTGGTTTCGCTGTAAATGCCGGTCAAATCAGCGCTGCGGGCCGGGGCCGCGTACCATATTTTTTATGAGCTGGATTGGATGGGCGCTTCTTTCGGCGGCGTTTGCCGCGGCCACGGCATTGCTGGCCAAAGTGGGCGTGGAACATGTGGACTCGAACCTGGCCATGGCGCTGCGCACTAGCGTGGTGGTGGTGTTTGCGTGGGGCATTGCGCTGGCGCTGGGCAAACACGGCGAGATTCGTGCGCTCGACAGGCGGACGCTGCTTTTTCTTGCGCTGTCGGGGCTGGCGACCGGGTTGTCGTGGATCTGCTACTTCCGCGCACTGCAGTTGGGCCCGGCTTCGCGGGTTGCTCCGCTGGACAAGCTGAGCGTGCCGCTGGTGATGGTGTTTGCGTGGCTGCTGCTGGGGGAGAAGCTGAATGCGTCTGCGCTGGTGGGCGGGGCGCTGATTACCGTGGGCGCTATTGTGATGGTGCTTGGCTGAAGGCGCGGCTGCTGATTGCGCTTCCCTATACTGAAAAGAGAGAACGCGGAATCGATCCGCGCGTGAAGATCGAATGACAACTCAGAACAATTCCGAGGCATCGCCCGGCTCACCGTCAGCGTCCCTGCCAGACTCGGCGTCTGCTCATCGGCGCATTGTGCTTACCGGCTTTATGGGGTCGGGAAAAACAACCGTCGGACCATTGGTGGCGGCGCGGATGGGCTGGAGATTCGTGGATGTAGACGACGTGATTGAGGCTGAGGCCGGAGTACCGATTACCGAGATTTTTGCGCGCCACGGTGAGGCGGAGTTCCGCGAACGCGAGCATGCGACCATTGCGCGGCTGGCGGAGGGTAACCACCTGGTGCTGGCACTGGGCGGGGGGGCCATTGAGCATCCGAAGACACGATTGCTGCTGCTCTCGACTCCGCGCACGATCCTGGTTCATCTTGAGGTGGAGCTGGCTACGACGCTCGCGCGCTGCGGGGGAACCGAACACACTCGGCCCATCCTGGCCGACCAGGCCAATCTGACCAGCCGCTATGAGCGACGACTGCCGCTTTACCGGACGGCGCATGTGTCGATTGCTGTGGATAACTTGGCCCCAGAAGAGGTGGCAGATGCGATTCTGCGGGCCGCACGATTGGGCTGAAAATTCGAGATTTAGTTTCCCTACTCCCCTAGCTTGGTATGATCGAAACAGGCGCATTTCCGTTCTGAGCAGTGCAGCCGAGGGCTTTATCCTTCCCAATGACTCCCGCTTCCCAGGCCGCCAATCCGGTAGACCTTCCCGTGCCCGCTGAAAACCTCGAGCATGGGCACATTCATGTGCATGCGCCGCCGCCGGGGGCCACGGCTACGCTGATTCACGACCTGCGCGAGCTGTTCAAGGTGAAAGTTGTAGGGCTGGTGCTGGTTACGGGCTGGGGCGGCTTCTACCTGGGGTCGATGCTGTCGGGAATTTCGAGTGTGCAGCGTGGATTGCTGGATGCGCTGTTGGGAATCGGGCTGGTATCGGCCGGAGCCGGCGCGTTGAATGAGGCGCTGGAACGCAAGACCGATGCGCTCATGAAGCGCACTGCCGACCGTCCCCTGGCCTCAGGGCGTTTCTCGCTGGCGCAGGGAGTTGTGGCGGGACTCGGCTCGCTGGCGTTGGGCGCGGTGTGGCTGCTGCTGCACACCAATCTGCTAACCGTGGCGCTGGCGCTGCTCACGGCCTTTACGTATGTCGCGATTTATACGCCGCTGAAGCGAGTGACCGCTCTGGCTACATTCATCGGCGCATTTCCCGGTGCCATGGGCCCGCTGCTGGGCTGGACGGCCGCGCGCGGACGCATCGAATGGCAGGGCGTTGCGCTGTTTGCAATTCTTTTTGTCTGGCAGTTTCCGCACTTCATGGCCATCAGTTGGCTCTACCGTGACGATTACGCGAGGGCAGGCATCCGCATGTTGCCGGTGGTGCAGCCGGATGGACGGTCCACGGTGGCCGAGGCGCTGTTTTTTGCAGTGGCGATGATTCCGGTGAGCCTGATTCCGTGGCGGCTGGGCATGGCGAGCACTCCTTATGCCGCGCTGGCCGGCGCGCTGGGGCTGCTTTACCTGGCTTACACCATTCGCTTCGCAGGCATTCTGCGCACCAGCGATGAGACCGAGAGCCGTATGCTGGCGCGCGATCTGCTGAAGGTCAGCGTCCTGTACCTGCCCCTCCTCTTCACTACTTTGATGGTCTGCGCCATCGCCAGGTAACAAGGAAGCGGAATCATGACGTCCACGGTCGCACCCCAATCGAGTACACGCCCCACCATCGCCGCGATTCTGGTGATAAGTGCGGCGGCAACACTGTTTCTCTTCTGGCTGATTTATATTCATCCCGCCTCGGCAACGAGCGCGCAATACGCATTTCTACCCGCACTGAATGCGGTTCTCAACGGACTGGCCGCCACTTCGCTGCTGATCGGATACACGTTCATCCGGGCGCGCAAAATCAAGGCGCACCGCGCGGCAATGATTACGGCCTTTGGCTTTTCAACGCTTTTTCTGGTGAGCTACATTCTGCACCACGCTCTGCATGGTGATGTCCGCTACCCGGCTCACGCGGCGCTGCGCGGTGTATACCTGCCGCTGCTGGCCAGCCACATCATCCTGGCGATCGTGGCGCTGCCGTTGGTTTTGGTTACGTTCTTTTTCTCGCTGAGCGGGCGGATTCCTCGGCACCGCAAGGTTGCACGCTGGACGTTCCCGCTGTGGCTGTATGTCTCGGTCACCGGCGTGATCACCTACGTGATGCTGCGCCTGGCGCAAGGATAAAGGACTTATGACAACACGTCCCCTGAAGCCTGCACCTAACCAATCAGTTCAACCCCGTCTTGCCCAACCCGAAGACGGAACACGGCAATTGCTGCAGTGGGGCGGCTCAATGGTGGGCACTGGCCTGCTGGCCGCTGCGCTGCTGGAGACCGTGCTGGGCGGCTTTTCGCCGACTGGCGCCAGCACCAACACCGGCTGGTTCGCGCTGATTGTCGCGCTGATGTGCATCCCTTTTGGCGGGCTGCTGCTGGCTTTGGGCGTAGCCAAATGGCTGCGCAACAGGCGA
>DASRLI010000453.1:0-4906 GCA_035648535.1 Occallatibacter sp. | reverse complement strand
AGCCGGAACATTTGACGATACACCTCATCCTTCAGCTCTTCGCCTTTTTGAGGGCGAGAGTTCGGGGAAGCCGCAATTTGCGTGTTGTGCATCTTCGCCTCAGTTGCAGGTTCTGCATTTGACGTGCTTCAGCCCCATGGCGCGAAGGATATTCACAGCAGGGCACCAGTTGGTGAATGCAGACTGCAAAAGATTAAGTCCGACAAATCCAGTAAGAAAAAGCCAGTAGTAAGAAAAAAAGTGAGCTAGGCCGAGCGACAACAGCACCATGACGCCCGCCATCAGGCGCAGTCCACGTTCAACGGTCATTGAGATTCTCCTTTGTTATTCATCGGTGGTGGGTTCACCGGCGATCTCCGATTCGCGTCGCGAGTGAACCATGTAATAAAGAATTGGAATCGTCGGCCACGATAGGAAAGTGGAAGCGACGGCGCCCGCAATCAGCGATACTGCAAGCCCCTGGAAGATTGGATCGGTGAGGATCACGCTTGCTCCCACCACTACCGCGGCCGCGGTCAGCAGCATAGGGCGGAAGCGAATTGCGCCGGCGTCGATGACCGCTTGACTGAGGGGAATACCCTGGCGACGCCTCAGCTCGATGAAGTCTACAAGAATAATCGAATTGCGAACGATGATGCCTGCTCCAGCAATGAAGCCAATCATCGAGGTTGCCGTGAAGAACGCACCCAGGATTGCGTGAGCCGGCAGAATGCCCACCAGTGTCAGTGGTATCGGTGCCATGATAATCAGCGGCACAATAAACGACCGGAACCATCCCACGACGAGAACATAGATAAGAACCAGCACCGCGGCAAACGTGAGCCCGAGGTCACGGAAGACCTCGATTGTGATTTGCCACTCACCGTCCCATTTCATCGAGAAGTGATCGGTCGATTCCGGCATTACCGCGTTGTAGCGGGCCAGCGCGTATCCAGCGGGAAGCGTGAGATGGTCGAGATCCTTGTTCATCTTCAGAATCGCGTAGACCGGGCTCTCTTCCGCCCCGGCTACGTCTCCTGTGACATACACCACGCGGCGCAGGTTCTTGTGATAGATGCTGGGCTCGATCGTTCTGTGTTCGGTCGTCAGCAACTCGCGAAGGGAAACCATCGCTCCGTCTGCGCCAGGAAGCCGGATATTTTCCAGCCCCTGTTCGGAGGAACGGTCTGCACGGTCCACTTCAACCACTGCGGCAACCGGGCTACGTGCACTCTGGTCGTGGATCAATCCGACTTCGGTCCCCGACGTGGCAAGCGCGAGCGCATGGGCCACATCCGCGACTGCAATACCGTGCTGTGCGGCCTTCACGGCATCCACGCTCATCACCAGTCGCGGCTGCGGGTCTTCGACATACCAGTCCGTATCGACAACGCCCGGAGTGTGCTGAAAGATCGACTTGATTTGCCCGGCGACACGCTTCTGGCCATCCAGGTCGGGGCCGTAAACTTCAGCCACAAGCGTTTGAATCACCGGCGGCCCGGGCGGCACTTCGCTAACCTGAATGCGCGCGCCATATTGGTCGCCGATGGCGTCAAGCAAGGGTCTCAGCCTCTTCGCAATGGTGTGGCTCTGATCGCTGCGCTGCTTGGCCGGAAGCAGATTCACCTGGATATCTGCCTGGTTGGGCAACCGGCGCATGTAGTAGTGGCGCACCAGCCCATTGAAGTTGTAAGGCCCGGATGCCCCCGTGTAGGTCTGGTAATTCAGCACATCCGGCTGACGAGCAAGTTCAGGGCCCAGCGCTGCTGTTACGCGGGCCGTTTGCTCCAGGGGTGTGCCGTCCGGCATATTGACAATGACTTGCAATTCGCTCTTGTTGTCGAATGGAAGCATCTTTACACGCACCAGTCCCAGAGGCACCAGCGCCATCGAGATTAGTAGAAGAACCGCCACTGCGATGAAAAATAGTGCGCGATTGCGGCCGGAAGCAATCAACGGCGTCATGACACGCCGGTAGATGCGGGTTCTCCAGTTTTCGTGCTCTGGCTCCAGGATGCGAGCTCCACCAAGATGCTTGCCGAGAAGCCGCAACGCGGCCCAGGGAGAAACTACGAAGGCCACTAACAGGGAGAAAAGCATGGCTGCAGATGCGCCCACGGGAATTGGCCGCATGTATGGCCCCATGAGTCCACGCACAAATGCCATGGGCAGCACAGCGGCAAGAACAGCGAAGGTAGCAAGAATGGTGGGGTTGCCTACTTCGGCCACTGCCTCCACGGCAACATCCATGCTCGGGCGATTCTGACTTTCAGGCAATCGGAAGTGGCGCACGATGTTCTCAACCACTACGATCGCGTCGTCCACCAGGATGCCGATACTGAAAATCAGCGCGAACAGCGTAACCCGGTTGATGGTGTAGCCCAGGAAATAGAAGACCGACATAGTCAGCGCCAGCGTCACGGGAATCGCTAGCAGCACAACTCCTGACTCGCGCCAGCCTAGGAAGAGCGCAATCAGCAAGGTCACCGACAACGTCGCCAAAAGCAGGTGCTCAAGCAGTTCGTCCGACTTGGCCTTTGCTGTCTCGCCATAGTTGCGCGTATTGGTAATCGTCACGTCGTTGGGCACCGAGACCCCCTGCATCTTGTGAACGCGGTCGAGAACCGCATTCGAGATGTCGGTAGCGTTGGTGCCTTTGCGCTTGGCAACGGTGATAGTAACCGCTGGATACTGGTGCGCTGCGGTCGATGTCCTGTTGCCTCCGGCCGCGGTACCGAACACCACATAGTCGACCGGATCGGCAGGTCCGTCGACAATCTTTTCGGCTATGTCGCGCAGATACACGGGACGGCCGCGAACCACGCCAACCACTACGCCCTCAAGATCCTCGCGGCGCGTGAACAGGTTGCCGGCGTCCACGCGAATCTCCTGATTGTTCTCCGAAAAGCTCCCCGCCTGAACGCTCGCATTTGCGGCCTCAAGATGCCCAACGATCGCCATCGGCGACAAGCCGTAGCCACTCAGCTTCTCGGTGCTCAGCACCACCCGCATGGTGCGCGGAAGACCGCCAATGACTGTCGTCTCCGAGACGTCGGAGACCTGTTCGATATTGTGTTGTATCTCCTCCGCGATTGCGCGTAGCTGATAGCCGTTGTAATGCTCGCCCCACAGCGTAAGGGCAAGAATCGGGACATCGTCGATGGAGCGAGCTTTGATAATCGGCTGCAGAACTCCCGGCGGCATTCGATCGAAGTTCGAGTAGAGTTTGCTATAGACCTTGATCAGCGCGTCTTCCTGGGCGGTGCCCACCAGAAAGCGCACGATCACCAGGCTTTGTCCCGGCGATGAAGTCGAATACACATACTCTACCCCCGATATCTGATGTACCAGGTTTTCGATCGGCAGCGTTACACGCTCTTCAACCTCCGCCGGAGATGCGCCCGGCATGGCGGTTGTGATATCGAGCATGGGAACCAGAATCTATGGCTCTTCTTCGCGGGGAATGATGGCCACGGCGAAGACTCCAACCGCCAGTGATGCGGCGATAAACAGCGGCGTCAGCTTGGAGTTGATGAATGCACGGGCCAGGCGTCCGGCGATTCCAAGTTCCTGCTTCATGGCTGGCCCCCTGTGCGAGTCTCAATACGCTTGCCGGCAAGGTCGCGGTCCGAAGGTGCTTCAACGAGCTTTTCGCCAGTGGAGATGCCCGAAAGGACTTCGACTAAATTGCCTTGCGCCGCTCCTAAAGTCAGGTAGCGGAGTTGCGCGATGCCGTTGTTGTCGAGAACGTATGCGCAGACCAGTGAGCCGCGCTGAACTACAGCAGAACGGGGGATGACAATCGCCTGCCGCGTGCCGTTCGAAAACTCCGCCGACCCGAACATGCCCGCGTGTAACAGGTTCGAGGAAGGCAGGTCGATCTTGACCAGAAAGCTGTGACTGGCCGGATCGGCAGCTGGGACAAACTCCTGAACCGTGCCTGCCAACTTCGCGGATGACGCACCGTCGACTACGACCTGTATCTTCATTCCCTTGTGAATTACGCCGATTGCTGACTCATCGACCGTTGCTTGCAGTTGCAGTGCACCTGCTTGATCCACCTGCAGAAGCGGCACTCCCGGCGATGCCAGCGTTCCCGGATCGGCCGTCCGCGCCGTCACTATACCGTTGAATGGCGCTAGCAGACGCGTATAACCCAGCACCGTCCGCGCGCCGCTCTCCTGGGCCTTGGCTGCATCGGTCTGCGCGCGTACGGCATCCAGCCGCGCCGCAGCGGCCTGAGCGTGCCCCGACACCTCATCCATCTCCTGGGGACTCACGCTCTTCTGCGTCTCCAGTTGTCGGTAGCGCTCAAGTGTGCTGGCCGCCAGTTTCGCGTCGCTCTCTGCCGCCGTCTGTTGATTCTGCGCCGCCCTTACGCCAGCCTCGGCCTGCCGCACCGACGATCGCAAAGTTGCATCGTCGAGCAAGACCAGTGTTTGTCCTGCTCGTACGCTGTCTCCCTCATGCACCAGTACCTGCTGGATGTGGCCCATCACCTGCGCGGAGACAATTGCCGTCTCCCGTGCGCGAACCGTTCCTGTGGATTGAAGGTTTACAGGCACCTCTTGCTGCTGGCTCTCCACCACCTGCGCGGTCACGGTTTCAACGGCCGTCGGCTGTTTGGATTGATCACCGCGGCAACCTGCCAGCAATACTGGAAAGACGGCCGAAAAAACGGCAAGTAAACAACCCGACAACTGAATCTTCATTGCAGTTCCTCCGCCGCGTCGGGAGTCAACGTCCCTTGCGCGTAAAGCAGTTCGGAATAAGCGACTGCGTTGCCGTAAACGGCATGCCAGTAGCTTGATTGGCTCTGCCGCTCGGCATCCTCGGCCCTCAGCAGATCGGTGACAGTCGCAAGCCCCGCGCTATAGCGGTTCTTCAGGATGCGCAGGCTCTCGGTGGATTGATCCATCGCAATGCG
>DASRLI010000452.1:0-15431 GCA_035648535.1 Occallatibacter sp. | reverse complement strand
GATCCACGGTTGAAGTCTCTTTCCAAGGCATAAACGCATCATCTGCGCAAAGCCAAACCTGGGAAAGCCACTCGTTCGCCGACATGGTGTAAACCATGTCCCCGGTCTGTTTTGTAAACCATGTCCCAAGTACGCTCAGGTTGTTAGCCCCGCGCTTCCGCGTGGGGTTGGCGAAACCAGAAATTCATCCGGAGTCCCGTAGGGACGGCGCTCATGCTTGTAACGTGTAACGTTTTTTGCGAGAAGAATGGAAAAACACAAATCGGGAGCGACTTCCGTAAATGTCAAACTGCTACTGCCACCCTGGCAAAGCCGGGAGTCATCCCAATCGAATAACGTCAAGCTCGCGAGCCCAAACCGGTGCCGGCCCGAGCGCCTCAATGCCTGCTCGGTTGCAAATCCACCTTGCCGCGGAATTTGCTGTAGACAAAAACTACATACCCCACGGCCAGCGCCATCCCGAAGATCCACCACGCCAGTCCCACGGCCAGCGTGTGCGGCCCGGAGATTGCGCGGCTCAGCGTGATGTCGCGGTCTGCTCCTGTCGTCGCCGGCAACAGCGTGGGATAAAGACCCCAACAGGCTCCGGCCAGCATGAAGAACAGGTACAGACAGGAACAGAGGAACGCTCTTACCGCGTGCGCCTTGCGATTCAAGAACCAGACACCGGCCAGTGACGCCACCACCCCGACGGGCACGATAAATGTAATGGGATAACTGTAGTAATTGTTCAAACTGTCCGGACGCACTTCAATGGTGGCCGCCAGGCTGACCAGTGTGAGCGCTGCAAGCGTGGTGCAAAGCGGAGTGACGACGTGGTGAGCGCGCCGGCCCAGTTCGCTCGAGGTCTTGATGGTTAGCCACAGCGCTCCATGCATCGTAAGCGCAACCAACGCCACCAGCCCGCCGATCACCGTGTACCAATCCAGAATGCCGGGATGAACGCCGGGCTGCCAGTTGGTCCACAACGGTAGAAAGAAATAACCGTCGGCCTGCAAGGGAACCCCGCGCAGCACGTTGGCCAGCGCGGCGCCGAAGAAGATGGTGAGCAGCGCGCTCGAAACTCCGAAGACTCCGTCCAGCAGCGAACGCCACACACCCACGTCGATGTGGTTGCGCAACTCCAGGCTCACGCCGCGCAGGATCAAGAGCCAAAGCACGATCATCAGCGGCAGATAGAATCCGCTGAAGGCCGATGCATAAAGCAGAGGAAATGCAAAGTAGAGCGTGCCGCCGCCGGCCAGCAGCCACACTTCGTTGCCGTCCCATACCGGCCCGATGCTGCCCAGCGTGGCGCGCCGCTCCGCCTCGGTGCGCACAAGAAACAGGTGCAGCACACCGACCCCAAGATCGAAGCCGTCGAGCACCACGTAGCCCACAATCATCACGGCAACCAGCCAGAACCAGATAAATCCCATCATCCCCAGGCTCCCTCTTGTTCAGCCTTTTCGGTTTCGACTAACTAAAGCCATCGTCAATCGGCAGGAATCGCCTCGGCGGCGTGAACCTTCGGTTCCGGCCCGTGTTCGATTTCGCGGTAGATGAGTACCGTGAACAGCAGGCCCAGAAGCGTGTAAAGCCCCATGAAGCCGATGAGCGTGAACAAACCGTTGCTGGCCGAGACGGTGTTCGAGTAGCCCTCGCTGGTACGCATCAGCCCATAGATCAGCCATGGCTGCCGGCCCAGCTCAGCCGTCATCCAGCCGGCCGTGTTGGCAATATACGGCAGCGGGAAACTAAGCAGCAGCGCCCACAGAGCCCAGCGCGCCGTGTAAAGCCGTCCACGCCAAAGCAGGAATGCCGCCACAATCATCAGCAGTGCAAACCACGTCCCCAGCCCGGCCATGATGTGATACGCGTAGAAGAGCAGCGGCAGCACCGTGGGCCACTGGTCGTGCGGAATCTGATCCAGGCCCTTCACCTCGGCCTTGGTTGTTCCGTAGATCAGAAAGCTCAACGCGTCGTTCACTACGATGGGGTTGTCGATCTCGCCCGTTTCTTCGTTCGGCTGGCCCATCAACACCATGCCGGCGCCGGTCTCGGTCTTGAACAGGCCTTCCATCCCCGCCATCGCCGCCGGCTGATTCTGTGCCACATATTTGCCGTGCATGTCGCCGGTTGGAAAGATAATCGCGATTGAAGCAATCACGCCGGCAATTACGCCTACCTTCAGAAAGATGCGTCCATATTCTTCACGCCGCTTCTCCAGTAGATAAAACGCACCCACGGCGCTCATCACAAACGATCCAGTTACCACCGCGCCAGTCATGTTGTGCGCGTACTGCAGCAGCGCCCACGGATTCAGCAATAGTTGCCAAAAGCTGAGCACCTCAAACTGCCCATTCGGCATCCGATCGAAGGCCACCGGATGCTGCATCCAGGCATCCGTCACGATAATGAAGAACCCCGAGATCCACGATCCCAGAAACACCATGAAAGCCGCAAACCAGTGCATCAGCTTCGAAATCCGCTTCTCGCCGTAAAGAAACAGTCCCAGAAATGCTGACTCCAGAAAGAAGCTGAAGACGCCTTCCATGGCCAGCGGCTGCCCGATCACGCCTCCCGAAACCTGCGAGAATCGCGCCCAGTTAGTGCCGAACTCAAACTCCATCGGAATCCCGGTCACCACGCCGAAGACAAAGTTGATGGCGAAGATGCGTCCCCAGAATCGCGCTGCCCGGTCCCACTGTCCGCCGCCGGTCTTGAGCGCAACCGACTTGAGCACCACAATCAGCAGGCCAAGCCCCATGGTGAGTTGCGGAAACAGGTAGTGGAATGTGATGGTGAAGGCAAAGTGCAACCGGTGGATCAATTCACTGCTCATGCAGTGTCTCCTTCAGGGCCTGTTCACACTGTGCGGAAGTGCCCTGGGCAACGACAAAATGGCCGCTCGGCAATTGGTGCCTGGGAATCGGTCGGGGTACGAAAATCAGATCGGCCCCATTTGCAATTTCTATAAGATGAAACGGCCTGCTGACTTCTCTTTGCTCTTCATGTGATTTAAATCACATGCGATGGAAGGTCTTAGCCCTGATTCTAACTCTGTCAAGACGCTTTCCTGGCGAGGTCGAAACTTTCCCCTTCCCTACGTCTGCGACAAACCGTAAATTGCTGCAATGATGGGATAATGTCAACGATGCGGATTGCGATCATTGGCGGTGGCATAGCGGGGCTGTCTGCCGCCTATGAGTTGGAAAAGGCGCGGGCAGCGGGTGCGCCGATAGATTACACGCTCTTTGAAGGGCGCGAACGCCTCGGCGGTTCGCTTGCATCGGAAATCGTAAATGGCGCAGTAATCGAGCAGGGGCCGGACTCCTTCCTGACCGAGAAACCCGCTGCAGCCGAACTATGCCGCGAGCTAGGACTGGGCAAGGATCTGCTTCCTTCCAACGATGCAGCCCGCAAGACTTATATTGTGGTGCACAACCGCCTCATCGCATTGCCCGACGGGCTCATGTTTCTGGTGCCCACCAAGCTGATTCCCACTGCACTGACGCGCCTGTTCAGTTTTTCCACCAAGATTCGCATGGCGCTCGAACTGCTCCACCCACCTCGCCCTAGCGGCCTGCCTGACGAAGCCGTCGCCGCCCTTGTCGAGCGGCACTTTGGCGCCGAGGCAGTAGACCGGCTCGCCGATCCGCTCCTCTCCGGCATCTACGGCGGCGATTCTGCCGCATTAAGTGCGCGCACCGTGCTGCCTCGGCTCGTTGAAATGGAAACCCAATACGGCTCGCTCACACGAGGCATGTTGGCGGCGCACCGCCAAATGCGTGCCAGGGCAAAAGCCGCTGCCAAGAACAACGGCCACTCAAAATCTGCCGCCCCTCCCGCTCCGCGGCCCATCTTCACTGCGCTGCGCGGTGGAATGCAGCAGTTGATCGACGCTCTTGTAGCGCGGCTTCGTCCGGATTCCGTGCGCATGGCCTCTCCCGTCAGCGCGATTGCAAAGACCGCAGACGGCTGGACCGTCACATCTGCCGGCGCCTCGGAGTCTTACGATGCGTTGATTGTCGCCTCGCCTGCATGGGCCGCAGGCACACTGCTCGCACCGGTGGATGCCGCGCTGGGCGAGGAACTGAGCGCCATCCCCTACTCATCATCCATCACCGTCAACCTGGTCTATGACGAAGCTAAACTTGGCGCGTTGCCTGACGGATTCGGCTTCCTGGTCCCCGCCGTCGAGGGCCGAGCCATGCTGGCTTGCACCTTTGTCCATCGCAAATTCCTGGGCCGCACGCCGCCGGGCAAGGCAGTTTTCCGCGCCTTCCTCGGTGGAATCAGAAACGAAGCCCTCCTCACCCACACCGACGAAGCGCTGGTGGCAATCGTCCGCCGCGAGCTCAGCGAAATCCTCGGCGACAAGACCATCAGCCTCGCGATCGAACCGGATCATGCGCAGGTTGCGCGTTGGCGCCGCGCCATGGCACAGTACGCCGTCGGCCACCAGGAACGCACCGCCCGCATCGCAGCGTGCGTAGCCGTCCTTCCCGGCCTCCGCCTCGTGGGCAACGCATACGACGGCATCGGCATTCCCGACTGCATCCGCCTCGGACGCCAGGCTGCGCGGGAGCTGACCGCGATCAGCCCTTCAGTTTCTGCTTCTGGCTCTTAATCTCTATCGCGGCACCACCGGCAAAACCAGCGCGCTAGGGTGTTGGCTGTCGTGGAGAATCGTGTTGGTCGCCTTCACCAACTCCGAGCTCTCCGCCGCGCTTTTGCCTGTATTCAGGTTGCGATCGAAACGCGGAAAATTGCTGCTGCTCACTTCCACGCGAATCCTATGTCCCTTCAAGAAGACATTGCTCGTCGACCACAAATCGACCTTGTACTCATAAACCTTGCCGGGCACGATCGGCGTGGCTTCACTCGTTGACTCCCTGTATCGCGCACGCAAGATTCCTTCCGTCAGGTTCTGCGCAAAGCCATCCGGGCCCACGTCCACCAGCTTGCCAGTAAAGTCCGTATCCACGGCCGAGGACTTCGCAAAGAGATCGAGCGTAATCGGGCCTGTCACCTCGGTGTCCTCATCGAGCGGCGGTGTGGAGTAGACCAGCACATCCTGCCGGCTCTCTACTTCCTTCTGGTCCCTCGGTCCTCCCGGAAGATGTGCAGAATCGCAGCATAACGGCCCGCCCACTGTGGGCACCGGATCTGCCGGGTCGTAGACATAGCTGTCCGCCGATTCCTTGCTCCCGGCGGCGGTCGTAAGCGATCCGGCGCCCGTGGCGCTGTTTGCTTTGCCGTCCGAGTGCATGTAGTAGCGCGTCTCCTTGGCCCGCTCCAGCGGCCAGCTCGCCTCATCGCGCCACTTGTCCTCGCCCATCACGAAGATCTTCACCGGCTTCCCGTTAGCAAATTGGTTCTGCTTGCCCTTGAACAGGTAGTCGTACCAGTCCAGCGTGATGGTGTTCTCGTCAAAGGGTGCGTCCGGGCCGAAATCGACATCACCAACCTTACGGCTCCAGCCGGAGTGTCCGCCAATGGCGACCACAAGTTGCGTGCCGTTGCGCGCTGCGTCAGTACCCCCGTGCGATTTGATGCCAAGATAATTGCGGATCGAACCGCCCTGAAAAATGTCGTACCAGGCCGCAATCATCAGCGCGGGAACTTGGATCGAGCCGAAATTCTCCTCGATGGACCATTGCTTCCAGTAGCTGTCGTAGTTCGGATGCGCCAGCCAATCAAGAAAGTAAGGTGCCAGCTCCCTCGTGAGCGCCGCGCCATCCGCCGCCTTCACGTTGAAGACCGGGTACTGAGTCAGCGGCAGAACTGTGCTGCCCACCATCGCGTTGGTGGCTCTCCTGAGTTCGCGATTCGCACTGTCCTGGGCCAGCGCCGAGGTCCATGACTCATTAAACCATTGCTCGAAAGCGCCGCCCTGGTAAGTCCAGTTTTCGTGGTAGTTGCTCGCCGTCACCACCGGGCAAATTCCGGCCAGATGCGGCGGATGACCGATGGCCGCCAGCATCTGCGTGGCGCCCACATACGAGCCGCTGAACATGCCTACCTTGCCGCTCGCGTGAGGCAGCGCAGCCGCCCATTCCACCGTGTCGTAACCGTCCTCGGTCTCGTGCTTGAAGGTGTACCACTCGCCCTCCGAGGTATACCGCCCACGCACATCCTGGATGACCACAATATAGCCGCGCAAAGCGCCCATGCGCCCAAAGGCCGCGCTGTTGCTCTTGTCGTACGGAGTGCGCGTGAGTAATACCGGAAGCGCTTCGTCACCAACCGGCCGGTAAACGTCGGCAAAAAGTGTCACGCCATCGCGCGTCTTCATGGCAACATTCCGCTCGACAATTACGTCGGAGGCGGTCTGGGTCCAGGCAGCAGTACCCGGCAACAACGTGGAGGCAAACACGACAAGGCAAAGCGTCTTCTTTAGCGTGAGAGTCTTTCTCAGCATGGTTTGTCAGTCTCCCGGAATCCAAGGTCGCATCGATTATAGGGTTCTCGCAGCGTGACCGGCCAGACGGCCAAATGGCGCCGCCGTTTTTTGCGGCAACCAGACCAAATCGCCGCAACCGGCCGCGGTCCTTTCGTATACTCAACCCAGAGTATGTCCACGCCCACTGACACCATTCTAGCCACGATTCTGGCCAAGACGCGAGCCACTGTAGCCACGGCCAAAAAGAGCGTGCCGCTGGCTGATTTGGAGCGGAGGATAACCCATCGGCCGCGTGGCTGGGCTGCCGCTCTCAGGCGTCAGGCCGCGGTTGGCACCGCGGTTGTCGCCGAAATCAAGAAAGCCTCGCCCTCAAAGGGTCTGATTCGTGCCGACTTCGATCCAGCCTGGCTGGCCGCGCGCTACCGTATTGGTGGTGCAGCAGCGCTCTCTGTACTCACCGACGAGCCTTACTTTCAGGGCAGCTTGCGCAATCTCGAACTGGCCTCGGCCGCCGCTCCTCTGCCCTGCCTGCGCAAAGATTTCATGATCGACGAGTATCAGATCGTCGAAGCCCGCGCCCACCGCGCCGACGCGATTCTGCTCATCGCCGCCGCACTCACCAACGCGGAACTGAAACATCTTGCCGACGTTGCTGTCGGATTTTCACTCGATGTACTGGTCGAAGTGCACACGACGGACGAGCTCAGTCGCGTGCTCGATGCGCTGGGCGAAACCGGCGCCAATGCGATCGGCGTGAACAATCGCGACCTGCGTACCTTCGAGGTGAGTCTTGAAACCTCGCTCGCTCTGGTTGAACAAATCCCTGCGAGTGTCGTGCGCGTTACCGAGAGTGGCATCTTCACGCCAGCGGATATTGCGCGGCTGCGCAAAGCCGGTTTTGACGCTTTCCTCATCGGCGAAAGCCTGATGCGCCAGCCCGATCCCGGCGCGGCACTGGCTGAGTTGTTAGGCGGAGTTGCGGCCAAGCGATGAGTCTCTGGATAAAAATCTGCGGCAACACCTCGCTGGAGGATGCACTGCTCGCCGCCGAAGCAGGCGCGGATGCTGTCGGCTTTGTGCTCGCGCCCAGCCCGCGTCGCGTAACGCCAGCGCAGGTTGCCGCTATCGTGCCCCATCTGCCGGCAACGCTGGAAAAGATTGGCGTCTTCGTGGATGCGCCGTTTGAAGAGATTGACGCCACAGTCCGCGCCGCAGCTCTCACCGGCATTCAACTCCACTTCGACGCCGCGCCCAATCTGCCGGCTAGAATCCGCGCGCGCTTTGGCCCGGCACTTCAAATCCTGCGCGTGATTCACTTCGGCGCTGAATCCGCCGCCGAGGCTGAGGCCATCGTGCAGGATCCCAACGTGGACGCGGTGATGGTGGACTCGAGGACAGCCACGGCAGTCGGAGGCACCGGCCAATCCTTCGACTGGGCTCTCGCTTCCAAGACTCTCTTCCAAAATGCAAAAGCTCGCGACCGCATTGTGGCTGCCGGCGGACTAAGTCCGGAGAACGTAGCTGAGGCAATTGCCACGCTGCGCCCTTGGGGCATTGACGTCGTCTCCGGCGTCGAAGCCGCTCCTGGCCGCAAAGACCCTGCCAAAGTGCGAGCCTTTATCGCCAATGCAAAGGCGGCGCATCGCGACAAGGTACACTGACCCCAAGAGAAAGCTTGCCGATTATATAAATACTTGTATACTTGAACCGATGAAAAACAAACGCTATGCCAGCGTATGGGACGCAATCGAGAAAACTCCGGCGCAGGCCGAGAACCTGAAGTTGCGGTCCTCGCTCATGCTGGCACTCAGGCGTCACATTGAACGCGAAGGACTGAGCCAGACTGAAGCGGCAAAAGTCTTCGGCGTAACCCAGCCGCGTATCTCCAACCTGATGCGCGGCAAGATCGATCTTTTCGGCATCGACATGCTGGTAAACATGCTCGCTGCCGCAGGGCTGCGCGTGACCTTGCAGGTGAAGAAAGCTGCGTGAGGGGTGTTCGATCCCACATCTCTATCGAGATGTGGGGCACCCGCCCAGCGCGCACTTCTACAACATGACCAACATCGGCCTGAATATAGCTGTGCGACGTCAGCAGGAAGTAGTAGCGACGTTGAGGAGTTCAGGGAGAACCTAACCTAGCAGGTGCTAGTTTGCACGTGTCATTCAATTGAATTACACTGATGCTTGAGGTTGTTGATTATGCCCGCAAATGCATTGGTACAGACACGGATCGATCCTGCCGTGAAAGAACGTGCGGCAGCCGTCCTGGGCGAAATGGGGATCACGGTGTCAGATGCGGTTCGCATACTTCTGACGCGCACAGCGAATGAAGGCGCGCTTCCTTTTGCACTAGCCCAGAATGCCGCAGAACATGACGCCTGGTTTCGCGCAAAGGTTCAGCAGGCTCTGGACGATCCTCGCCCCGCGATTTCCCACGAGCACGTTGAGGCTCACTTTGCCAAACGTCGTGCCGCCGCACTTCGCAAAGAAAAGAGGTAATTCATGCTTCTGCAATGGTCGGCCTTTGCACTTGCCGATCGTGAAGCGATCTTCGATTACATTGAGGCAGACAGCCCACGAGCGGCGATTGCCGTAGACGAACGCATCCGGACATGTGTTGAGGGTTTAGTGCGATTCCCCGAGATGGGCCATCCTGGCCGGATTGATGGAACGCGCGAGTTAGTCATTTCCAACACACCCTACATCGCCGCTTATCGCATTGCCGACAACTCCGTTCGAATATTGCGCGTGCTTCATGGCGCGCAGCAATGGCCGGACGAAATGATTGATTAGCTAGCTCATCGGTGCTTCACAAGTTGATCTTGTTTAAGTATCAGCTCGGTAATTCCAACGCCAACTCCATCGCCCTAGTAAACTAGAAAGTTCCCCAATTCCGGCCAAACCAGCAGGAGGCCCTTACAAATGGCATCGATTATTCTCCCATCCGTTCCCTCCGAGTCGCGCCCTGGCCGCTTCGGCATCTACGGCGGCCGCTACGTTCCCGAGACGCTGATGGCCGCGCTGCTCGAACTGGAGCACGAGTACGACGCCGCCAAGGCTGACGCCGCCTTCCAGGCCGAGCTGGCCAACCTGCTCCACGACTATGCCGGCCGCCCCACGCCGCTCTACTTTTGCAAGCGCCTCACCGAACAACTGGGTGGGGCCAAAATCTACCTGAAGCGCGAAGACCTGCTCCACACCGGCGCGCACAAGATCAACAACGCGCTGGGCCAGGGCCTGCTGGCCAAGCGCATGGGCAAGAAGCGCATCATCGCCGAGACCGGCGCCGGCCAGCACGGAGTGGCCACCGCCACTGTGTGCGCACTGCTGGGCCTCGAGTGCGTTATCTACATGGGCGATGTGGACATGGCTCGCCAGGAGCTGAACGTGCTGCGCATGCGCCTGCTTGGCGCGGAAGTGCGCGGCGTCTCCTCGGGCTCGAAGACGCTGAAAGACGCCATCAGCGAGGCCATGCGCGACTGGGTCACCAACGTCCGTACCACCTACTATCTCCTCGGCAGCGCTCTCGGCGCGCATCCCTACCCCACCATGGTGCGCGACTTCCATCGCTGCATCAGCATTGAGATGAAGCAACAGATTCTGGAGAAGGAAGGCCAGCTGCCATCGGTTGTCATCGCCTGTGTAGGTGGCGGATCGAACGCCATCGGCGCATTCTACGAATTCATTCCCGACCGCCAGGTCCGCCTTATCGGCGTGGAAGCCGGCGGTCGCGGCACTGCGCTTGGCGAGCACGCGGCCCGCTTTCAGGGCGGGGTTCCGGGCGTGTTGCAGGGAACCTTCTCTTACGTGTTGCAGGATGCGGACGGGCAGATCGCCCTCACCCACTCCGTCTCTGCTGGCCTCGATTATGCCTCCATTGGTCCCGAACATGCCGCGCTCCACGACTCAGGCCGTGCCGAGTACGTTTCGCAGGACGATGCCGCCGCTCTGGATGCGGTAGTAAAGCTGGCGCGGACGGAAGGGATCTTGCCGGCTCTCGAAAGCGCGCACGCCGTGGCCGAGGCTCTGCGCCTTGCTCCCACGCTCCCTGCCCGTGACATACTGGTGGTGAACCTCTCTGGACGCGGCGACAAGGATATGGGCATCCTGGCCCACGAGCTGAAGATTCAGGGAGCGTAACCGCAGACTCCGATGCCGATTCGCTTCGATCGCAAACCCGGACTGGTCGTTTATCTGACGGCCGGCGACCCAAGCCTGGAGGCCACACGCGCCATTGCGCTTGCGGCCATCGACGCCGGGGCGGCAGTAATCGAATTGGGTGTGCCTTTCAGCGATCCACTGGCCGACGGCCCGGTGATCCAGCGTGCCATGGAGCGCGCAGTGGCCCGCGGAGTCCGCCTGGCAGACGTGCTGCAACTGGCGCGCGAAATTCGCGCCGAGCGACCAGCCGCAGGCCTCATCATTTTCAGCTACCTTAATCCCATCCTGCGCTACGGTCTCAAACGTTTTGCCGATGATGCGGCAGCTGCCGGCGTGGATGGAGTGCTGGCCACCGACATGATTGTCGAAGAAGCTGGCGACTATCTGGCTGAGCTGGCACGCGTAGGCCTCGCGCCAATTTTTCTGGCCGCGCCCACCAGTCCCGATGAGCGCCTTGAAGCCATCGCCACGCACTCCAAAGGTTTTGTTTACGCCATCTCGCGCACCGGCATTACCGGCACGCAGCAGGCTCTCACCTCCGATGCCGCGGCTCTGGTAGCCCGCATCCGCCGATGGACGACGCTTCCGGTGGCCGTTGGTTTCGGCATTTCGAACGCGGAACACGTCGCCCAGGTGGCGGAGTTCGCGGATGCCGCGGTGATTGGCAGCGCCATTGTCGAGCTGATTGAACGGGCAACCTCGGAGAATGGCGCCGAGACAGCGCCCGAAGCAGTGGCTC
This sequence comes from Occallatibacter sp., assembly GCA_035648535.1. Classification (GTDB taxonomy): domain Bacteria; phylum Acidobacteriota; class Terriglobia; order Terriglobales; family Acidobacteriaceae; genus Telmatobacter. Next base: position 4,140 of record DASRLI010000452.1, on the reverse strand, counting down.
GATTTATCAAGGGCCTGCACCTGTCCGCCGCGGCGGACGACGCTGGCCCGGTAAAAGAGCTATCAGCCTTCAGCTCTTAGCTTTCAGCATTCAGTTTTCCCTTTGCCGGGTCGAGCCGCCAGGTTTCGCACCAGCAGGATGGAGCTGAGAGCTTAAAGTGGGTAGCTGAGAGCCAACTCGGTTTCCAATGCAATTCCCGCGCGATCGCCCAATAGCAACCGGCGATCAGGGATTTAACACGAGGATGAAATGACGCTGGAAGAATTGCGACTTCGAATCGATGAACTGGACCGCCAGCTCGTTGAGCTGCTCAGCGAGCGGGCCCGCGCCGCACAGATGGTTGGTCACCTGAAGGCTGCCACTTCGCTGCCGGTTTATGAGCCGGCGCGCGAAAAGGTGGTCTATGCCAACGTGCGCGCGGCCAACAAGGGGCCGCTGCCGGACATCGAGCTGACGCATATCTACGAGCGCATCATCGACGTGATGCGATCCCTGCAGAGGGACGAGTTGGCATCGGAAAGAAACGCCCAGGCCGCTGCGTCTGGCCATGCCGCTGGCGCACAGACGCCCGAGACAGGGAAGAAGCAATGATCGTAGCCATGCAGGAGAAAGCCACCGAAGAGCAGATCGATGCAGTCATCGACGCCATGGTGGACGCCGGAGTCAATGTTCATCGAACCACGGGCGCCTACCAGACCATTCTGGCAGGCGTGGGACCAACAGCCAACGTCGAACTTAGAAAATTCGAACTGTTGCCGGGCGTGCTTTACGTGCATAGAATTACGGCGCCCTACAAACTGGCCGGCCGCGCCTTTCGTCCCGAAGGCACACAAGTGGAGTTCGCCAACGGCGTCAAGGTCGGTGGCGACCAGGTGCATGTAATGGCGGGACCGTGCTCCATTGAAACCCGCGAACAGATGTTCGAAACAGCCAAGCGCGTGAAGGCCGCAGGCGGCAGCTTTCTGCGCGGAGGCGCGTACAAACCGCGCAGTTCTCCCTACGCCTTCCAGGGCCTCGGCATTCCGGGACTCGAGTTGATGCGCGAGGCCGCCGATGCCTACGGCCTGCTCACCGTAAGCGAGGTCATGGAGATCGCGCAGATTGAACCCATGTTGCCTTACGTCGACTGCTTCCAGGTAGGCGCGCGCAATATGCAGAACTTCAACCTGCTGCGCGAGCTCGGCCAGGTGCGCAAGCCGGTGCTGCTCAAGCGCGGCATCGCAGCCACTATTGAGGAGCTGCTGTTGTCGAGCGAGTACATCATGTCCGGCGGCAACTACGATGTCATCCTCTGTGAGCGCGGCATACGCACTTACGAGACCTCGACGCGCAACACCATGGACATCTCGGCCATTCCGGTGTTGAAGAAGCTCTCGCATTCTCCGGTTGTCGCCGATCCATCGCACGGCACTGGCCGGCGCGACATGGTCGCTCCCATGGCAAAAGCCGCTTTGGCCGCGGGCGCGGACGCGATCCTGGTCGAGGTTCACCCCAACGCCGACAAGGCCGCCTCCGACGCTGCTCAGACGCTCTATCTGGAACAGTTTGAAAAGTTGATGGGCGAGCTCCGCGTGATTGCCACGGCTGTGGGGAGAAGCCTGTAAGATGGAGCGGAACGTGCGAGCTTAGCGGAGTTAGGGAATCTCTTTAGGTCGACGATTTGAAAGGGCACGGCTTCAGCCGTGCCGCAACTGCCTCGAAATTAGAGAGGGCTTTAGCCCCTGAGGGAATGTTGGCGTAGCAAATAGACCTGTTCAGAGGTTTGCTGACTCCGCAAACAAGTGCGAAGCGCGGCTACAGCATTTTCGAGTTGAGTGTTAACACAACTTCGGGTGCCCCATCCTTTGTGCGTTCTTTGCGCAAAGGGTGGGAGACCACTGACATCCATCGCAACTGTAAACACCACGGCCGAAAGCGCTCTAACCCCGCCAACTCCGCTTCCAAAGGACATCCATGATCGAGCGCATCGCAATTTTGGGCACGGGCCTGCTGGGTACATCAGTGGGCCTGGCGCTGCGCGCGGCAAATTATCGCGGCACGATCGTGGGCTGGAATCGGAGCGCGGAAGGGGCGCAAGCGGCGCTCGCGATGGGTGCGATCGACTCGATTGCATCAGACCCGATCGAGGCCGCGCGAGCCAGCCATGTGGTGCTGCTGTCCGTGCCGATCTACGCAACGCTCGATTTTATGGAGAAGCTGGCTCCCGTCCTCGGCTCCGAACACCTGGTCACCGACGTGGGCAGCACCAAGCGGATCATCTCGGAGGCCGGCGCGCGACTTTACAACACACCGGAGCGTGCCGCATTTCTTCCCGGCCATCCAATGGCAGGCAAGGAGCGTGGCGGCGCAGCGCTGGGCGATGCAAATCTTTTTCGCGGAGCTGTCTGGCTTTTCACCGACGATCCGGCGGCGCCGCGCTCGCCTCACTCCGCTGCGCTTGTGAAAGGCTGGCGGGAGTGGGTCGCTGCCATGGGTTCGAAGACGCTCGATCTCGACCCCGTGCGTCACGACGAACTGGTCGCGTGGGTCAGTCATCTGCCCCAGTTTGTGGCCACCGCGCTGAGTGCGCTGCTGGAGAAAGAAGTTGGCGACGCGCCGGAGCTGAAAGACGTGGGCGGACGCGCATTGCGCGAGATGACGCGGCTCGGCGCAAGCCCCTTCTCCATGTGGCGCGACATCGCTTATACAAACACTGAAGCAGTCCAGGCCGCGCTGCAAGCGCTGGAGCAGCGGATCGCCCATCTGCGCGAAAACCTGCGCACGCCGGAGTTGCGCGACGAGTTTGAGCAGGCGAACCGCTTTCGCCGCGAGTAATGAATCCGCCAGACGTTTCTAATTTCCCGACTTGATCTGATATCCATCCGGGGGATAGAACAGTTCCGGATTCGGTTCTCCACGATGGATATCCTTCAACTCGAAATCATGAATCGCGCTGATTTTTTCCTCCGCGCCCGGTGCCGAAATCTCTTTCATCACGAGCAACTCTTTCAGATCGGGCGCGTACCAGATCTCCTCAATCAATTCTCGATTCTCGCCCGTTTGAGATTTCGCCGGTGTTCTCGTGTGGCGCGTCCCTACTGCCTCCAGGTCTCCGAACAACCGCCTCCCCAGCGGTTCGAAACGGTCCAACACGGCAGGTGATCGCACCTCCCGCGGTTCAGTCACTGTCATCTCGGCATAGATGTTCTGGCTTATGAGATTCAGCGTGCGCGGCATGCAAGTGACAGCCGCTGTCGGCTTGCCTGGCGCCACCCATGGCTCCATCCACTGAAATCTGCAGTGTGAAACAGGATCGCTGACCGAAACCACGTGCGGGTTAACTATTTTTCCACTGCTGTCTGCCCTCGGGGTCGCGACCTCATCCCTTCTGCGGCCGTCGCCATCGCGCGCCTGGAATGTGCTCCTGCTGACAGCCTCGACCTTTCCCGTTGCCAGATTGAGGAATCGGGACGTAATTACCAGAGTGGCAGAATAGGGAGCACCCGTCTGCGGAGCCTCTGTGGAGGTTAAGCTGTTGTCCGGTGGATACCAGCTCGCCGGAAATCGAGCCGAAGGAGGGGGCGCAACATCCGTCCTCGCTGGTGCCCCAGTCTGCCCCTGGCAAGCCAGGGCGGCTATGCAGAGCATCAAACTTCCGCGAAATCTCGGCACATACCCTCCCGTGACCTCCAGCATCCATCGTTGCTCAACTATATTCGGGCAGAGTTGAGAAGAGTATCTCTTAACGCAATGCTACTTCCACGCTTGGGAAGGCAAACTACCTCCTACTCCATGCGTACCCAATACTCTGTGCGGCCCAGCAGAGCAAAGCCGATGTAGCCATGCACCTTCAGCTTCTTGCCGCCGTCTTCGAGCGAAATATAGCAGCGATAGACTTTGCCGTTATGCGGGTCGAGGATTTGGCCGCCGGACCACTCATTGCCATCTTTCTTCAGATCCCACATGATCTGCAGGCCATTCTCAGGCTTGTTCTTCAGATCGCCCTCACATTTGAGGCAAAGGGGATTTGGGCCGGGCTGATCGGAATCGAGGACTTTCTCGATTTTGCCGTAAAGCCTGCCGTTCTCTTCGCGGATAGCGACGATCGACTTTACCTTGCCGGTCTCGTCATCGATGGTCTTCCAGCGGCCGGCTGGAGAG
>DASRLI010000451.1:0-4724 GCA_035648535.1 Occallatibacter sp. | reverse complement strand
GGCCCCGGTAGCGCAATGTGCGTCGCCGGTCCCGGATCTCGGTCGAGGCCATGTGGCACTCGGGCAGGAAGTCGCAGCGCAGGCAATCTGCGATCTTGCCGGCATCGATGCGGTCGTTCTTCTTCTTCGCCGCAGCGATGGCCCGAAGCATCAGCGGATGCGCTACCTTCACCTTCTCGGCATGAGGAAGCAGGTGATCGTAGATCCAGCCGGTGAAGATCGTGGCCTCCATGGCTATCATCCGGGGTTCAGGCAGGGTCTTGATCCAGGCATCCAACTCGCGCCGGGTCGAACCTATCTTGCCTTCCCGGTGCACATGACCAGCTGCATCCTTCACACAGTAGCTGATCGTCTTCTTGTGAACGTCAAGTCCGATGTAGTACATATCGTCTCTGAGGAGCCTCCGTGGTTGTTCTCTGAATCAGCCTCACAGCTGAGTTCAGCTTTTCGCAACACCTCGCGCTCCTCCTAGACTTAGCATTCAAACAAACCGGACACTATGCATTTCTGTCCGGGGAGGGCGGAAGAGCAACCGCAGATCTTTCGACTCCGCTTCACCCCACGACGAAGACCTGTCGGCGGGGACCGCGGTCCGCTGCGCTGCGCTCAAGATGACAGGTGCTATTGGGGGTGGATCTTTTGGGGTGAGATTCACGCTGGCCCACCCTTGAATCAGAAAGCGATTCAAGGATGGGGCAATGAGATCGACTTGTGAGCCTTAGAAACCGATCGGTCCTGGATGACCGGCAAACCGGACATTATGCATTTCCGGGTCTTCCGCCGCGGTCCGCCACGGCGAAAGACATGGGGGCACTCAGCACTGTTGCAAACAGTCCAGGACGTGATCTTTCCATCGAAATGCGAGGCTATAGCATTTTCGGAATTGGTGTAGACCGAAGGCACTATGCTAAGTGGCTTTTTCCTCAAGAAAAAGCCACCTTTCAATGCTCTTAAAAAGTCTACGTGTATTCCGAAAATGCTCTAGAGCTAGGGAAGATGAATCTTCAGCTTATAGCAAATGAAGAGAACCAGGATCGCGCCCAGTGTAGAAAAAATCAGGCCAGCCGGATGATATCGTTCGTTTCTCGCGCGCGAAACCATGTGAGTAATGCCGCCGCCGAGGACCGATCCGACGATGCCGAGCACCATTGTCCAGAAGAGGGTCATGTGCACGTGCATCACCGATTTCGAGATAAGCCCTGCGAGTAGCCCGATAATCAAATACCAGAGTAGGTGAAACATTCATTTTCCTCCATGTTTTGCCTTCGGCCGGAATCCCCGTCTTCGGCAGATCAGCCCGAATCCTACTGCTGCTGAGGGGAGTTGCATGGTCAATACAGTACATGTGATCGAATAATCGCCCGACTCCGTGCCGTCCCCGGTTCGGCCGCCAATTCAATTCCGTTGGCGGGTGGCCCAGGTCCCAAGGAAGTGAATCGCGCCACTGAAGGTGGGTGCCCCGGGTCCCTCGCATTTGGGGACCCGGGAAATCGCGAACCCCAACCGGACCATTCCCGAATTTCTGACGTTCCGGTTGGATCACCGGCAAACCGGACATTATGGATTTCTGTCCGGGGAGGGCAGAAAAGCAACCGCAGATCTTTCGACTTCGCTTCACCCAAGCGACGAAGACCTGTCGGCGGGGACCGCGGTCCGCTGCGCTGCGCTCAAGATGACAGGTGCTATTGGGGGTGGATCTTTTGGGGTGAGATTCACGCTGTCGCACCCTTGAATCAGAAAGCGATTCAAGGATGGGCACTCGGCAGTTCGGGATTAAGTGCGCTTCCTCTGGACGTAGAATGTGGCTTGTCGGCGAAATGCGCGAGACAAGAAATCCACCTGCCGTGAAGATTGGCGGAAAGTGACTGATATGCCGGTTGAATCTTGCATCCCAATCATTCCGAGCGCAGACCTGAAGAAAAGTCTGCGCCTGTGGGTCGATGGTCTGGAATTCTCGATAATTTCAGAGATGCACAAAGATGAAAAGCTGAGTTTCTGCATGCTTCAGAAAGGCGACCTATGGTTCATGCTGAACCGGCGCGCGGGGAATCCGATCAAGCCGGATGACTACAATGGAATTCAACTCTACTGGGCACCAAAGGATATACACGAAACCAGGGAGCGATTGAAGAGCCTTGGTTACAAAGTTTCAGAACTTGAAGATCGAGAATACGGCCAGACCGAGTTCTTTCTTATCGATGACGACGGCTTCTCCCATTGCTTCGGAGTCCCGACCCAAAAATAGACATCTCCAGCAACAGCCAGAACGTAGATGGTGGCGCCGCGGAAGTTTCCACCCTTCGCCAAGCTGTATTTCACCGGGAACGAGGTTGCCGAATTCACCGCTCCGGAACGGGAGTTTTCCCCAGCGACGAAGACCTGTCGCCCTGGACCTTGGCCACCCGCATTTTTGCGGCTCATCCAAGTGTGGGTCCCCCGATCATTTCGATTAGTGCTTTTTGGAGGCATCCTGCGGCGGATGAAGGGTTTACGTCTGTAAGTCGGAAGGCGTGGAAGGAGGGAGAAACTATCTGGGCGCGAGTTGGAATCAAGGGAGAGTTATCAAGGAAGTAGCTTTGAAATCAAGTAATTCAAGGCTTTTGGGGCTGTTCAGGAGTTGTGCAGGGGAACTGCCGGCTTCGGCTTCTGGCTTGAAGAAAGATCGATCCAAAGCATTGGTCGATGGGATATATTGGTCAACATTCCTAGGTAAAGCTCCAGGGGCATAAGGGAAACTATAGATATGGATCCAAGCTTCCACCGACCGGACGAGTTTGCCAACTACCTGGGCTCCTTGATGCACAGCCGAAGGGCGCAGAGTGGCGTAACTTTGTTGCAACACTTCGGATTTAACGAAGATCCGTTCGGGATCAGCCCCAATGCGCGGTACTTGTATCCCAGCCAAACGCATCAGGAGGCGTTGGCATCGCTAGAGAATGGTTTCTATAACAATCGCGGTTTTATTGCCATGATCGCACCCCCAGGGATGGGGAAAACGACGCTCTTGTATCGTTTTCTTGAGGACACCCAGGAAACCGCACGCAGCGTATTTCTCTTCGATATCGATGCCGAGTGCGAACCACGGGACTTTGTCGGCTACATCTTGCGCGAGTTTGGAATTACTCCCGCGCAGAGCAGTTCGGAGATGCACAGGCAATTAGCCGACGCTCTGATTACCGAGACTCAGGCAGGGCGAAAATGCGTCGTGGTGATCGACGAGGCGCAGAATCTTTCGGATGCAGTACTGGAAAGAGTTCGCCTGCTTACGAACTTCGAAACGTCGCAGGGCAAGCTACTACAAATAATTCTCTCAGGACAGCCGCAGCTAACTGATAAGTTGATGCAGGCTTCGCTGGTACAACTTCGCCAGCGCGTTTCGGCTATCTGCCGTCTTGAACCGCTTTCGCCGGAAGAGACGGTTGCTTACATCGACTACCGCCTGAAACAGGCGGACTATAGTGGCGATCCGCTGTTTACCGAAGATGCGCTCAAGCTGATCGCGGAGACCAGCAATGGTACTCCCCGGAACATCAACAACCTGTGCTATAACGCGCTGACGTTGTGCTGCACGCTGAAGAGCAAACTGGTAGACGGCAGCATGGTGGCCAAAGTGATTGCCAACCTGCAATTGGAATCGCAATCAGGTGAGGCAATGGCAGCGGCAGGCGATGTTGCGGCTGACGGGCCCGGTGTGCGTAGAGGATGGAAACGCGCCGATCGGCTCTTCATGCGACTGGGTACAGCAACTGCAGGCTACGTGATGCTCTGGGTTCCAGCAACTGTGCTGTTGCTGGTTCTGTCTGTGCTCGGCGTACTGCGGCCCAGCGAACTCCGCGTGCCTCAGTTTCACAAGACGGGCGACGACCGCGGGTTGAATGTAAAGGTTGCGCCGGCGCCGGTTCCCGCCGTGGCTGCGGTGCCAGCTCCAAAAGCCGTCGGGGCTAAACCCGCTGCGAACAGAAAGGCATCTGAACTCGGTAATGCAGTGGGCCATCATGTTTCGGTGCTGTCTTCGGCGGGTGAGCACGCGGCAGTAGCGCCGCAGATGAGCGCAGCGGCACAGTCGAGTGCCTTGGGTGCGGTTTCGAATCCAGTGACTCCGCAAAAAGGTTCGGCTCCGACCGTGCATGAGGCGGTTCCGTTGATGGTGCAGATTGCAGCGACCTCGCACGCTGAGGAGGTCGACGTGCTGGTTGGCGCTTTGCGCATGCGCGGCTATACCGTGACCGTACGGAGCGATCCTGCAGACAATCTGATCCACGTGCGCATTGGGCCGTTCTACAGCCGCGACGACGCTGACCGATGGCGCGTGAAACTGCTTGCCGACGGATACAACGCGATCATCCAGCCGTAGCGGCGCCTTGCTCGATTACCAGCCTGCTTGATAGCTTTCGAGGCTTGGCGGGAAATCCTGCTTGTGCTGGGATTTGGAATGCCATCGCTTCTCACGCGAGTACGCTCAGAGTGCTATATTGGCTTTCTTCCCTTGCGCTGACTTCCAACTCGAACATATCCGGACCCTTGAAAGGACAACGTGGCTACTGACGCAGCGATTTCGGCCAATCCGCCGAAGCGTCTGCCGGGACGCAAGTATGACCGGCAGTTCTTCTTTGCGATGACCTTGCTGCTGGTGGCGGTGGTGGCGATCGGGTTTGCACCGACCTATTACCTGGCGGGTGTTTTTCGAGCTCCGCTGCCGTCGCGGATTGTGCACGTTCATGGAG
>DASRLI010000450.1:0-13492 GCA_035648535.1 Occallatibacter sp. | reverse complement strand
ATGTTTGACTACTCCGTCAAGATCGTAAAACGCAACGAACAACACCTGTTTCGCGTACTGCCCAAGCGCTGGATCGTCGAACGCACCTTCGCCTGGCTCAACTGGTCACGCCGTCTCAGCAAAGACTACGAACTTCGCCACACCTCCGCCGAAACCATGATCCACATCGCATTCGCGCACCTGCTCCTGCGACGATCACCTTAGTTTCTGGACAGATTCTAAGAGAATTTCCCTCGGGGGCTAAAGCCCCAATTGTTACGCACCTGATGCGGCGCGGCTAAAGCCGCGCCCTTTCAAAGCCCCATTTAAGCAACCAGGCCTAAGAACAAGTACGCGGCGCAACACGACTATCTGAAGGCAAACACGGGCACGAAAGGCGGACTAATGACTGCTCCTTCGAACTCGACAGGCGAAGTAAACGCACAGGCTGGAGGCGCAGAGAACTACGGTCTTCGTGCGGGCGCGCTGGGGCCTGTGGAGACGCTGGCGCAATCGGTATCGGCCATGGCGCCGAGCACTTCGCCGTCGTTGACGATTCCGCTGGTCTTCGCGCTGGCCGGCAACGCTACATGGTTTGTTTATCTGATGGCCACCGGGGCAATACTGCTGGTTGGCTTCTGCGTAAGCCGGTTTGCGCGCCTCTCCGCCTCGCCTGGATCTCTTTACACTTACACTGCGAGTACGCTGCCGCCGTTCTTCGGCGTAACCGCGGCCTGGGCGCTTCTACTGGCTTATCTTGGCACGGGCGCATCGGTGGCGGGCGGAGCGCTCTATTATGCAAACCTGTTTTCGCAGCAGCTCTTTCACGTGGCGACACCGGCTCTTCCCTGCCTGGCGGTTGTGTGTGCGGTGGCTGGACTTGTCGCTTATCGCGACGTGAAGCTCTCGGCCGAGTTGATGTTGTGGATCGAAGTGTTCTCGGTCAGTTTTATTCTGATTGTCCTGGCTGTGCTGGTGTTTCGCTTCGGATTCCAATTTGATTGGGATCAATTCAAGTTGAAGGGAGTGTCAGTTTCCGCGCTGGGACCGGCGCTTGTGCTTTCAATGTTCAGCTTCGTGGGATTTGAAGCCGCCACAACGCTGGGCGGCGAGGCACGTGAGCCGCTCAAGACCATTCCTCGCGCTGTGCTGCAGTGCGCCATTCTTGCCGGTTTCTTTTTCATGCTGTGTTCGTACAGCGAAGTTCTGGGCTTTCGCGGCCAGCCGTCGCAATTAAGTGATTCCACCAGCCCGCTGCACCTTCTGGCCACAAAAGCGGGCATATCGCCGCTCGGCGTGGCCATCGACTTTGGCGCGATGGTAAGTATGTTTGCGTGCGTTCTGGCTTGCGCAACGGCGGCCGCTCGTGTGCTGATGCGTATGGCCCACAGCGGACTTTTGCCTGCCGCTCTTGAGCGCACAAATAAACGGCACCACACTCCGGGAACCGCGGTTGCGATGGCTGTGGTGCTGATGTTCAGCGCTACTGCAGTCCTGGCTTTGTTTGGTGTCGAGGGTTCTGCAATGTACGACCTGATGGGCTCACTGGCGGTCTTTGGCTTTCTCACCGTCTACGCACTGGTGGCGCTTGCACTGCCCTTCGCGCGCAGGGCGCTGGGACAACATTCGCACGCGGTCGCGATCGTCAGCGTTTTCACGGTAGTGGTATTGATCCTGATCGCGGTCTTTGACCTCAGGTCCTCATCCGATGCGGTTCATGCGCGAATCCCGTATATCTATCTCGGCTATATCGTCGCCGGAATTGGTTGGTATGGCCTGCGGCGCAAGAAGGCGGTTTCACTCGCGGATTGACGTTTTAAGGTTGCACGTCAGTGTCGGGTTGCAGCATGATCACGAGCACCAGGCCCGCTGCGGCGAAATTTCGGAAGGCTGCTTCCTGCCCATTCCACGTCTGTGACTGCCACATCAGAAACCATTCTCCGCCCACCGCGAGAAAAGCAACCAACCACATCATCAGGGAGAGCGTAAGCGCCGCTACCGGCACTCGCTTCGCGATATTGAATTCGGCTGCCGGCAGGCGCAGGGCGCGGAGCAGCCGCGCGACACCCCACCACAGCAGAGCTGCGGTAGCGATCTCCCACGCAATGATGGATAGATAGAAGGCAAGGTGCCACGCAGGCGACGGCAGAGCACGCCACATCCCACGGTTGCCGGGGAAGGTCGTATCCATTGCCAGCACGTGGCGGACAAACTGGAAATTCGAATCGAAATCCGTCAGGTTGTTGAAAACAACCAGCGTATAGAACAGCGCGATGCCCGCCAACAGAAGCATCTTTGCGATACGCGAAGTCATGGGTGCAGCCTCACGAGAACTAACGCCCTGAGATATGAGCCGGTAGCGGCAAGCGCGGCGCCAATCCGCGTGGAATTGTCCGGCTCGTTGCCCATGCTAACCCGAGCATCCCTGAAACCGGAAGAAGAATCTGCCACGATCGAGAGCGCTCCCAGACTCCGGGAAAAGACGACTCGCTGATGAGAAATCTTTAGATGATCCTTATGCCTGAATCGATATGCTGCCTGTACTTGCAAATTTAGACTGAGTCGGCCACGACTCGTGCACCACTGATTTCTGATTTTCCTGTTCCTCACTTTTTTGCAGGGCTCCAGAAGTCCAGAATTCTCATTCTGTTGCGCACTTCTCAGCATTTCAAAAAACCCAGGGAAATCCCCACTTCGAGGTCAGCAAAGTGAATTATTCCAAGCGTTTTCTCCCCTCTGCATCTTCCCGGTTGCTGGTGATCGCGGCAGCCGTTGCGCTGTGCTTCTCTTCCCTGCCGGCACAGCAGACGCTCGGCGGCATCACCGGCGAGGTTACAGATCCCACGGGCAGCGCGATTCCCAACGCTACGGTAACTGTACTGGCTGAAGGGACCTCACTGACGCGCAGCGCCAAAACGAATGCGACGGGCGCATATACGTTCGTGAATCTTCCCATCGGCGCCTACACAATTACTTACACGGCCGACGGGTTTGAGGCGCAGAAAACGCAACACATTGCAGTGCAGGCGGACCGAACTGCGACAGTGAGTGCCGCTCTGAAAGTTGGCGAGGCCACGACAACCGTTGAAGTGGAAGCTACACCGCTGATGAACGCAGTGGATACGACCAACGGCTACGTAATGGACACAGCGCAGATTGATGCGGCGCCGCTGCCCACCGGTAGCTTTACGGGCCTGGCTACTCAGCCGACGGGCGTAAGCGCCGAACTCTCCGGCGGCATCGGCGCCAATTCAGGGCTGGGCAACGCGCCGATATGGGCGAATGGACAACGCGACACCAGCAACAGCTTCTCGCTGAACGGCGTCGACGTCAGCAACCTTTTCAACGGCAAGAGCACCAGCCAGGTTCCCTCGGCGCGGGTCATTAACAGCACGGGCGTCTCAAGCAGCACCGGGGCCGGCGGCGTAATTCCGACTGCAGCCTCCATTTATTTGTCGATCGGAAATGCGCTGCCGACACCCGCGCCCGAGGCACTACAGGAAGTCCGCGTGAACGCCTCGATGTATGACGCGCAGCAGGGTTCAACCTCCGGTGCTCATATCGACATGAGCACAGCCTCAGGTACGAATAGCCTTCACGGCAACTTCTACGCCCACCGCGGCACCAGCTGGCTGAACGCCGCTCCATTCTTCTTCAACCAGGATCAGGATATTCCAGCGAGCAACAAGGTACCTCAATTGCATCGCTACATCCTGGGAGGAGCGGGTGGCGGGCCGCTCATCAAGAACAAGCTCTTCGCGTTTGTCTCCTATCAGCATCTGCACGTGTCGGACCAGGAGATTGGCGACTCGTTGCTTGACGTTCCGGTGGGGCTCACCGACGACCGAACCGCTTCGGGCCTGGCGACTGTAACGAACAACTCGTTCTGCTCGGGGTACGACCAATTGCACTACGGCTGTACTCCGATCTCCGCCGCCCAAATCGATCCGCTCGCGCGCATTCTTTTCAATTCACCCGCACTGCCCGGCGAGCCCGGCAAATGGCTCATCCCCAACGATTCACTCTATCCAACCACGCCCTCCGCAGCACATATCGACAATGCTTTCATTCCCGGCACGGGCCGATTTACCGGAGACCTTGCCGTAGCCGACCTCGACTATAACGCTACCTCGAAGGACACGCTGAGCCTGAAGTACTTTTACCAGCACGATCCCACTTTGGCTCCCTACTCGTTCTCCAGCGTCCCCGGATTTACCGAGCACCTTGATTCCGGCGCTCAGGTGGCCTCTATCATCAATACCTGGACCATCAAGCCCAATCTCAGCACTACCCAGACGCTCGGTGTTCTGCGCGAAAAGGACTGGGAGGACAATGAACAGCCCTTTGGCCCTGGCTCCATTCCGGGTGGCACGGCGGGCACAGGTTCAATGAATATGTTTGGGTCGAAATACTTCCCCGGCATCTCTGTCTATAACGTGCTGGGTGACTATCAACCCGCAGGAGAGTCTTCGGCAATTCTGAATATCGGTCCGAATGCTGAAGGGCAGTCTCCTAATACCGGCATGTTCCAGAACCGAATCGCTCCGTCGGGAAATGCGATTTGGCTTCTCGGCAAGCATACAGTCAGTTTCGGCACAAGCTACACATACACGCAGCTGAACACAATCGACAAGCGCACGGGAACCGGAACTGTGGCCACGGATGACTTCAGCCAGATGATACAGGGCCAGGTGACTCCCGGCAGTTCAGCTACTGGCTTTTACGTCAGCTCCTTCCTGCAGGGCAATGCCAGCCGGTACTACCGTTCAAATCAGCTTGGCATGTACGTCCAAGACAAATATCAAATTACGCCGACGATTTCGCTGACTGCCGGCGTCCGCTACGACTGGGACGGCGGGCTGACGGAGAAGTACGGCCGACTTTTCAACTTCGACGCGAAAACCTACAGCTACAACGTCGCATCGGACGCGATTGTGAATCCGGGACTGATTATCGCCGGCAACAACGCCAATGGCACGAAGGGCGTGAGCAACACAACCCTCACCGGCCGCCAGTGGGGTATCGGTCCGCGCGTGGGGGTAGCGTGGCAACCTGAGATGTTCCACAGCAAGGTGGTGGTCCGCACGGGTGGCGGCATCTACTACGACAGAGGCGAACTGTTCAGTTACTTCTCGCCGGGCTACGCCATCGGCACGGTCACCGGCGGCCCCTTCGGCGTCAACCAGCAGTTGCCGTTCGTCAATGCCTCCAGTTGCCCAACTTCATCGCTGTACTATTACGAGGGCTACATCCCGACCTGCGGTGGCGGCTCGGCGGCGGAAGGCAATCTCGAGAATCCCTACGGAACTTCACTGCTTGCTCCGCCAACCAATCCCAAAGCTTCTGATCTGGCGAGTTTCCTGCCCACTGCGGGCAGCATCGTGGACGGCGGCCAGCCGATCTCGCTCGGCGTATACGACCGCGCCAACAAGCTACCTTACACCATGAACTACACGCTGGACATCCAGTGGCAGCCGCGGAACGACCTGGCCATTGAAGTTGGCTATGTCGGCAACCTGGGCCGTCACCAGGTGATTCCGCTGCCCTTCAATCAGCCGATTATTGCTTCCCCCACCAGCCCCGCACTTGCAGGCGGGCCCTACGCGCAGAAATGGAGCTACGGCTATAACGTTGGCAACAAGCAACTGCCCGATGGCAGCGACTACCAGGCAAATTACGAGGGCGGAAACGTGGACCTCCGCGTTCCGTACATTGGCTATGCGGCCGAGTCAATCACGTACAAGGCTGCAGGCATCGACGACTACAACGCGCTCCAGGTACATGTTGACAAGCGCATAAGCCACGGCATCCAAGTGGGCGCCTCTTACACCTGGTCGCACGCCCTCGATGAGCAGAGCGGGCTTGGACTCTTCTACAACGGCAACAACCCTCTCAACCTGCGCAGCGCGTACGGTTCGGCCGACTTCGACCGCACCCATGTCTTCAACCTTAATTACGTGTTCCAACTCCATGACTTCGGAAGGATGAATACGCTGGAGGGAGACATCATTAATGGTTGGTCACTGATTGGAAACACCGTGTTGCAGAGCGGCCAGCCGTACAGCGTTATCGACTTCTCGGGCGCGGTAGGCAGCGTCTACTACTCGACCGCCGACGGCATCACCAATCCGATCGTACCTCTTGCGAATGGATGCACAGCGAAGTCGGCAACGACCGGTGCTTCGGGCGCATGGACGCCAGGCGGCGGCAAGCCTGCTCTCAATCCAGCATGCTTCACTCTGCCGCTTCTCCCGGCAGGCGGTCTGAACGGCGCCATCCCCAGCACAGATCCATTCGAAACCGGTTTTACCAACGGACAACGCAACATCTTCCGCCAGGCCTTTCAGAAGCGCGCAGATGCATCGCTTGTGAAGGTGATCAGCTTCAAGGAGCGGTACAGTCTCAAGTACACGTTCGACGTTTACAACCTGACGAACACTACCAGCTTCGACGTTCCAGGCAACGAAGTTACGCAAAACGCCGGCTACAACCCCTTCCCGACTTACCCGAACTCCAGTCCGGACGCACCCACGCAGGTACTGCCTACCGGGTGCGGTACATCAAGCGCTTCGACTTCCAGTTTTTATGCGTGTCCGTCGGGTCTGGGCATCGTGACGCACACTATCGGCGCTCCGCGCCAGGTGCAAATGTCCCTGCACCTGACTTTCTAGTTCAGGCAGTTCAACGAAAAAGGAAGACGGCTCCGAGTGGAGCCGTCTTCCTTTTTGCTGCGCGCTTTTTGTCTGCTTTCTCTACTCTTCCCCGATGTCTTCATTCCAAACCTCCGGATGCGCCGCGATGTACCCTTCGAGCAGTTCCCGGCACTCGCGGCTATCGAGGTCGATGACTTCTATGCCGTTGGCGCGAAGCCATTCGATTCCACCGGCGAAGTTGCGACTCTCGCCGACGACCAGAGTGCCAAAGCGAAACTGCCGCACAAGGCCGCTGCAATACCAGCAAGGGGAGAGCGTGGTGACCATGACCAGGTCACGATAGCTGCGCTGGCGGCCTGCGCGGCGAAAGGCGTCGGTTTCTCCATGGACGCTGGGATCGCCTTGCTGCACCCTTCGGTTGTGACCCCGGCTGACAAGCTTGCCTGCACGCGTAAAAATCGCCGCTCCGATTGGAATGCCTCCCTCATTGAGCCCCAGCCGCGCCTCTTCGAGGGCCACAGCCAACATTTGTTCGTACAGACCTGGTTCCGTCACAAAGCCTCTCTTGTTCCAAGCATAATTGTTGGCCGGGGAGGGTGACGTTGCCTTCCGGAGATTACGGGGATCGGGCCCGGGCATCTGATCTGCGGATTGCGCTCCTCGGATGAATCGATCTCTTTGCGATTTTTCACGCCGGCAAGGTTCCCTCTCGAGGCCGAAAGAATTGTATACACTCTCTCTATGGTCGTTCGACTCAAAGATATAGCCGAGGAACTCGGCATTTCCATCGTCACGGTATCGAAGGCGCTCCGGGATCGCCCGGATGTTGCAAAAGAAACAAAGGCAAAGATTCTTGAGCGAGTGAAGCACCTGAATTATCGCCCTAACCTTGCGGCTCGCAGTCTGGTGACAGGCCGCAGTTCTTTGATTGGGCTGGTGGTGCCCGACCTGATTCATCCGTTCTTCTCTGAGATTGCCAAAGCACTGGCAGCTGCCTTGCGCAAGAAGAACTACTTCCTTCTCGTTTCTTCGTCTGAGAGCGACCCGACGCTGGAACAGGACGAGATTGAGCATATGCTGGCGCATCGGCTGGACTGCTTCGTCGTCGCATCCTGCCAGAAGAACGCGGACAATCTCAAGAAAATCGGTCAGGCCGGCGTCCCCTTGATTCTTCTTGATCGGAGCTTTCCTGGATTCTCCTGCAATTTCGTCGGCGTAAACGACTACAAGATTGGGGAGCTTGCGACACAACATTTGATTGCGCAGGGCTGCAAGCGCATCGCTCATATTCGCGGCCCTGCGACCAATGTGGGCAACCGCAGGGCCGAGGGCTACAGGGACGCGCTAAAGCGGCATGGCCTGACCGTGCCGGACAGCTATGTAATTGCCTCGGGTGATGCAGCCGACTCCGACGGCGAGACGCGGGGAAACAAGGCTATGAGTGCCGTGCTCGCCCTGAGACCGCGGCCTGACGCACTTTTTTGTTTCAACGACACGGTTGCCGTCGGAGCAATGGAACGGGCATTTGAGGCAGGCTTACGCATTCCCCGGGACATTGCTGTGATCGGCAGCGGGAACTTTCACTACAGCAGCAAGCTACGCGTGCCGCTGTCCAGCGTCGACCAGAAAGCCGGCGAGATTGGTGAACGCACTGCGAAGATGATTACCGCGCTTTTGGAAAAGACTCCGTCGAGCCGCCCGCGGTCAGTGGTAATGGAACCAGCATTGGCTGTCCGTGCCTCCTCGCAATTGAAGTGAGCAATCGGTTATTGGTCCGCCCAGTTAGTCCGGAGGATTGGTTACGCCTTCCTCATTGCTTGATGGATTTTCGCAACACTTTCCCGGCAAGTTCGCGCCCGAGGTGTTCCCCACTCAGCACCACGCGCCCATTCACCAGGACATGCTCGATGCCTTCAGGAAACTGGATCGGATCGACAAACGTCCCCTTGTCGATAATTGTCTCTGGATTGAAGATCACGATGTCGGCGAAATTGCCTGCCTTCAACTCACCGCGCCGCTCGAAGCCAAAGACCCGGGCGGGCTTTGAGGTCATCTTCCTGATTGCATCTTCAAGCGTGAGTGCCTTTTCTTCGCGCACGTATTTTCCCAACACGCGTGGAAACGATCCGAAGACGCGCGGATGAGGTCTCCCGCCCAGCAGGCCATCTGTGCAGACGTTTTGTTCAGGCCTGGTCAGGAATCGGGCAACGTGCTCTTCCTTACCGTAGAAATCAACCATGCCGACTGCGTTCTGCTCCGCGAGGAGCAGATCGAACGCAGCATCGAGTGGATGCTCTCCGCGAATCTCGCCGATCTCTTCGAGGCTTTTTCCAACCAGGCCCTGATTGGTTGCCGTCTTCACACTGGTCACGAAGATCTGGTCAAGTCCGGCGAAGTCTACAAAATTATCCCAGCCCGGGATTCCGCGGGCGATATCGTGGATCATGCGCGCTCGCGCGTCTGAGCTTTGCAGACGCTCCAATAACTTGTCCGTGCCTCCATCGTGCGCCCACGGAGGCAGGATCGCGCCCAGCATGGTGCTTCCGGCGACGTATGGATATTGGTCGAACGATGTGCGTATTCCCTCTGCCGCCGCCATGTCGAGCAAACCAAGCATACTGTCGATGAAGTCCCAGTTCTTGCGGCCGCAGATCTTGAAATGCGAGAGATGAATCTTCACTCCGGACCTTCGCCCGATCTCGATAACCTCTTCCATTGAGGTCAGAATCGTGTCCGCTTCGCTCCGTTGATGGACAACGAAGGCGCCATCGAACTCCGCAACAACCTTGCATAACTCGATCAGTTCCGAAGTGTCTGCGTAGGCGCAGGGCATATAGATCAGGCCGGTTGAGAGTCCGAACGCTCCGGCCTGCATCTCGCGACGCACAATCTGCCGCATCTGATCGAGTTCTTCCGGCGAAGACTTGCGGTTGTCGAGCCCCATGGCCTCCATGCGGACATTTCCATGTGGAACGAGGTAGCTTTCGTTGAGGCCGACACCTTTCTGTTCAAGCGCATTCAGGTAGCCGTCGGTGGTCTCGTAATCCCACCCCAGTTGGTCGCTGTCCCCGTCGAGTCCGGCAAGGTTTTTGCGCCACGGCGAAATGTATCGCTTAGGTAGGGGCGCCATTGAGATTCCGTCCTGGCCGAGCAATTCAGTTGTTACGCCCTGGCGAATCTTGGCTTCGATGTAGGGATTGACCATCACCTCAAGATCGGAGTGGCTGTGCGTATCAATAAAGCCCGGAGCCACGATCATGCCTTCGGCATCGATGACCCGATCGAATCCAGCGCCGTGCATGTCTGTGCCTATGTCGGCGATAAGTTCATCGCCGATCACCAGGCTGGATTTGTATCGAGGTTGCCGGCTGCCGTCAACGATCCAGCCATTCTGGATGAGAGTCCGCATTCGTTCAACCTTTCCTGAGAACGGACCCGAGGATTCCGTAGTAGCCCTCAACGGCTCTCAGCAGTTGATCGATCTCGATGTATTCGTCGATGGTGTGCGCCAGGTTTTCCCGAGAAGGCCCGAATCCGATCGTCCTGATTCCAGCCTCGCCTGCATAGTGGCTTCCGTTGGTGCAGAAAGAGTACTGCGTAATCTCCGGATTCAATCCTGCACTTTTCAGGCCCGCCAGTGCTGCTTGCACAAATTCATCTTCCGTATCAAACACCCAACCGGGGAAGAATCTTTCTCCTTGAATCTCCCCGCCGGTGTAGGACTTCTGGACGTCGCTGGCGAAGTGCACATTGGCATTAAAGTCGGGATCGTTACGTTTCATCCGCTCAATTAGTGCCTGCAGCGGCGCCAGCACCGACTCCTTTGTCTCTCCTACCAGTAAGCGTCGGTCATATGTCGCGCGGCAGTAGTCTGGCACTACTGATGCGCCAGGATACGGAGACGACTTGATGTCGGTGAGTTCCAGAATTCCCTCGCCGAGAATCGGATGCTGAGGCGCTTTGAGTTTGCTAATCTCGCCAATCAGTGCAGCCATTTTGTAGACGGCATTAATGCCCGCGCGCGGATTGGCGGAGTGCGCCGGTTTGCCAAAGGTCTCTATGACGACTTCTGCGCGTCCACGTTGTCCGCGCTTCAAATTCAATTCAGAGGACTCACCGATCACAACGTAGTCAGGCTTGATGCGCTCGCTGATCTTTCTCGCGGCGATTCCCTCGAAGCACTCCTCGTGGACAACTCCTGAGACGTAGATATCTCCTGCAAAGTCTTTTCGTGTGTCTTCGGCGAAGAACGCGGACGCGACAATCATCGCACTGACCGCGCCTTTCATGTCCGAAGTGCCTCGCCCGTAAATCTTGCCATTTTCCACTTCGCCGCCGAAGGGGTTGTGCGTCCACTTGGATTCATCCGGAACCGGTACGGTGTCGATGTGTCCGTCGAGCAGCAGAACTTTACCCGGACGATTGCCTTTGATTCGCCCCAACACATTGCCGTATTCGTCTGTGAGCACCTCGTCGAACTTCAACTCCTTGAACACCTGCTTCATGCGCTCAACGACTGCATTCTCGTGCCCGGAATAGCTTTGCCTTTGAACCAGTGACTGACACAAGGCAACCACTAATTCGCTTTGTTCCGATGTCAACGTCACTTCGATGCTCCTTCTTCATTCACCAATATTGCTCGGCTGCGTTCGCGACGGCTATATGGAGTTCCTTCAAGCGGAAGACTGTTGCGCAGCTTTCCATCCCGCTGGAAATACGCGCAGGCAACGGCAGGCGCGGTGGTGACCATTACGATTTCACCAACTCCCTTTGCCCCATAGGCAAGCGTCGCGGGATTCTTCTCAATGATGCGGCAGTCGATCTCCGGAACCTGCGTGGACCGAAACAGGCCGAGCGTGCCCAGCGTGACAGCCGGCGCGCCGTTGCGGACGGTAAACTGCTCAGTCAGCGCATAGCCCAATCCCATCACAACGCCGCCTTCAATCTGCCCCTCGACGCCATTCATATTGATGGCCTTGCCAACATCGTGCGCGGCAACGACCTTCTGCACTCTTCCCGCATCGTCAAGAAGGACGACCTGCGTCGCGTACCCATAGGCAACGTGGCTGAAACGGTTTGGCTTGTCCGACGTCATCGGGTCGGTAACACAATCGTACTCGCGGAAATACTCATTGCCTTCCAGTTCGGCGAGTGAGTGACTGGTTAGATCGGTTCTGAGTGCTTCTCCCGCTCTGCGCGCTGCTTCGCCTGTAATGACTGTCTGCCGCGATGCCGTGCTGGTGCCGCTGTCGGGAGTCACCTTCGTGTCTGGCGCGTGCACGCTGATCACAGACTTCGGAATCCCGGCAGACTGAGCCACCATCTGAACCAACACAGTGGCGATTCCCTGCCCCATGCAGGCTGCGCTGGTCATGATGATGACGCCCCCGTCATGCACCTTCAGCTTCACGCGTCCAACATCGCGCACGCCGACACCCTTGCCGCTGTTCTTGAATGAGCAGGCGACACCGGCGTCAGGATGCGCGTCGATAACATCCTTCACGGCAAGCAACGTCTCCTTCAGCGCTGTTCCTTCATCGGCAATCTGGCCGTTCGAAAGCACTCCGCCTGGCTCGATGGCATTTCGATAGCGGATCTCCCACGGAGAGATTCCGACCAATTTGGCAAGCCGGTTCAGATTGCTCTCCATTGCGAAGCAGGTCTGCGTCACTCCAAAGCCGCGGAATGCGCCGGAAGGAATGTTGTTGGTGTAGACTGAGCGCCCCACGATATCGACGTTGTCAATCTGATAAGGCCCCGCGCCATGGGTGCAGGCGCGCTGCAGGACCGGACCGCCCAGCGAAGCGTATGCGCCCGTGTCAGCCACGATGCGCGCTCTGACTGCGGTGATTTTTCCATTCTCATCGCAGGCCGTGGTGTACTCCATCTCCATGGGGTGGCGCTTGGGGTGGACGCGGAAGCTTTCTTCGCGGCTTAGCGTCAGCTTTACCGGCTTCCCACTGTGCCAGGCCAGCAATGCGGCGTGATGCTGCACGGAGAGATCTTCTTTTCCGCCGAATCCTCCGCCCACAAATTTGCTGATTACGCGAACCTTTTCATCCGGCGCGCCGAGCATTTCAACAATGCCTTGACGATCGTCGTATACGCTCTGACCGGCGGTGTAGACAGTAAGCTCGCCTGGCTGCGTGGGAATGGCGAGCGCACTCTCCGCCTCGAGAAATGCATGTTCCTGGCGCGGCGTTGAGTAGCGCTCGGTGACGACATATTTTGCATCGGCGATAGCCTTGTCAACGTCGCCGCGCTTCATGATGGTTTGCGAAAGGAGGTTGCCTTTGGGATGAATGAGAGGCGCGCCCTCTGCAAGTGCCGCCTGCGGCGATAACAGCGGGGCAAGCTCCTCATACTCGACGCGAATCGAATCGAGAGCCCGTCGAGCCGCCTCTTTCGTTGTCGCGGCCAGCACCACCAGTGCATCTCCGACGTAACGAGTTTCCTCGCCTTCGGCAATCATCACCGGCCAGTCGTGGACGATGTGTCCCAGCAAACGTTCGCCAGGAACGTCCTTTGCCGTAAGCACAGCTTCGACACCTGGGTAGGACTGCGCTGCGGTGATATCGATCTTCTTTACGAGCGCTCGCGGATATTTCGATCGCAGCACGGCGCCATGCAGCATGCCCGGGACTTGCATGTCGTCAACGAACTCGCCGGTCCCAAGGAGTTTCTCGGCGGCATCCGCCCTGACCGTCCGCGCACCCACTTTGGCAGAGCAATCTTCCGTCTCTGCGGTGTCTTCGTTACGAAGTGCCTTCGCGGCCAATTGAATTGCGCGCTCGATCTTCAGGTAGCCTGTACAACGGCAAAGGTTGTACTTTATCGCGGCCTTGACCTCAGTGGGTGTG
>DASRLI010000449.1:0-3170 GCA_035648535.1 Occallatibacter sp. | reverse complement strand
GATCATCGAAATCGCCGGCGCCACCATTCTCAACGACAGCTACAACTCCAACCCCGAAGCGCTGCGCTCCATGATTCGCACCCTTGCTGCCCGCCCCGCACTTCGCCGCATCCTGGTGGCCGGCGAGATGCTCGAACAAGGCGAGCATGGCCCCGATCTCCACATCGCCTGTGGCCTCACCGCCGCCGAGTCCAGGCTCGACCTCGTCGTCGGCGTCCAGGGCAACGCCAAGCACCTGGCCACCACCGCCTGCGCGGGCGGCGTCGCCTCGCTTTTCCTGCCCGACGCCGAAGCCGCCGGCCGCTGGCTCCTCCATAATCTGACCCCCGGCGACGTCGTGCTTGTGAAGGGCTCGCGCGGCGTCCACCTCGAACGCACCATCGAAATCGTCAAAAATCAAATCGCAGCAGCGGAGGGCCATTGAATCTTCGCAGATTCTTCAGCATCGCCATCCTCCTCTCCGCGTCAATCCACATCGCCGCCGCGCCGAATCCCGCGTGGACCAATCCTGCTCCGCCCTTCCGCATCGCCGGTAACCTCTATTACGTAGGCAGCGAAGACCTCGCCTCCTATCTCATCGTCACGCCGCAGGGCGACATCCTCATCAACAGCAGCCTTGAAGCCTCGGTCCCGCTGATCCGCAAAAGCGTCGAGTCACTCGGCTTCAAATTCAGCGACATCAAAATCCTCCTCATCAGTCACGCCCACTACGATCACTGCGCCGGAAGTGCGCGCATTAAGCAACTCACCGGCGCCAGGTATTACGTCATGGACGCCGATGTCTCCGTAGTCGAGTCCGGCGGCAAAACGGACTTCAACTACGGCGCAGATCCCGCCATGCACTTTCCTCCCACACATGTCGATCGTGTCCTCCACGACGGCGACACCGTCAGCCTTGGCGGCTCCGTCCTCACCGCCCACCTCACCCCAGGCCACACCAAGGGAACCACCACCTGGACAATGGACGAAACCGAAGCCGGTCGCACTCTCCACGTGGTCATCGTCGGCAGCCCCAACGTGAACGCCGGCTACAAACTCGTAGGCAACAAGGCCTATCCCCGCATTGCAGAGGAGTACAAGGGCAGTTTTCAGGTGCTCAACTCCCTGCCCTGCGACATTTTCCTCGGCGCGCATGGAGCCTACTTCGGGCTCGCCGCCAAGTATTCCCGTTTCAAGGCCGGAGACAGCAACGCCTTCATCGATCCATCCGGCTACAAGGTCTGGATCGCCGACCGCGAGCGCGCATTCCAGGCTGAGTTGAATCGCCAGCAGAAAAAGTGAGCAATATTGCACACTTTTCACCGGACAGATTCCACCATGCGTGCAATCCTCGCCCTTAACCCTTGCATTTTCAAAGCGCCGGCAGTTAACCCTAAATACGTGATGTACATCACAAAACTTCAGGGTTAATGAATGAAACTATGAAGCCAATGTCCCTCCAAGGTATATATCCGGTTCAGTCTCCAGAGAGAGCCCCGCACATGCAACTCGATCCAGCTGCATTCATTGCTGCCCCCGAACTCGTTCAAGCACTGGAGGTTCGCGCTACCCCCATACCTTGCGACGAGGACCGCATTCTCTTCCGCCAGGGAGACCCTCCAATCGGCCTCTTTATCCTCCTCAATGGTGAAGCGACTCTCTCCATGACCGGCGCGGGCGGCGAACTCATCATGTCCATGCAGGCAACCGCTGGTTCCCTGCTCGGCCTTCCGGGCCTCATCGGCAACCAGCCCTATTCACTTACCGCCCTGGCCCGCCGTGGCGCTCGGGTCGGTTTCATTGCCCGAAACGACTTTAACGCCCTGATGAAATCCGAGCTGCCCCTGTTGCTCCTGGTTCTGCAGGTACTGGCCTCAGAGGTGCGCTCCGCCAGAATTGCCATCAAGCAGCAATAATCATCACCAGGCCGGCGCAAAGCCGGCCGCTGCCCGCGCGCTCCCTTGAAGCGGAGCAACTTCCTGAGACTCCGCAGCCGGTCCCTATCCCTGCTCCCCGCCTCCACCTGCTAAACTCTCAATCGTCATGCTCCTCGCCATCATTCTCATCGCAGTCGCCGCATACCTGCTCGGGTCCATCCCTACCGGATACCTGCTGGTCCGCATCTTCCGCAATGAGGACATCCGCTCGGTCGGCAGCGGCAATATCGGCGCCACCAACGTCCTCCGCTCCGGCGGCAAAGGCCTCGGCGCAGCCACTTTTCTGCTTGATGTGCTCAAAGGCTGCTCCGCTGTCTGGCTCGGGGGATTTCTCGGCGCGCTCCTGATGCCCACCACTCCCTTGCGTTCTGCCCAGGCCCTCGCCGCCATATGCGCGGTCCTCGGCCACATGTTCCCCATCTGGCTCCATTTTCGTGGAGGAAAGGGCGTGGCCACCGGTTTCGGCGTCTTCCTGGTTGCCGCACCCTGGGCTGCGCTCTCCGCCATCTCCGTGTTCTTCATCGTCTTGTTCCTCAGCCGCTATGTCTCACTGGCCTCCATCCTTGCAGCGGCCTGCTTCCCGGTTTTTGCCTGGTTCATGGTCATTGGCGCGCGCCCGCCTTTTTATATTGCGGTCCAATGCGCCGTTGCGCTGCTCATCATCATCAAACATCATCAGAACGTCCGCCGCCTGCTCGGCGGCACAGAATCCCGCTTTGGAGCCAGGAAAACCGCATGAGCCGTATCGCCGTATTGGGTTCCGGAGCGTGGGGAACCGCCATCGCTCTCTCCCTCCACCGCCATGGCGGCCACCAGATCACCCTCTGGTCGCACACCATTGACGAAGCCCGCCAGATTGCCGCCGCGGGCGAAAACATTCTCTTCCTGCCCGGCTTTCCTTTGCCCTCTTCCATCCAGGTCACCGCCGACGACTCGGCCGTCGCCGACGCCGAAATCGTCGTCTCCGTCATCCCCTCCGAGTTTCTGCGCCCAACATTCGCCCGTCTCCGCCCTTTTATGCACGATGCCCAGATTGTCGTCTCCGCAACAAAGGGCGTTGAAGACCGCACCTTCCTGCGCATGACGGAAGTCATCGCCGACTGCCTTGGGGAATCGGAAGCGCAGGCTGCCGTCCCTGAACACATCCCCCGCACAAATCCCGACACAAACCTTGAAGTTTTCGTGGAGTCGGGAGTCCCTGAGGTCAGCTCTTCGGGATTCGCGCCTGCGCCTCGGTCTGCGAACGAAATCGCT
>DASRLI010000448.1:0-3201 GCA_035648535.1 Occallatibacter sp. | reverse complement strand
GTGCTGGTCCACTTTGAAGGGCCGTCGGCGGCAAGCGATGCACATCCGTGGATGATGGCGACCGGGCAAGCTGCTATCCAAGTGAGCACGGCGCTGTTTCTGGCGTCGCTGTCGCCGGGGCGCTTCCGGCTGGGCCAATTGCGGATTCTGTTTGTAATCCCCTATGCGCTTCCAGCAGTGATAGCCTCTGTGCTGGTTTACGGCGTGTTTCATGGCGTGACGCCTGCAGGACCGTTGGTGTTTGTTGTTCCGGCGCTGGGCGCGGTGGCCATGTTTGTAGCGCTGCTTTGGGGAGCGGCCAAAAGCAAGCTTCCGCAGTGGATCGGGATTTCGTATTGCGCCGCTCTGGGCAGCTTTGTGCTTTGGACATACTTTGTTGCAGGCATGACGTGGGCGCTGATTGCGGTGCAGTGCGCCAACCTGCTGATGACAGCGCAGTTGCTGGTGTTTGTGTTTCGGCGGTTAACGCCCGGAGTGGTTCTGAGCTCGGCGGGATTTGCCGTCTGGTCGCTGACCGCCCTGCAGATTTTCCCCGCGATTGGTCTGAAGCCAGTCCTGAATCTCGACTTGATTCACGTGATCGTGATGGGCCGCGTGGTGGCGGCTATCGGCATGATCATGCTGACGCTGGAAGACCAGCTGGACATCAACAAGCTGGCGCAAGAGCGTGAACGCAGAGCAAGGCGGGAGATGGAGGCTTATACGGCTCCCATCCTGGCGCGGCGGCGCGTGGAAGATTTTGACCGGCTGGGCGATGAGATTTGCGAACTGGTGCGCGAGCATAGCCGGTTCAGACAAGCGGCATTACTGCTGGAGAACAGCGGGCGCTTCAGACTGGCCGGTTCGGCCGGATTTGACGATGCCACGGCAATGGCGTTAAACGAAGTGGGGTCAAGGATCAGCCCGTTGGGTTTCCTGGAGCCGGGATCTGTAGCTCCGGCGGTGGAACAAAGCAAAACACTGATGCTGGATCTGACACCATGGCTGGCCCCGGGCGACGATCTAAAGCGGCTTGGATTTACCAGCGCCCTGGCTGTGCCGCTGCGGGGGCGCTCGAATACCGAAGGCGTAATGCTATTGGCAGGTCTGCGGCCCATTGAAGTGGATTACCGTGCCGTGGCGCAAAATGACATGCGCGCCGACGATCTGCTGCCAATTGAAATGCTCGCGTCGCGGCTACAGGCTACTCGAAGCCAAACCATGATGTTTGAAAAGCTGATCGACTCAGAGAAGTTCTCCGGCCTGGGCCAATTGGCTGCCAACGTTGCGCACCACCTGAACAATCCTTTGACCGTCATTCTGGGCTATGCGTCACTGCTGGAAGAAACGGTAGCGCCGGGTGCCCCGGAACGAAAAGGCGTGGAGTCAATTCTGTCGGAGTCGCGGCGGATGCGGTCGACGCTCGAAAGCCTTTCGCGCATCTCGCGGCCGCAGACCGATCAGCTGGCGGCAGTTTCAGTCAGCGAAATGCTTGCCGACATGGGACAGCTTTACCGGAACGACTTTCTGCAGCGCTCCATTGAGTTCCGCATGAATATTGCGCCCGGGCTGCCACGGGTTCTTTGCAGCTCGCACCAGCTGCGGCAGGCGGTTCTGCATTGCCTGCAGTACTCAATCGCGGCGGTAGAGGGCCACGGTTCCGGCAGTGCGACAGATCAATCGAGGACCATCCGTCTGGAAGCGACAAGCGAAGGACAACTTGTGCAGATCATGGTGGCCCATTCGGGTGTGGGGTTTGCAAACCCGGAGCGCGCCTTCGATCCGTTCACGCCGGGCCAGGTTTGCGGAGAGACGGGCGGCTTGGGCTTAAGCCTGTGCGCGACAATCCTGCGCGATCACAATGGGCGGGCGTCGGCGGTGAACCTGGAGCCGCAAGGCGCGGCAATTGTGCTGGAACTGCAGACGGCGTAGATTCAGTCGCTTGAAGCATCAGCGCTGATCACCAGCGATCACCTTCAGGCGTACCGCCCAAGGGCCGTTTATGCAGCGTGGGACAGGGAATCACGACGTCTCCACCGCAATTCTCAACCTCGACTTTCGGCCCCTGCGGCCGGCGCACTACCTCAATTACGGGCGAAGGCGTGCCCACTGGCGTTTTGGGAACCACCAATCCCTTGTCCATCCTGGGAAGACCAACAGATGCCACTCGAATTGGCTGCTTCTGGGATTGGTCAGCCTTCATATCGAGCGCGGGCTGGGCTTTTTTTGCTGCGGGTCCGGTGGCAGCCGGGGGCGTGACTTTCCGCGAAGGATCTGTGGGACTCGGCGCGCCCACTGCCGGGGTACGAACCGATGCGACCAGCGCAGATGAATTGTCGCCAGCGCCAGAGGTCGAAGAGGGTGCCGGGGTATGAACAGCAGGGTAAACCGGCGCGGGAGCCTGGCTCGGGTAGCTCTGCGGAGCGGCAAAGCGGGCCTGCGGGTAGGGCTCCGAAGGGTAAGGCTTCCCTGGCGAATTCCGCCGGATTGCGGTCCATTTACCAGACCCTGCTGCGGTTTTACCAGTCCCGGCCACAGAAGCATTCACCGGTCTGGTGGATGCCGCAACGGCCTTCAACGGGAGACGAGGAGACTCGCGATTCTCAACCCTCGTATTCTCAAGCCTCGCATTTCGATCCGCGGTTTTGGCCGCAGGGGCGGAAACAGCGTCCGGCTTCGAACTCTGATCTGGCAGCGGACTTTGCGATGTCTGGGCATCGGCCTGCTGTTCGACCTTTGGCGCCTCAACTATGGGCGCAGCCGGTGCGGGTGAAGCCGGCTTAAGCGACGGCGCTACCCCAACGGGCCCGTGTTGTTCGCCTCGGAACGTGCCGCGATTTAGCTCATTTTTCACCACGAAAGCGCCCAAAGCCAGATTCAAGGCGATCATTGTGCCCGCAACAAGCCACGCAGAAGTGGGCCAGGAGCGGCGCGACCTGCTGCCGTACCTGCCTTCTTCCCGGTCGTCAACTTTGCGCCGGCGTGGCTCGAATTCACTGATACGACTCACTGCTGGGCTCCAAATCCATGATTTCGCTTAAGAAAGCCGGCTTTCGCAGACATAGCTAATTCTAGTTTCTACATCACTGCTGTCCGGTTTAATTTAAATCTCTTGCCGTCAAGCCTATTTTCCAGTGTAGTTTACAGCGATCTCAGGGTGTCCACGATTTGAATTAGATGTGGCTCGTTTGCGATGCTTTCGGGATTCGATGACCTGGAGTG
>DASRLI010000447.1:0-7052 GCA_035648535.1 Occallatibacter sp. | reverse complement strand
GCGGCAGCATCGAGAGCGGCAAGAGGATTTGTGGGTGGCGCACACGGAGTTGGCCACCGCTCCGGGTCATCCATTTTATGAGCGTCTCAACGCGATTCTGGATGCGGAGGGCTTCGACAGGTTTGTCGAGGATCTTTGCAGTCAGAAAGATGGCGCCTGAAGATAGCTGCTCGACTGACATGCTCGTGATGACCCGCTGGAACAATCGAAATATCGCCGTGCCACTCTCTCAGTTAAAGGCTATCGGCGTGGATGAATCAACCACCCGGCCATCGAAGACTGGCATTACTGGGTCGCCCAAGGCAACTGCTTCTGACTTACGCACCTCTGCCGAAAACTCACGGATTTTGGTCAGGCGAGTCGGAGCCGATTGCGACACAGTCACTTGATGAATCCAGTCTTTGCTTGTCCTTTGCCCCGCTTCTCGAGGTATCAAGGGCGCGCTGTGTGGCGGCAAACCGTGTGCTGTCGCGTCGTCTGGTTTAGCGGAGCCGCCGGTGCAGAGGAGCAGACTCTGAGTCGCGACCTTGCAGAACAACCGGATGGCCGCCTGTGCGAAGGGCGGCCGCCCGGTTTTCACGATGGAGGACCCCACAGGAAGTCCTGCCCAGGTTACGACTTAAGAAGCTACCGACTAAAGACCACGTATTTGCGTCCGGCGTAGAGCCGGTAACCGCCAGCCGGGTCGGAGAGGACCTGAAGGGGCACGGGACGCTTGAGTGCCGCGTCGGAGGCGGAATCGACAGTTAGCACGTCATGCGCGCCGACGTCGGTCACCAGGAATTTGTTGTCTGCAACGAAGCCCACGCCGTAGACGCCTGCAGGAAGGTTTTGCCTGCCGATTTTGATTGGGACCTCGGCGATGAAGTAGGCCTGGTACTTGGCCGCGACGCCGGTTGAGTAACCGCTGGTATCGACCAGAGAGGCAAGCACAAAGAACCCGTCGTCAAACTTGACGCCTCCGGAGTTGCGCAACTGCGTCGTTGCCGATTGTCCGCGATAGAACACGCTGGCAGGCAGCAATTTCCCCATATCCGCCGGCTTGAGCACTTTTCCAGAGCTTTGCGCCAAAATCGATCCGGGTGTAAGCATCGCGGCCGCGGCCAGAATGCCGGCCACCGCCAACTTGAGAGTAAAGTGATTGCGCATCGTGAAGTCTCCTCGCTTTGTATCTGCTGCGTAACGGAGTATATCGAATCATCCTGCACATTGGCTTTTGGTCGACCCTTTCGATCGTGGAAACGACGGAAACCAGGGTCGGTTCTCGCAGGCGGGCTGAAGGAGAGGTATGTGTACGGCTCAATGGTTGGCGCCGGGCTGGAAGCGCCTGGCGGCGGCATGCTGATTGAGGCTGCACGTTGTTTGCCTTTGAGTTCCGGCCGTCGCTGTGCAGAACGTAAGTCCGTTGAATTATGGTAGAGGGCGTGTAATTCCCCGCACAGATTGTACGTGTTTGAGGGGTAGACCAGACTCTTCCATGCCCCCAGTTCGTGCCAACTCGAAGCCTGCCTCAGCTTGGACCGTTCAGCCGGCGCCAACGCTTGATGTCTCCGCACATCAACCGCCATGCGGCCAGGGCATTACGCGTTCGTTGAGAGGTTCTTCCTTCGTGCGGACGGTCATCTTGTCCGCCTTTGGGGCCGGGTTCCTGTTGAGCCAGCCGCCCGCCACGCTGGCACTTGAGCCTTCAACGGCGATAGGGAACTATGGCCGCCAGACGTGGATGATGGAGAACGGATTGCCGCAGAACACGGTGACGGCGGTGATTCAGACGCGGCAGGGGTTTGTATGGCTGGGGACGGAGGCTGGACTGGTGCGCTTCGACGGCATTGGATTTCAGGTCTTCGACCGCAATTCGAATCCGGCACTACCGGGCAACGATATTGGCTGCCTGCTGGAGACTCCAGACGGTGCGTTGTGGATTGGAACCAGTGAAGGGTTGGCGCGCTGGAAGGATGCGGCCGTCACCGTGTATTCCACGCGCGACGGGCTTCCGGGAAACGGCATTCGGGCACTGACAACGGATAGCTCCGGGCAGATCTGGGTTTACACGGACCAGGGGCTGGCGCGGTTGAACGGAGACAAGTTTGTCGCGGCGGGAGACTGGCGCTCCGGCTCCGCGATTACCGCTGTGACGGGGAACGGCAGTACTGGATTCTGGGTGGAATCTCCGCAAGGAGTGGCCGCGCACCTTGGTGGTTCCTGGAGAAAAAACGCGGAGCAGGCCGGATTGCCGGCAGACGGCATCGAGTTTGGTGCAGTGCTGAACAGCGAGGAGACAGCGTTCGCCAGCAAGAGCGAACTTGTTGTAGAGCGCGGTGGGCGCGTGGTGCAAAGGTTTCGCGCGGGGAGTGAGTTGCCGGGAGGCCGGATTCAGGCGCTGCTGGCCGACCGCGAGGGTAGCTTGTGGATCGGCTCAAATAATGGACTCGCACGGTTGGCCGGGGGCAAGGTGCAGATGCTGCCGGAGACCGATCCGCTGGCCAGGGCATCGGTTCTGGCGCTGATGGAAGACCGTGAGGGCAATCTTTGGGCAGGGACGGAGACCGGTGGGCTCCACATTTTGCGCGATCAGCGGTTCCGGATCGTTGGTGCGCGGGATGGGCTTTCATCCGATGCGACGACAGCGGTTGTGGAGGACAGCGCGGGGACACTATGGGTGGGAACCCAGGGCGCCGGCCTGAATGCGCTGCGCAGGAGCCCTGGCGGAATGGGCAAAGGAGCGGGGCCAGGGTCGGTGCGGACTTATTCCGTACGCGACGGATTGATGAGCGATTTGATTTTGTCGCTGGCTGCGGCTCCGAATGGCGATCTGTGGGTAGGCACGCCGGATGGACTCAACCGGATCCATAGCGGCAGGATTGACTCCTTTACCTCGGCGGATGGACTGCCCGACGACTTTATTCGATCGCTTCTGGTGGACGCGGATGGCTCGCTCTGGATAGGAACCCGGCGCGGGCTTGCGAACTGGAGCCATGAGACAGGAGCTTCGGGTCAGGCGCAATCTCTTGCGCACATCGAAATCCTGACGCAAAAGAACGGCCTGGGCAGCGACCTGGTGGGCGCGGTGGCACGCGATGCACACGGCGACCTGTGGGTAGCGACCTTCGCGGGACTATCGCGGCTTCACTCCGGAAGCATTTCCAACTTCACGACAGCGAACGGGCTTTCGAGCAATGTGTTGACCGCGCTCTTACCTCGCAGCGATGGGACGCTGCTGGTTGGCACGCAGGACCACGGCTGGAATCTCTGGGATGGCCGGAAATTTTCAGCGACACAAAACAGCCTGGAACAAACTACGATCAACGCAATTCTGGACGATGCACAGGGGCACCTCTGGTTTGCCACCGAAGATGGAATTGCGCGTTGCGACTGCGATGCAAAGGGAAATCCGAGCGCGGCCGCCGGTTCTTCGCGCCTGGTTTCGTTCGGTACCGCCGATGGACTGCGCAGCCGGGACACGGCCACCAACAGTCACCCCTCGGCGACTCGATCGAAAGACGGGCTGCTTTGGTTTGCCACGTCCAAAGGGCTGGTGGAGGTAGACCCGGCGCACTTTCCGTACAACGCGGCGCCGCCGCCAGTTGTTGTGGCGCGATTCGCGGTGGACGACGTGGATCAGCCGCTGCGCGGGGCGGACTCCGCTCTGAAAATCCAGGCCGGGCATGTGCACTTCGAGATTGATTATGCGGGATTGAGCTTTACCGTGCCGCTGAAGGTGCGTTACCGCTACAAGCTGGAGGGCTTCGATCGTGAATGGACCGAAGCTGGAGCGCGCAGAACCGCTTATTACACAAACATTCCACCGGGGCATTACACCTTCAGGGTGCAGGCAGCAAACAACGACGGAGTGTGGAATACGGAGGGCGCGGCTTTCCCCTTTGAATTGAGGCCGCACTTCTATCAGACCATCTGGTTCGACCTGCTGCTGTTGTTGGCTGCTGCAGGATCTGTGGTGTTCCTGATGAGGCAGCGGCTCCGCATGGCCGAGCGCGAGTTTCGGGCGGTGCTGGGAGAGCGCAGCCGAATTGCGCGCGAGATTCACGACACTCTGGCTCAGGGTTATGTGGGCATCTCAGTACAGTTGGAGGTGCTGTCGGAACTGCTGCAACAAAACAAGGTGGATGTTCTGGGAAAGCATCTGGATCGCACGCGCGAGTACGTGCGCGAGGGACTGGCCGACGCAAGGCAATCGATATGGGCACTGCGCACACAGGACTCCGGCGAGAACACGCTTCCGGTAAAGTTGCGTCGCATGGTGGACGCCGCAGAGGATGACGGGCTCCGACCGAGGCTCAGCGTCTTCGGCGCGTTTCGTCCGCTGCCGGCCGAGACGGAGCGCGAATTACTCCGCATCGCCCAGGAAGCCATTCATAATGTGAAGAAGCACTCCGGCGCCAGGGAGATGTCGGTACGGCTGGAGTATCGGCCGTCCGAGATCGAGTTGGAGATACGCGACGATGGGATTGGCGGCGCCCCGGATCATGAGGCGGCGTTGGTGCTGGGACACTTCGGGCTGGCCGGAATGAGGGAACGCGCGGCGGCCATCGGCGGAACGCTGGAGGTAAGCAGCGTACCAGGTGAGGGAACGACGGTGCGGCTGCGAGCCCCGGCGCCGGAATCGATGCGGGAGCAGACAGGAGAGCCCAGGTGAAGAAGGAAACGATTCGTGTGTTGATTGTCGAAGACCACAACGTGGTGCGCCAGGGATTGGTGGCACTGCTCAATGTGGTGGAGGGCCTGGAGGTGGTGGGCGAGGCCGCCGACGGTGTGGAAGCCATCGCGGAGTATCGCAAGAGCAGGCCGGATATTACCCTGGTCGACCTGCGGCTGCCGAAGCTGAGCGGCGTGGAAGTAATCCAGCGCATCCGCATGGAAGCTCCGCATGCGCGGTTGATTGTATTGACGACTTACGATGGTGATGAGGATATCTATCGGGCACTGAAGGCCGGTGCAAAGGGGTATTTGCTGAAGGGGATGACAACCGAGGAACTGATTGCCACCATTCGCGAGGTTCATGCAGGCAGGGCGCACATTCCACCTGCCATTGCCGAGAAGCTGGCGGAACGCATGGGCACCGAAGATCTGACTCCGCGCGAGGCCGATGTGCTGGAGCAGATTGTGAATGGCAAGAGCAACAAGGAGATCGCAACCGAACTTGCAATCTCAGAAGCAACGGTGAAAACCCACATCAATAGCCTGCTGAGCAAGCTGGGCGTGACTGACCGGACACAGGCGGCGACGGCAGCAATCCGGCGAGGCATTGTGCCATGGGAGTCCCTGAGAAAGCCGAAATGATGAATACGAGAATTGCAGGATGGGCCTTTGCTTGCGGAGTGTTGTTGCTGGCTGTGTCAGCGCACCTGCCGGCGCAAAAGGCGGCATGGCGGCAGGCAACGGAGAAGGAACTGGCCTCGGTGTTGCCGTCGCGGGCCCAGGTTGAGAACGAGCACGTCGAGACGGAGATGCGTACCGCCTCGGGGATTGTGAACGGGCGGGGGCGCTACATAGCCGGCGTTGTGC
This sequence comes from Occallatibacter sp., assembly GCA_035648535.1. Taxonomy (GTDB): domain Bacteria; phylum Acidobacteriota; class Terriglobia; order Terriglobales; family Acidobacteriaceae; genus Telmatobacter. The sequence goes on along the minus strand of DASRLI010000447.1, from coordinate 1,529 downwards.
TGCTTACGGCCGGATACTCCGTGGAAGGAAAGTATTCGCATTACCTGGTTGTTCAGGTGCCGGTGCGGATCGGCGGAGTTGCGCTGAAGCCGGGGACGTATGCATTCGGATGGAAGCGCGCAGAGGATGGAGATACGCTTAACGTGCATTTTCACGACGCGGCGACGGGGACGCTGGTGGGCAATACGGACGCGCACCGGATCGTTGGATCGACCAGGGTGGAAAGCCTGCACATCTGGCCGCCGGACGACAAAGGCCTGATTCAGATCGGCCGGTTCGGCATCCCCTACAAACTCGGAAACGAATAACCGAGCCTGAATTGTTGTCTTTGCGGCGGGGTTCTCCACCTTTTGATCGATACTCGCCGGCATCACGGTCGATATACTTACTGCCATGCTTTGTGCACTTCGCGCGGCCATATTCCCAGGGCTGCTGGCTATCGGTGGAATGTTGTCTGCATCCGCCCAAGTCACGGCTCCACAGGCACTTCCCCAACCGCAGCAAACGGACAAGCCCGCCGAGGGCGTGCAGCCGGAGCCCGCAGGCGGGGTCAATACCGGACCACCCCACCCGGTGCAACTCGACGAGCATCGCCGGCCGATCACCGCAGGCGGATTTGTTGCGAGTGGCCCGGTGGTGTTTGAGGATGTGTCTGAAAAGGCCGGCCTGACCCACTGGACCCACAAGATGGGTACGAAGGACAAGAAGTACATCATCGAGACCGATGGCTCAGGCGTGGGTTTGATTGACTACGACAACGATGGCTGGCTCGACATCTACGTGGTGAATGGCTCGACCTTTGACGCAATAGACGGCAAAGAGACGCCGCCACATGCTGCGCTCTTCCACAACAATCATGACGGGACCTTTACGGACGTCGCGGCCAAGGCCGGCGTCACCAACGATCGCTGGGGATTTGGCGTTGCCATTGCCGACTACGACAACGACGGCTGGCCGGACATTTTTGTATCGAACTGGGGCAAGAACCGGCTTTTCCACAACAACCATGACGGCACCTTCACCGATGTAGCAGAGAAGGCGGGCGTGCAGTTGGGCAATTGGTCGGCAGGCGCCACGTGGGGCGACTTTGACGGCGATGGTCGCCTTGACCTGTTCGTGCCCGGCTACGTGCACTTCGACCGCAACAATCTACCCACGGGTGGTGAGAGCGGCGTCTCCGATACGTACTGCACTTTTCGCGGCGTGCTGGTGAATTGCGGGCCGAGAGGATTGAAGGGAGAGCCGGACCATCTTTTCCGCAACAATGGCGACGGAACATTTTCCGACGTGAGCGAAAAAGCCGGCGTGGCCGATAAGCCCGGTTACTACGGACTGAGCTCGTTGTTTGTGGACATCAACAACGACGGCAAGGTGGACCTGCTGGTCGGTAACGATTCAACGCCCAACTATCTTTACCTGAACAAGGGCGATGGGACCATGGAGGACGACAGCTACTCGTCTGGCTATGCGGTGAACGAGGCCGGGCGCGAGACCGCGACGATGGGGATTGCGGCCGGCGACTTTGAAAA
>DASRLI010000446.1:0-11704 GCA_035648535.1 Occallatibacter sp. | reverse complement strand
CCGGAATTCCCGTCAGCACGTCGTAAAGCAGCGAAGCGTTGGTCTGCACATCGCCGCCAACGAAATCGTCCAGAGCCGCCCGCGGAAGCCCTGCCATCTCCGGCGTCACCCGGGCCGCGTGCAACTTCGACTCGCCTGTTTCCGACTCCTCGACCCGCGCCACCACCGACTCCCCCGTGGTTGTCAGTTCGTCGATTCCGTCCGTCCCATGCACCACAAAAGCCCGTTTCGCACCAAGCGCCGCCAGCGTCCTGCCCACCAACAGCACCTTGCTCGGAGCCAGCACGCCAATCACCTGCGCCCGTGCTCCCGCCGGATTGGTCAGTGGTCCGCACAAATTGAAAATCGTTCGAAACCCCAGCGCCCGACGCAAAGGTCCCACGACCTTCATGGCCGGGTGATACATCGGCGCAAGCAGGAACATAAACCCCGTCTCGCGCAGGCACGCGGCCGCCAACTCCGGGCTCAGCTCAATCGGAACGCCCAGCGCCTCAAGCACGTCGGCCGCGCCGCACCGCGAAGTAACCGCCCGATTGCCGTGCTTGGCAACCTTCGCTCCCGCCGCCGCCGCCACCAGCGCCGCGCCCGACGAAATGTTGAACGTCAGTGGACCACCGCCACCCGTGCCCACTACATCCACCAGTGCGCCCCGCTCCTCGTCCGTCAACGGAACCGGCGTCACCCGCGCGCGCATCACATCCACAAACCCGGCCAGCTCCGGCGCCTGTTCCCCTCGCGTGGCCAGAACAGCCAGCAGCGCCGCCGTCTCCACCTCCGGCGCGCCTGCCAGAATCTCTTCCAGCACGGCAGCAGCCTGTTCGCGAGTCAGCGCCGATCCATCCTCGGCAAGCGGCTTCAGCAATTCCTTCAAAATACCCATATCAATTCATGATACCGTCGGCCCCGTAATGAGACTGTTACGAAACTGCGCGCCCCGACTCAGCTCATCGCTGGTGCAACTTCCCATTTGTCGGCAATCCACCCGGAATCGGGAACTGCGTGAGCGTAAGCTGCGTACCGCGACTATGCGACCATTTATCTTTCTCGGGATCGCTTCCCTTTGTTTATGTCCTGCCCTGGCTCAACCGAGCATACAGTCGACGGACAAGCCTCAGAGTCCGGCGCAGACGCGGCCGGATGGCGAACCACGGGCGCCGAAGCTCCCGCCCTTCCCGGTCCAACTCGAAATGCGAGTGCCGATTGCTCCCACGGCATTTCCCAGTGAAGGCCGCTACTACCTGCTGTACGAATTACACCTGACAAATTTCGGGCCAGCCCCTCTCCCAATGAATCGTATTGAGTTGCTGGATGCGGATGCTTCAGAAGGCAAACCGCTTGTCACATTTGAGGCTGAGCAGTTGGAGACTATGGTGCAGTATGTGGGTGGCAAGGCCGCTGCCAACCCAAAAGGAAGCGCCGTTATCGCCAGTGGCCAAAGTGCGATCATCTTCATGATGGCGGCCTTCGATCACGATTCACAAATTCCCAGGACGGTACTGCATCAGGTCGTCATTGGGGACTTTATTGCGGAGGGTGCGATCATCACCACGAACATCCCTGCTTTGCGAGTCCTCGGACCACCCTTAGAGGGAGAAAACTGGCTTGCGGCTGATGGCCCAAGCAACGACCAAGATAACCACCATCGGCGCGGAGTTATCGTCTTCGATGGCAGGCCGGTGATTTCACGACGCTATGCAATCGACTGGAAGCAGGTCAGAGACGGAGTCAGTTTCAGCGGCGATTCACGGGACGTGCGCTCTTACTATTCCTATGACAAGCCAGTCCTTGCCGTCGCCGATGGCCGTGTTGTCGCGGCCAGGGACGGTCTCCCCAATAACGTCCCGGGACACGGTGACGCCTTCCATCCTGGTATCCCAATCACGTTGGAAACAGTAGCAGGAAACACGATTACCCTCGAGCTGGGCGGCGGCCAGTTTGCCTACTACATGCACCTGGAGCCAGGCAGTGTGCGTGTCAAGGTAGGTGACAGGGTACGGCGCGGCCAGATACTGGCGCGCGTTGGCTGCACCGGCGATGCGCGCGAGCCGCACCTGCATTTCGAAGTAACAAATTCGTCGAAGCCGCTCTCCGGAGAAGGCGTACCTTATCTCATTGACAGTTATCGCTCCAAAGGCACGAATGGCGTGCTGGAACTACGCACCCATGAGCTACCGCTTGACAAGAGCGTCGTCGTATTCGGGGAAGGCCACGGTAAATGAGATCAAGCGCCTTCATCACGCCTGATGGAGCTCAGCGACGGAACGCACAATCCCAAATCCTGAGAGCGGCAGCGAGAGTAATTGCGTCCTTCCACCCTCCTGAACTGAGTTTCGTAACGACCTCATAATACCCGCGCATCATGCTAAATCGAGGTTCAAAACAGCCCGGGTTGCCGCTCCAAAGCCGGGCAAGATAAGATTTGTCTACCGCTGCCACGGTCTCGCTGGCCCGGATCGCTCCGGACCCGATCCCGAATCCTCTAGAGCTCAGCGGACTGGGCGGTTCCTACAAAACATGAAAATTCACGAGTATCAGGCAAAGCAAATCCTGGCAAAATACGGCGTTGCCGTGCCCAGGGGCGAAGTGGCCAACACGCCGGAAGAAGCCTCGGCTGTAGCCCGCAAACTGTTTACCGAGGGCGCCTCGGGCGTCGTCGTCAAGGCGCAGATTCACGCCGGAGGCCGCGGCAAAGGCGGCGGCGTCAAAGTCGCACGCAACCGCGAAGATGCCGACTTGCACGTCAAGAACATCCTCGGCATGCAGCTCGTCACTCACCAGACCGGCCCGCAAGGCCAGAAGGTGCAGCGCCTCCTCGTTGAAGAAACCGCCGCCATCGACCGCGAACTCTATCTCGGAATCGTCCTCGACCGCGCCACCAGCAGACTGGTTTTCATGGCCTCCCAGGCCGGCGGCATGGAGATTGAGGAAGTCGCAGCCAAGACGCCGGAAGCCATCTTCAAAGAGACCATCGACCCTGCGACAGGCTTTTGGCCATGGCAGGCGCGCAAGCTGGCCTTTGCCCTCGGCCTCAAGAACACACAGATCAATGCCGCCGTCACCTTCCTGCAAAGCCTCTACAAAGCATTCATCGACACCGACGCCTCGCTGATCGAGATCAACCCCTTCATCACCACCAAGGACGACAAGCTCTTCGCCCTCGACGCCAAAATCACCTTCGACGACAACGCCCTCTTTCGCCACGCCGACATCAAGGCCCTGCGCGACGTTGCCGAAGAGGACCCGCTTGAAGTCGAGGCCAGCAAATACGCCCTCAACTACATCAAGCTCGATGGCTCCATCGCCTGCATGGTCAACGGCGCCGGTCTCGCCATGGCAACTATGGACATCATTCAATACGCCGGCGGCAGCCCCGCCAACTTCCTCGATGTAGGCGGTGGCGCAACCCAGGAGCAGATCGAGCACGCCTTCGAAATCCTGCTCTCCGATTCCAACGTCAAGGCCATCCTGATCAACATCTTCGGCGGCATCCTGCGTGTTGACCGTCTCGCCACCGGCGTAGTCGCAGCCGCCCGCAACCTCAAAGTGAAAGTGCCCATCGTCCTGCGCCTCGAAGGCACCAACGTCGAAGAAGGCCGCGTAATCCTCAAGGAGTCAGGCCTGAACTTCCAGGTCGGCGCAACCATGAAAGAAGCAGCGGAGTTGGTCGTCGCTGCAGCAAAGGCGGGAGCATAAGATGGCGGTTTTGGTTGATAAGAATACTCGATTGATTGTTCAAGGTCTTACGGGCAAAGAAGGCACCTTCCACGCCAAAGGCTGCGCCGAATACGGTACCAACGTCGTCGGAGGCGTGACTCCCGGCAAAGGCGGCACAACCCACGAAGGCTGGCCGGTGTTCAACACTGTTGCCGACTCCGTCTCTGCCACCGGCGCCAACGCCACCATGATCTTCGTTCCGCCGCCGTTCGCCGCCGACGCCATTCTCGAAGCTGAAGACGCGGGCATCGCCCTCATCGTCTGCATCACCGAAGGCATCCCCACTCTCGACATGGTCAAAGTCTGGGCCAAGCTCAAGAACTCGACCTCGCGCCTCGTCGGTCCCAACTGCCCCGGGGTCATCTCCCCCGGCAAAGCCAAAATCGGCATCATGCCCGGCCGCATCCATATGGAAGGCTCCGTCGGCATCGTCTCCCGCTCCGGAACCCTCACCTACGAAGCTGTCCACCAACTCACCCAGCGCGGCATCGGCCAGTCGACCGCGATCGGCATAGGCGGCGACCCCATCATCGGCACCACCCACATCGACGCCCTCCGCCTGCTCAACGACGATCCGGAAACCGACGCCATCATCATGATCGGCGAAATCGGCGGCTCTGCAGAAGAAGCCGCAGCCGAATTCGTCAAGCAGCACGTCAAGAAACCCGTCGTCGGTTTCATCGCCGGCCAGACCGCGCCTCCCGGCCGCCGCATGGGCCACGCCGGTGCCATCATCTCCGGAGGCCAGGGCACTGCCGCCGACAAAATGAAAGCCATGACCGCCGCAGGCATCCACGTAGTAGTCTCACCCGCCGAAATCGGCGCCACCCTCGCCAAGGTAATCGGCAAGGAGTAATCGTTCACCACACCCGGACACAAAAGGCCCACCGCAACGGTGGGCCTTTTGTTGTCTGCCCGCTCGTCGAGCTACCAAACCCGGCAAGGCTCAGCCATCACCATCTTGTCCGTCTTCTTGCAACTGAAGCTCTTCGCAAACTCCGGCAAATCCTGCAGCACCGTGTTGGTCCGGTACTCGTCAGGCGAATGCGGATTGCCCTGCGCCTGTGTTCGCAACTGCTCCGGCCGCGTCTGTGTACACCACTGCTGCGCATAGGCAATCCAGAACCGCTGGTCCGGCGTATACCCCCCGGTCATCGCCTTCATGTCCACATGCGCAGCCTCAGCCTTGTCGATCCATGCCAGCCACGCCAGCCACGTTCCGCCCACATCGGCCAGGTTCTCCCCCAGCGTCAGCTTCCCGTTCAGGTGAACTCCGGGCACCGCCTCAATCGCGTCATATTGTTTCACCATGCATTCGGCGCGCTCATTGAACTTCTTTTCATCTTCCTTCGTCCACCAGTCCTTCAGGTTGCCATCCTTGTCGAACTGCCGTCCCTCATCGTCGAACCCGTGTGTTAGCTCGTGCCCAATGGTCGAGCCCATATCGCCGTAATTGGCCGCGTCGTCTTCTTTACCGCTGAAAAACGGCGGCTGCAGATACCCCGCTGGAAAGTTCACGTTGTTCATCTGCGGATCGTAGTACGCATTCACCGTCGGCGGAGTCATCTGCCACTCGCCCTTGTCCACCGGCTTGCCGATCTTCGCCAGGTCGCGCGCCTCATCAAACTCATGCACCCGAATCTGGTTGCCCAACACATCCCCGCGCACAATCTTGACAGTTGAGTAATCGCGCCACTTGTCCGGATAGCCGATCTTGTTCATCACTCCTTGAAGCTTTTCCTTAGCCTTCACCTTGGTCTCGGCGCTCATCCACTCCAGCCCATCGATGTCCTTGTCCATCGCCTGTTCAATCGCCTGCGTCATCTTCAGCGTGCGCTGTTTTTCCGCCGGCGGAAAATACTTCGCCACATACACCTGCCCCAGCGCCTCGCCCAGTTCCCGATCCACGCGCGTCGTGCAGCGCTTCCAACGCTCCTGTTGCTTCTCAGCGCCATTCAGAATATGCGAGTAGAAGTTCCACGTCTCATGATCAAAGGTCTCCGGCAGACTCGTGCCCGCATATCCGTGCAATAAGTGCCAGCGCAGATAAGTCCTGATCTGGTCAATCGGCGTATCGCTTACCAGCGCATTGAACTCAGCAAAAAACTTCGGCTCCATATCGTTCGCTTTGCCTGCGGCCGGCGCGTGTGCCTCTGCCACATAGTCAGCCAGCGAAAAGTGTGTCAGCTCTTTTGATAAGCCGGCCACATCCGTCGGATGATTCAAATTCTGTGGGTCCCTCTTTTCCGTCTTCGTCAGCGAGGCCTTGGCCAGCCGTGTCTCAATCGCCATCACCGTGTCGGCATCTTTCGCTGCCTGTGCCTGCGGCTCACCCGCCAGCACAAAAATCTTTGCCACATGCGCCAAATACTGCTGGCGCTGCTCCACGCTCTTTGCATCCGTCCGCGTGTAGTAGTCGCGATCGGGTAACCCCAGCCCGCCCGCTCCATAAAAGCTGATCACCGAAGTGGAATCCGCGAAATCCTGATTCGATCCCATGCCGAAGAATGCGTTCACGCCAATCGTATGCAGTTGCGCCAGCAGCCCCGGCAGCGCCGCAGCCGATCCGAGAGCGGCAATCCGGTCGAGCTCCGGTTGCAGGGGCGCTATTCCAAGCTTGTTCACCGTCGCCGTATCCATGCAGCTCGCATACTCGTCGCCGATCTTCTGCTCATTTGCGCTGCGCGTGGCCGTGGGCACCGCTGCGGCTTCCAAAATCTGCTTCAAATGCAACCGGTTCAGCTCGGCCAGTTCCGTAAATCGTCCATAAACCGCCTGGTCGGCTGGCAGTGGATTGCGCTTGAACCACCCGTTGCAACTGTACCGATAGAAGTTCTCGCAGGGGTCCACCGTCTTGTCCACAAGGGAGGCATCGAAAACCCGCAACTCGGGTGCGGACACCGTAGCGGCAGGTGCGGCCACCTGGCACAGCGCTGGTGCAGCGGCCAGAATGGCAATAAGGGCAAAGAAATATAGGCTACGAGCAACGGCAAAAGGAAACATGCGGAAACTTTACCAGATTTCCAGGCCAGGGGAAGTTTGGAGGGGACGGATTATAGCCCCTGAAAGACTACCTTTTCGAACTGTCGCACTTAAGTTTCCCGGCCTGCACCGGCCGCGGCACTTCGCGGTAATTACAATAGAACTCAGAAGCAATTCCCACAGGAGCTCAACTCATTGCCGCAACGCACCTTTAGCATCGTCAAGCCAGACGCCGTCCGCGATGGCCATACTGGCGCCATTCTCGCCGAAATCGAAAAGGCTGGCTTCCGTATCATCGCCATCAAAGAGCAGACCATCTCCACCAGGCAGGCCAAGGGCTTTTATGCCGTCCACGAGAGCAAGCCATTCTTCGATGCGCTCTGCAACTTCATGTCCTCTGGCCCGCTGGTTCTCATGGTTCTTGAAAAGGACAACGCCATCGCCGACCTGCGCAAGCTCATGGGCGCAACTAACCCAGCAAATGCGGAGCCGGGAACCATCCGCAAGCAGTTCGCTGCCTCCATCCAGGAGAACGCCATCCACGGCTCCGACGCCGAAGACACCGCCGCCTTCGAAATCGCCTACTGGTTCGCCGGCTACGAATTGATTTAGCGAACCTCTGAACCGGTCGCAGTTCTGAAAGGGCACGACTTTAGACGTGCCGCAAATGCTGCCAAATCAATTTGGGCTTTAGCCCCTGAGGGACTGCCCGGGTGCCCCATCCTTGAATCGCTCTTTGATTCAAGGGTGGGAGACCACAGTCACGCATCGCGGCAGCCGAGAGGAATCCCATGAGGAATGTCTCAACCCGTTTGTCTGGATTCCTGCTCCTCTTCCTCTCCGCCATCGGCCTCATAGCCGCGTCCCCAATCATCAAGCCCGGCGAACCATGGCTCGACAACCGCGGCCAGCGTATTCAGGCCCACGGCGGCGGCATCACTCTCTGGCACGGAGCCTACTACTGGTTCGGCGAAGACCGCACGCAATCCAACGACCCCGACAAGCGCTACGTCGCCTGCTATTCGTCGAAAGATCTTGTCCACTGGCAATTCCGCCGCCAGGTCGCGGCGCTTGCCGATCCCGAACATCTCGGTCCGCATTGGGTGCTGGAGAGGCCCAAGGTCTTCGCCAACCCGCGCACCGGCAAGTTTGTTCTCTACGCCCACCTCGACGATGCGCGCTACAAAGTGGCTCGCGTCATGGTGGCTGTCAGCGATCGCATCGATGGCGACTACAAATTCGTCAAGAGCTTCCGTCCTCTCGACCAGGAAAGCCGCGACATTGGCCAGTTCATCGACGACGACGGCTCCGCCTACCTCATCTTCGAATCACGACCGACCAAGGGCTTCTTCATCGCCAGACTGTCCGACGATTTTATGGGCGTACAGAAGACTGCCTTCATTCAGGAGCCTCTCGAAGGTGGCGCGCTCGTCCACTACGGAGCCCTCTACTACGTCATCGGCTCGCACATGACCGGCTGGCGCCCCAACCCCAACGTCTATGCCACCGCACCCTCGCTCGCCGGACCGTGGACTGAATTCAACAACCTCGCCCCGTCCGGAGCCAATAACTATGACTCGCAATCGACAATGCTCGTGAAAATCGTCGGCTCGAAGAAGACAACCGTAATCTTCATGGGCGACATCTGGAAGCCGAAGGAACTCTGGGATTCGCGATACCTCTGGATGCCCCTCGATATGCACGCCGTCACAATGCACCTTCCCCCGCCCCAACCCTGGCATCTAAGCGTCAAAACCGGAGAAATAGCGATTCAACAGTAGGAGGTGCATCATCACAACCAACCCCGATCTGGCCACGCTTTTCCTCGCCTTCTCACGCAACAAGCTCCTGAACCAATACTGGCCGCGCCTCAAAGCATGTGTGGAAACCATGTCCACCGAACAGATTTGGTGGAGGCCCAACGAAGCCAGCAACAGCGTTGGCAACATAATCCTCCATCTCAACGGCAACGTCACCCAGTGGCTCGTGGCCTCGTTCAACCGCGACCAGGACAAGCGCGACCGCCCCTCCGAATTCTCCGCAGTCGGTGGCGTTGCCGCAGCCGAACTCCTCGATCGCCTCGGCGCCACCATCGCCGAAGCCGCGAAGGTCCTCGACCGGCTTACCCCAGACGAGCTACTCGCCCCCTACGAGATTCAGGCCTATCACGTCCATGGACTCGACGCCGTCTACCAGGTCGTCGAGCATTTCGGCCTCCACTACGGGCAAATCGCGTACATAGCAAAAAGCCTCAGCGCCAAAGATCTTGGCTTTTATCGCGAACTGAACAAGACTGGCCGGGCTAAGTAGCTTGACCACACTCGATTCGGCCAGAGACTGAAGAAGCGAAACCGCGAGCATGCGAATCCCGCCGCACTGCCATCAACCATTGATTCAACGCCGCTTCGCTGAAGCCACGCGCGGAATCCCCTGCAGGTCACCAGTAAACTCGATCTCCTCGACGCCGGCCTTTGCGAGCAGTCGCGCAATCGCCGAGTCCTGCCTGTAGCCAATCTCCATCGCCAGATACCCGCCACGCACAAGCAGATCCCGAGCGCCTGGAATCAATCGTCGATAAATATCAAGGCCTCTGCCTGCAAACAATGCCACCGCAGGCTCGTAATCGCGCACCTCCACAGCCAGCGATTCGCGATCGCTCTCGGCCACATAAGGCGGGTTTGAAACGACGATCTCGAATTCTTCCCCCGCAACCGGCACAAGCAGATCGCCCTCCAGAAATCGAATTCGCTCCGCAACACCATTAAGCTTCGCGTTGCCGCGCGCAATCTCCAGTGCCGCCGCCGAGATGTCAATCGCCGTAATCTGCGCATCAGGCAGCTTGCGAGCCAGCGCCACTGCAATTGCGCCCGAGCCTGTTCCCACGTCCACAATCCGCGGCTTTTCAAAATTTGCCGCAAGCGAAAGAACCTTCTCCACCAGGTGTTCAGTCTCCGGCCGCGGAATCAGCACGTTGCGATTCACGTGAAACGGCAAGCCATAAAACTCAGTCTCGCCGGTAATGTACTGGATCGGCTCCCCCGCCATCCGCCGCTCGATTAGCGCGTAGTAGCTTACGGCTCCCTCGGCGGTCAGAATTTCATTCTGGTGCGCAATCAGGAAAGCGCGGTCGGTCTTCATCAGGTGCATCAGCAGCGTCTCCGCATCAAGGCGTGCCCGCTCCGAATGCGACCCGCCACGCAACCTCGCCTCGCCGTTCTGTACCCAGTTCTGAATAGTCACAGTGTCACGCGGCCTGGCTGTCGGCCTTCAGTTGCTCGGCCTGGTAGTGCGCAATCAGTGCATCCACAATCGGCTGCAAGCGGCCTTCCATCACCAGGTCAAGCTGGTGCAACGTCAGCCCGATGCGGTGGTCGGTCAACCGGTTCTGCGGGAAGTTATACGTACGAATCTTTTCGCTGCGGTCGCCGGTACCTACTTGCTGTTTGCGTTCCTTGGCCAGCTCGGCATTCTGCTTTTCCATCTCCTGCTCGTAAAGCCGCGACCGCAAAACGCGCATGCCCTTCTCGCGGTTCTTGATCTGCGACTTCTCATCCTGGCAACTCACTACCGTGTTGGTTGGAATGTGCGTTATGCGCACCGCCGAGTACGTCGTATTCACTGACTGCCCTCCGGGCCCCGACGAGCAGAACGTATCAATCCGAATATCCTTCGCCTCGATCTTGATATCCACATCCTCAGCCTCCGGCAGCACCGCCACAGTCACCGCCGATGTGTGTACGCGTCCCTGCGTCTCAGTAGCGGGAACGCGCTGCACGCGATGTACCCCGCTCTCCCATTTCAACTGCGAGTAGACGCGCTCGCCTTCGATGATCGCAATCACTTCCTTGTAGCCGCCCACACCCGATTCGGAGACCGATAGCAATTCGATCTTCCATTTATGCTGCTCGGCAAATCGCGTATACATGCGAAAAATCTCCGCCGCAAACAGCGATGCCTCGTCGCCGCCCGTCCCCGCGCGAATCTCCAGAATCACGTTCTTCTCGTCATTCGGATCCTTCGGCAGCAGCATTACCTTCAGCTCTTCCTCCAGGGCCGGCTCCCGCGGCGCAAGCGCGGCAATCTCCTCTTCCGCCATCGCGCGAATCTCGGCGTCGCTCTCAGCCAGCATCGCCCGCGCCTCGGCCAGCCCCTGCTGCACCTGCTTCAACTCGCGGTACTTCTCCACCGGAGTCTCGATCTCGCGAAGCTGCTTCGCAGTCTTCTGATATTTCTCGTGGTCGTTAATGACCTCGGGCAGCGAGAACTGCGCCTGCAGTTCGTTATAGCGCTGCTCCATATGTTCCAAACGATCAATCACAATCATGTGCGCCCTCCGGGCCTTGGTGTCTTGGAGTCGTAAGTTGTAAAGGGAAAAATGGGCGAAGAACAGGTATCGGCGGCGGGAGCCGCTAACGCGATTCCAGGATTACTATTCCTCGAAAGCGACGCGCTTGAGTCGACGCGACCACCAGGGAGTCGGCGACCTCGCACCATTCCTGAAACGGCAGGGATATCCTGGAATCGCCGTAGTGCAGGGCCGGAATGGGCTCGCGGAGGGTCACTTCATCTTCTATTCTAGCGCGAAACGGGGCTCAGAAAAAGCTCGCCGGCGAGTTTGAAGGGTACGGGCTTCAGCCCGTACGTAAATCAGGCAATGTGATTAGGGCTTTAGCCCCTGCGGGAATGATCCTCCAGGCTTTACCCACGATTCAAGAACATTGACCCCCGCCTTCAGGGCTTCAACACCGGCACCAGCACACTCGACTCGTGCCCAGGCCCCGAATAAATCGTGATAGTGGCCGGCTTGTAATCTCTCGGCTTCGCCTTCATGATGTTCGCCGTAAATGTTTGCGGATTGCGGTCGTACAGCGGGAACCAGCTGCTCTGAATCTCCACCATGACCGTGTGCCCGGCCTTGAATACATGATCCACATCATGCAGCGAGAATTTGTATTCGCGAATTGTCCCCGACCCCAGCGCCACCGGCTTTTCAAAGCTGTCCAGATAG
>DASRLI010000445.1:0-8171 GCA_035648535.1 Occallatibacter sp. | reverse complement strand
GATACCGATCCCGTAAGTCACAGCGCCTTCCACCGCGCCGACCACCGTCATTTCGAGACCAGACGACCACCACGAACGCACTGTGATGAGCGACTTGGCGGCGCCTACAGCAAAATGCGCGGCCAGCGAAACCACAGCTGCGGCGATTACTGCCTCAATACCCTGCAAAAAGAAGAAAGGAATAATCGGAATGGCGGCGCCGATAGCCGTCGAAAGCGCTCCGGAGCTTGCCGATACGAGAGGGTTCGAAAGCGACTCTTCTGAGGATCCAAGCCGCTCGCTGGCCAATGCGCGGAGCAACTGGTCTGGGTCGTTGGCAATGTGACTCACCATATTCAGGGCATCGGCCTCGGGCAGGCCCTTCACCTGGTAATAGAGCGAGAGCAACTCACGGGCCTCGGGGCCGTTCATCTCAATGGCTTCCCTTTCCCGGGCCAACTCGGCGTGGTAGATTTCGCGCTCACTTTTAGCAGCGAGATAGGCGCCCGAACCCATCGAGAGCGCCGAGGCGATGAGGCCGGAGAGCCCGGCCAGCAGCACATATTTGCTGTCGCCGGCGGTAGCGCCAGAGACGCCGGAGACGATGCCGAAGATGGCGCCGAGGCCGTCGTTGACGCCGTAAATTGCATCGCCAATCCACGCTCCAGGCTGCTTGCGCCCCTGGTTGCGTTTGGCCAGCATCTCATCCAGAACCGCCTTGGCCTCGATCCTGGGCGCGCCGGCGGGGGCTGTGTAGTGGCCCCGAAGCAGCGACCCAAGCTCGCGGTAGTGCTCCTTTTCGTCTTCGATTACGTGGTCGAGGATGGCGTTGGAACCTTCGTCGCCGAGTGCCTTCAACTGCTCACCGTAGTTGGCGATATGTCGGCTTTCCTCTATTTCAAGCCGGCGAAGCGCCATGCGTACCCCCCCCGCGCGATTCGCCAGCGAGTTGGCCTCGCCGCCGGGACTACCCTTGTACACGGGTTCGGGGCCGCCCAACTCAATAATGCGGCCGTGCCACAGCTCCGCGTGCTCCCACTCTGCGCTGGCCAGGTGCCGCAGCACTTGCGCCCGCACCGGGTCAGTGTCGCGGTCGGCCAGCGTCTGATAGGTGTGATAGGCCTCCACTTCGGCGTGCCAGTTGCCCTCCAGGGCAGCCAGAACCTTTTTGAGTTTGGCGGCGCTCATTGTTGCTATGGCCATGCGTCTCTCCTTGCCCTTCTTGTGAGAATAGCGGAAATTGCCGCTCTTCCGGTAGCACCCCAGCCGGTGCCGGGGCGGGCATCGCTTTCCACCTGCACGGCCAGCCGTATAGTGTTGTGTGCAGTGCCCAGGCTGGACTCCGGTGCATCGGCAAACTGAATTGAGGAAGCGGGGATTCACTCTCTATGTCAGCACAATCCAAACCATCGGCGGCGCTCACGTCGTCTGGCTATCTGATTCCGTTCATCACCGTTACCGCGCTGTTCTTCGTCTTCGGGTTCATCACCAACCTGAACATGGCGCTGGTGCCCCACCTGCGATCGATCTTCGATCTGCCTTATGGACTGGCAATGCTGGCCGAGTCGGCGTTTTTCCTGGCCTACTTTGTGTTCTCTTCGCCGACCTCGAAGCTGATCGAAATAATCGGTTACAAGCGCACCATGGTGGTGTCCTTGTTTATCCAGGTCGCAGGCTGCCTGCTGTTTGTCCCAGCCGCAAAGATGGTCAGCTTTCCGCTGTTCCTCACTGCGGTATTCGTGGTCGGAGCAGGTATTACCGCTCTGCAGACCTCTGCGAACCCTTATGTGTCGATTCTGGGACCTGAGCATAGCGCGCCTATCCGCCTGACGCTGGCGCAGGCCCTCAACTCGCTCGGCGGCAGCCTGGCTCCGTTGGTGGCAGGCGCATTCATTCTCACCGATTCCGACAAGGTCGCCAGCAAGGCCAGCATTGCCGACACAGTCCGCGGACCTTATATCGCTATCGCCGCGGCGTTGCTCGTCCTGGGTCTCGCAGTGGCGTTTTCTCACCTGCCGCCCGTTGCCGAGACCCAATCTTTCCGCCTAGGCAAAGAGGGCGATCCGGTGCTTAGCCGGAGCATCTGGGGCTACAAACACACGGTTCTGGCGGCGCTCGGCATCTTCTTTTATGTGGGGGTGGAGGTGGGACTCGCGTCCATCGCGGTGAACTACTTCAAGACCCAGGGAATGAGTTCGCTCAAGACCGCATCCTTCTTGGTTTCGCTCTACTGGTTTGGCGCGTTGGTGGGCCGTCTGCTCGGCTCTTGGATTCTGACCAAAGTCAAGTCGGGCAAGCTGGTCAGCATCTTCGGCTTTGCCGCAGCAGCCATGATCGCCATCTCCATGTGCACATCAGGCAACGTGGCCATTGGGGCACTCGTATTCTGCGGATTCCTGAACTCGATCATGTTTCCGAACATCTTCACGCTCGGCATCGCAGGCCTGGGGCCGATGACGAGCAAAGGCTCGGGGCTGATAATGACGGCGGTTGTGGGCGGAGCGGTGATCCCTTATTTGTTCGGTGCCTTAGCCGACAAGGTCGGCATTCAGCACGCATTCATTATTCCGGTCATCTGCTATCTTTACATCGCTTACTACGGCATTTGGGGGTCGAAGCCGACGCGGACGGTTACAGCGTAGGGGAGCGTTCAGTTCCGGATGCAATCGCTCTTGGTAGAGACAGTTTTGGGAAATGTGCCGCCGTTCGGAGCGTTTCGTGGCGGTCCATTATTCCATTGACATTGGGGTTGCAATGGGGGTAACGTCCTTTTACGCGACCCCCTTTTCCAATGGGCCCGCAAAAGCCTCTCTTCCCCGAGAGGCTTTTGCGCGTTTGAGCAATAGCACTATCCTCAACGTAAAAGCTAAGCGCCACCGGCTTTACGCATATGGATTGAATTCAGGATAAGATTAGGTTCGTTTTACATCCAATTTCCGCATGACTCGCAAAGCAAAGCCGCCAAAGGCGAAACCGCGCAGACAGAAACTCCTTGTCGCCGTCATTGTTGCGATTGCGCTGATGCTGCTCTTGCTGCGGATGATTAACTTTGTCGCGGGCCACGGGCATCACCGGCTATAACTTCGCGCCCTTCGCTGCCTCCCAAGCCTTCACGAACTTCCAGTGAATATAGACCGAGTGATTCAGATGCTGGAGCAGCCCTTCCCGGCCATCCAGAAACCCAAGCCGGAAAACGTAGTTATAAATAAAAGTCGCCGCCGGATTCAGCAGCACATTCCAGAGTAGAGCGGGCAGAGTCCGTGGAGCACGTCCGGAATCGACCATCATCCGAGCCGCCGCTGAACTATAGCGGTTCATGTGCTCCAGGTATTCTTCGAGCGTCGGATAGCAGTGATGCAACAGCGGGTTCTTCAGCGCGCTAACCGGTCCGGTTGCATCCATCGTCTCGTGGACGGGCCGCTCGGCAAACTGAGCCGTACCGCGGCGGAAGAGTCGCAGCTTGGGGTCGGGCCAGTAGCCGCCGTGGCGCAGGGGCCTGCCCAGAAAATGATTGAGCCGCGGAATCCTGTAAGCGGCGAACTGCGGCTCGTCTGCCAGCAGTCCTTGAATCTCCCGCGCCAGTTCGGGGCTCACTTCCTCGTCGGCATCAAGCGACAAAACCCACTCGCTGGTTGCATGTGCGATGGCGGAGTTCTTCTGCGCGGCAAAGCCCTTCCACGGCTCCTCGAGAATTCGCGCGCCTGCTTTCCGCGCAATCTCAAGCGTTGAATCCGTTGACCCCGAGTCCAGGACGACAATCTCCTGCGCCCAGTTCACGCTAGCCAGCGTGCGCGGCAGGTTGGCCGCCTCGTTCAGCGTAATCAGGACTACGGATAGAGTCTTCGGCATCGAGCCAAGGATAAACCGCCGGGCCACCCTCATTTGCCCCAAAAGTAACGTGCAACAACCAGTAATTAATTGTTCTTGTAACTTTCTGGCGGTATGCTTCCACGCATGGCAGAATTCCCCACCAACCCCGCACGCTTCGACCCCTACAAGAACTTCAACTTCCGCGTGAAGTGGGACGGACAATACGTCCCGGCCATCACGCGTGTGTCTGGCCTGCTCCGAACCACCGGCGTGGTCGAAAACCGCGAAGGTGGCGATCTCAGCACCAGCCGAAAATCGGCGGGGCTCACTCAGTTCGCGCCGATCATCTTGGAGCGCGGCCTCACCGACGACCCCGCCTTCGAGAATTGGACGAACTTGGTGTGGCAGTTCGGCGCGGGATCCGAGTCCTCGCTGAACGAATTCCGCAAGAACATTTACGTTGAGTTGTATAACGAAGCAGGGCAACTGGTTCGCGCCTACAAGGTCTTCCGCTGCTGGCCCTCGGAGTACCAGCCGCTTTCCCAACTCGATGCCAATATAGCTGCAGTGCTCGTTGAGAGCCTGACCCTGCAGAACGAAGGCTGGGAGCGCGATACATCGGTCGTCCCGCCGGCCCAAACCTAGCCTGCTGCCGCAGCTTCAACTTCCGCCCATTCCTCAGCGCTCAGCTTCAGTTCAGCCGCGGCTACGTTTTCTTCCAGATGCGCCACTTTAGACGTGCCAGGAATTAGCATCAGAACAGGTGAGCGCTGGAGGAGCCACGCAAGCGAAAGCTGCGCCACCGTGGCTTCGTGGCGCTCGGCAATCCGGCCCAGCGCCTGCGCAGATGGATGGTCGGGCTTGAGCAGTTTTCCGCCCGCATTGGGGTACCAGGGCAGGAAGCCGATGCCTTGTTGCTGGCACCAATTCAGCATTTCCTCATGACGGCGGTCACCGAGACTGTATCGATTTTGGACAGTTGCGACATCGACAAATTTGCGCGCGGCTTCTACTTCGGCGGGCGTTACTTCGTCGAGGCCGATGTGGCGAATCTTGCCCTGCTCCTGCATCCGCTTCAGCGCGCCGAGCGATTCTTCGAGCGGCGTGCGGGGGTCGATGCGGTGGAACTGGTAGAGATCGATTCGCTCAAGCTTGAGACGCCGCAGGCTCATTTCGACGCACTGAATGAGATAGCCGGCGCGGCCCACGTACTCGGTCTTGGCTGGGCCCTGGCGAGTAATGCCGCCCTTGGTAGCGATGACCACGCCCGGCGGGTAGGGCGCCAACGCTTCGCCGATCAGGCGCTCGGCAATCTCCGGGCCGTAGGCGTCGGCTGTGTCGATCAGGGTCACGCCCAATTCGACGGCGCGACGCAGCACGCGGCGGGCCTCGGCTGGATCGGCCGGTTCGCCCCACGCACCTTCGCCCACCAGGCGCATGGTTCCGTAACCCAGACGGTGAACGGGCACATCGCCGCCGATGAGAAATGTACCGCTGGCTGCTGCTGAAGGCATTTTTCCATTCATGATGGATTCGATTCTATCTGCGCTGCAACGCTATGGCATTATCCCGGCAACATGGCACAATCCAATAGACGAGCTGCCGGGAACCGCGCTCAACCCGGCTGCGTATCTTCAAAGGCACGAGCAAGGAGAAACCCCGATGAGCAGCTACGCCTATCCCAACCCGCAAGCGATGTTTTATCAGCAGTATGAAGCGGAGCGCCGCGATGAGGTTGTCGGCATTTTGCTGGCGCTTTTTCTGGGTAGCTTTGGCGTTCACCATTTCTATTTGCGACGCACGGGCCTCGGTATTCTCTACCTTTGCTTTTGCTGGACGGCGATTCCGGGTTTTCTCGGCTTCATCGAGTGCTTCTTCATGCCCGGGCGAGTGCGCGAGTTTAATGCCATACAAGCTGCCGGAATTGCGGCGGCGCTGGGTATCCCGACTCCCGGCTGGGGCCCGCCGGTGAACTTGACCGTAAACGTGCCGCTGGCGGGGCAGGCAAGTGCGCTGGCCGCCTGCCCGCAGTGCCACCAGACCAACCCGCCCACCGCGCACTTCTGCTCCGGCTGCGGAGGGGCGCTGTAGCAGCGGAACAGCGCCCCGCAGGGCTACATGTTTGCCTGGCCGGACCTCATCGACTCGTTGAACTTGGGCTTGGTAAAGTCTAAGGCGGCATCAAGCGCATCGCGGTACTGGCCTGCACGTTCGAGGAGCGCGGGGGTGGCCGAGGCGAATTCCCCATCCAGAATCATCAGGCCCGCACCGGCTTTGTCGCTGGCCATGCGCAGCAAATCCTGCTCGGTCGTGTTGAGATATTGCGCGTCTCTCGGGTCGGCGATCCACACGGGCTTACTGTCGCCAAGAACGCCGGAGAGCCAGTAGACCTTGCTGAGCAGGTAGGCTAGGCGCTGATTGTCGTCGGTGTCGTTAAACACAAATTTCTTGCCCCAGCGGCTGTAGTAGCGCGTGGTTACCGGCACTGGCTGGCGGTTGCCGGACTTCAAGAATTCCAACTGGCCCAGGTCCACTGTCTTGCGCACGGCGTTGTAGACGAAGGTTTCCGCGTAGGGCTGCTCCATGGCCGGCACGATTTCGGCAAAAGTCTGCGTCACCGCCGCTGCCAGCTTGGCATGAAGGTTGAGCGCGCCGCCGTCTGCCAGGTGCATTTCACCATGGACGATATACGTGTCGGCGCCCGATGTCGATTGGTGGAAGGGCCACTGGAACTGGCCGAAAGCGATGGGGAGCCCACCAAGCGTTACATAGCACTCGGGGCGGGGATTGCGCAGGCGCTTTGCCTCGCCAGCGAGATGAGTCGTAATCGTAGGCAACAGGTCGGGCTTGCCGAAGTCGAAGGCTTCGCTCAGCTCAAGTCTCAGTGTGTGCGCGCCGGCTGCTGCGCCGGGGAGCCCAAGCTGGAACACAGCCGTGGGCTTGCCGTGGAAGTCCGCGCCCTGCGTGGTGGATACGAGCACAAGGCCGGCCTTGGAGGCGGCGGCTTCGAGAGAAGTGACTAAGGAAGATTTCAGTTCAGCGGTCATTGGCGGGGAGTCCTGGATTCAAGATCGGTGCTAGACCATTTTACGGGAGCGGAGGGGAGGGCGCCGGATTTGGGGCCGCGGCCTGGGTGGCTTGATTTGGCCGGTGCACCATTTTGGGTGCAATTTCTATTTTCTGTGTTTTTAATTTTTTCGACAGCGGGATTATCGATGGGTGCTGATATGTATCTATCTTCGCTTAGTTGCGGGTATTTATACGCAACGATGCGATTTCCGCAGTCATCAGCCTGGATTCAGTCGCCGGTGTGGATGTTTACCAGAACTTCGGCGGGATGGTTGCCGGGGGAGACTGAGCTGGTTTGCGGGGCGCGCCAGTGGTCGATGTAGCTGATCTTGTGGACGCAGCCGATGGTGCAGTTTGGTGAGCAGCTTTTTGCGGTGAGGAATTCGCGTTTTACGTCGGCGGTGGTGTACCCGGCCAGCGGCACGCCGGGATAGCCGCGCTGCTGCGAGCAGTAATGCACCAGGCCGTCTTCGCAGATGTAGAGGTAGCGCGAGCCAGCGCGGCAACGCCAGTCGTTCGGCTTGCCCGCGGCAATCGCCGCCTGGAAGTCGTCGAAGCGCGAGTAGTTTACCTTTTTCCAACCGCTCATCTCCGCGTAGACCTTGGCTTCGTTGGGCTTGAGCGGCTTTAGCTGGCCGTCGCCGTCGTGAATGATGCCGATGGTGGAGGTGAAGCCGAGCGAGAGCGCACGCTTGCCGATGACCAGCGCGTCGTTGGGATCGCGGAAGCCGCCGCCTACAACGGAGTTGATGTTCACGTGGAATTCGGCGTGCTCTGCGAGCATTTCAAGCTTTTTGTCGAGCACCTTGAGGCTCTTCACCGACACGTCATCCGGGATTAGGTTGTCGATGGAGATCTGCATATGATCGAGCCCGGCGCAGTTAAGGCGCTCGATGCGCTCGACGTTGAGCAGGTAACCGTTGGTGATCATTCCGGCGATGGCGCCCGTGCGGCGCATGCGGCGGATGATGTCGTCCAGTTGCGGATGGGTGAGCGGTTCGCCGCCGGAGATGCCGATCATCGCGGTGCCGAGGCGGCCCAGGTGATCGATGCGTTTCAACATCTCGTCGAGGGGGACGGGGTCGGAAACCTTGTCGTACTCGTTGCAATAGGCGCAGCTCAGATTGCAGAAGCGGGCAGGGACGATCTGGGCCAGGACGGGATGCCCAGTGGTGGCGAGGGCGCTGGTTACCATCCTGAGTTCGCGGACCTTGCGGGTCGCTGCCAACCACTTTCCGCGCACCGTCGATCTCCGGGGAATTGCCATCTCTTCTATTGAAACACAGGGGGAAGGCAGGGACTAGGGACTAGGG
>DASRLI010000444.1:0-11100 GCA_035648535.1 Occallatibacter sp. | reverse complement strand
CGCGCAAACAAACCCGCTATGCGGTCATGGGACCGCAACAATTCACGCTTCCAACCCGATAGTCGCTTCTCCATAGCTCTCGCCGGAGAGTCGTATCCCAGAGCAAGCTCAGATTATCATTAACTACAACTGTAGTACTAGTAGGTTGTTGGTATTAAAGCGTTTGAGCCGTTTTTCTAAATCCCCAGATTGAATATGGCCTTGCTTGAGGTTAGTTCGACAACCTGCCAGGCGAGGGTTTTTCCGCCGACGGCAGATGTGGCGAGACAAAAGGCCTGGTTAGCAAACCGGCACGAATAGGGAGGCATTGTGAAGGCAGTGGAAGTTGTGCAAAATTGTCTGCGATCGATGGGCTATGAGATCGTGCCTTATCCTCCGACCGATGAGAGGCGTTCAAGAGACCTGCTTCTCAAGGTGTTCAGGAAGCTTTCAATTGATTGTGTTTTCGATGTGGGAGCGAATCACGGCGCTTATGGGGATTTTCTTCGTGACATCGGGTACAAGGGGTGGATTCTCTCCTTCGAACCTGTTCGCGCCCCTTTTGAGGATCTCGCGAAACTGGCCGCAGCGCGCCCGCCGTGGAAAGTCTTTCAATACGCGCTGGGGTCGGAAAACGGCCAGGCGGAGATTAACGTCCAGGAGAGCGATCTGCTGACCTCGTTCCTGACTCCGCTGGGACCTTCGAAGACCCTCCCTAAGAACCAGCGCGTTGGCCGTGAAACAGTTAAAGTCAAGCGCCTCGATTCGATATTCGATGAATGCATGGCAGGAATTGCTGCGCGGCAACTGTATCTCAAAATCGACACACAAGGATTTGATCTGGAAGTTCTCCGTGGCGCAGAGGGGGTTCTCGATAAATTCAAGGGGGCGCAGACTGAAGTCTCTTTCGTCCCTATTTACGAAGGAATGCCCAAGTACAACGATTCCATACGTGAGTTTGAAACCAGAGGATTCGGCGTTGTGGACTTCATGCCGGTCTCGAGAGTTAACTGGGATTTCTTAATGATGGAAATGGACTGTGTTTTTGCCCGTGCTTCTGAATTTTCCTGAGATAGCCGCCGTGCCCCATCCTTCGCCTTTTTTGTGGCGAAGGGTGGGATACCACGAACCCAATCTGCCAGATGCCTCACTCCGTCATTCCTCCCGCAGCAGGATCATCGGATCCACCGCCAGCGCTCTTTGCGCCGGAATCCACGCAGCCGCGAGCCCCAGCACCAGCATCGTCAGCACCACACCACCCAGCACCACCGGATCCTTCGGCCCCGCCTGGTACACGATGTACGACAGCACCTTCGTCGCCAGAATGCCCAGCACCAATCCAGCCACCGAGCCTGCCGACAGCAACACGAACGCCCGTCCTAGTGCCGCTCGCAGCACTTGCGTCCGCCGCGCCCCCAGCGCCATGCGAATCCCCAACTCGCGCAGCCGTTTGCTCACCGTATACGAAGCCATGCCGAAGATTCCCGTCACCGCCAGCATCGCGCCCAGCAGCCCCAACACGCCCAGAGCCACCGTGGCCACACGCGCGGCAAACAAAGCAGAACTCATCTCCTGGTTCCACGTCCTCACAACAAAAGGCAACCCAGGGTCCAGCCCGCGCAGCGTGCGCTCCAGCGCCTTAGCCATCTCTTCCGGATCGCGCCCCGAACGCACCAGCAGAAATGTGCCGTTCGACGGCTGCTGCTGAAATGAAAAGAACATCGCCGGTTGCTGATCCTCTGTGAGCGTCCGGTATTTCCCGTCTTCCACAACGCCCACCACCTCGGTCCGCTTTCCGCCCCAGTACTTGAAATGCCCGCCGATCGCTTGGTTCACCGACCCGAAGACTTTAACCGCAAACTGCCGATTCACCAGAACTACATTCGGCGCCTTTTTGTCGTCGTTCAGCGTCAGATCTCTTCCCTCCAGCAGCCTCGTGCCCGCAGCCTGCAGAAAGCCGGGCGAAACGGTATAGTCCATCGCGTCCGCAGCCTCGTTCGTGGGCCGGAAATCGGTCGTGCTATCGGTGTAAACATACGAGTCGCCACCGCCTATGCTGAGCGGCAAGTGGTCCGAATACCCTACCGCCGTCACACCCGGAATAGCCGCTGCCGCATCCAGCATGCGCCGCTGCATCTGCGGAGTGCGCTCGTCGGCGTATCCGGCCATCTGCAAGTCGCTCTCCACCAGCATCACGTTCTGCGGCACAAATCCGAAGTTGCTGTGCAGCGAACGCGCCATCCCGCGCACCGCCACCAGCGATGATGTGACCAGCACCGCACAGATCGCAATCTGCACCGCCAGCAAAACGTCCCGCAAGGTCAAGCGCCGCAGCCCGGCCACTCCTACCGCACCGGTCCGAATTACCTGCCACGGATCGGACCGCATCACCTGCCGCACCGGCATAATCCCGAACAGCAGGCCGCTCGCCACCGCCAGCACCAGCGCCACAATGTACGTGCCGGCATCCGGATTCACCGGCACATTGATCGGAGTATCCGGAATCGGCTGCCACGCACTGAGCCAGTGAAGAATCACTACGCCGCCCGCCAGCCCCAGCGCTCCCCCGGCCAGCGAAACCATCACCGCCTCGGTCAGCATCTGCTGCAGGATCGACCCGCGCCGCGACCCCAGCGCCAGCCGCAGCGCAGTCTCCTTCGCACGATCCGCCGCCCGCGCCGCGAACAGGCTTCCCAGGTTCGCGCACGCAGCCAGCAAAATAAGTCCAGCCAGCATCATCAGGCCCGCCATGAAGGCCCGCGCCGGTCCGCCCAGCATGTCACCCACCAACCCCGGACGAGCCAGCGTGAGCTTCAAACCGTCGTCGTCTGATGGATAGGTCTTTGCCAGCCACGCCCCAATTGCATTCAACTCCTCCGTCGCCTGCGCCGGCGTAACACCCGGCTTCAGCCGTCCCACAACGAACCCGGAGTGATTGCCGCGGTACTTCAGCGAGTCGGTGCCTTGGATGGTGGGCTGCTCGACCATCGGAATCCACATTGCCGGCGCAAAGAAGAGCTCCGTACCCCGAAACCCTGGCGGCGCCACACCGATGATGGTGAGCTGGTGTTTGTTGATCTCGATCGTCCGCCCCACCACGCCCGCATCGTCATGAAAATGGCTATGCCAGTAGGCGTAGCTCAGCACCACATAGGGGGCGCTATTCATCCCGTGCTCATCGGCGGCGTGATAAAACCGTCCCAGGTACGGCTGAATATCCAGCGCGTCAAAGTAGTTTCCACTCGCCACATACGGCCATGCAGTCGACGGATTCCTGCCGGTATCCACCCCAACAGGACCGATGATGTTGTACGTGAACAGGCTCTCGAAGCTCCGATTTCGATCCCGCAGATCCAGATAATCCGGATACGACTGCGACGGATACTGAAAGCGCTGCACCATGTAGAGATTCTGCGCATTCGGCACGTCCACCGGCCGCAGCACCACCGCATTCAGCACGCTGAACACCACAGCGTTGGCGCCAATCCCCAATGCCAGCGTCAGCATCGCCGTCACCGCAAATCCCGGCGACTTCCTCAATTTCCGAAACGCAATTCGCACATTGCTTGTCACGTCGGCCGCCCTTGCAACAAAAGTACGGCTGCAACTGGCGCATAGTTCCCGATAAATTGCGTGACCGCAGCTCAATCGCCGGCTGCCCCTCCGCCAGCCCAGTCTGAAATGACGGTGGGCGCTCCATTCTTGATGGAAGGACTTCGAGGTGATCGCCGCACTAGAGCCGATTTTTCTAAGTAGCCACAGCCCCGGGTAGAGAGGACCGCAGAGGGACGAGACTGATCCAGCGTCTCAGCAGCGAGACCCTTCCACAAACTCAGAGCAGGTTCTGCGTTACCCCAAAACATCTGGGACACCCGGCACACATCTGCGGCTGCGGCGGGTTAGTTGGCTACGCAGTGATTGCGGTGTCGAACTCTGTGTAATTGTCGAGGTAATCCTTGATGATCTGATAGCACTCGCAAGAGATCTTCGTGAGCCCAGGGCCGTCGAGGATGTGAATTTCTCCGCGAGTGTATTCGATAAGTCCTTTTCGCTTGAGAATCCCGGCTGTCGTCGAAATAGTGGGGCGGCGCCCTCCAAGCATGTCCGCGAGAAACTCGTGCGAAATCTTGAACGTGTCGATGTTTGCGCGGTCCGCACAAATGAGGAGCCAGCGGGCGAGTCGCTGTTCAAAACTGTGTTTCGCATTGCATCCAGCGGATTGCATCGCCTGAACGAGTTGCGCCTGAACATAGCGCAGAGCCAGAAACTGAAAGTGGCCGCCAAGGCGGAACTCTCTTTTCGCATCCTCGACGTGGCAGGTATAGCCATGTCCGGCAATCTGCGTGTAGACGCGATTCAGACTCTCTTTTGTTCCCATGAGAGCTGAGACGCCGATGACCGACTCGTAACCGAACATCCCCACCTCGACCTGAGACCCATCCTTGAACGTCGTTGTCATTGATGCCATTCCCTCTTCGACAAAATAGAGGTGATCGATTGGGTCGCCAGGGTTCTCGATTTCGTGTTTCAGCTCGAATTTGATCGGCTGCAAACGAAGGCGTTTAATTATGTCCCCATCCAAAGCCTTCAAAAGAGTGTTCTTAAAGCGGCTCGTGCGCAAGGAATCCTCGCTTTCAGACAAAACCCTATCATAACTAGGGTGCGCAAAGCTCACGATGCCTGACCGCGTTCTGGTTATGTCAGATACCGTACTGAGTTATGCCAGCCACCGTACAAAGGTCCGTTGGGATATGTCAGAAACCGTGCAAAGATTTCAGGAATAAGCGAGTAGAATTCAGTCGGCTTGTATAACTTATCTTTCGAGGCGAGAAACTTGACCTTCGAACTCACCACCTTTTTGGAAGAAGCAGGAGTGGGACGAAGGGTCGTCCACTTGCAGCCCAAGGAAGTCTTCTTTTCGCAGGGAAGTCCGGCTGATTGCATCTTCTATCTTCGGACGGGCCGCGCAAGACTCACTGTCGTTTCGCACGATGGCAAAGAGGCCACCGTCGCGCTTCTCTCCGCCGGGGAATTCATTGGAGATGAGTCGCTGGCGAGCGTGGGTGGAGTGCACATGGCCACTGCAAGCGCCATTGATCTCTGTACAGCGCTCAGGATAGAGCGGGGAGAGATGATCCGCCTGATGCACGAGGAGAGTGCCCTCTCCGAAATGTACTTGAAATCCCTGCTGGCGCGGAGTATACGAACCCAAGCCGATCTGGTCGCTCAGCTTTTCGACTCCAGCGAAAGGCGTCTGGCGAGAATTCTCCTGCTCCTTGCCGAATTTGGCGAGCCGGGAGAATCGGAACACCTGATTCCCCCCATCACGCAGGAAACTCTGGCAGAGATGGTCGGCACCACCCGCTCCCGCGTCAGCTTTTTCATGAATCGTTTTCGCAAGCTCGGCCTTATCGAATACAACGGCCGCATCCGGGTCCATAAGTCGCTGCTCAATGTGGTCCTGCTTGACCAATTCACAGAGCGTAACCCCGAGAGGCCTCCCGGTTCGGCTACTCCACGTGTTCGATCAGAGCCAGCCAGAAGCAACTAGTGGCGGGTGGCCTTCAATCCGCCACAAAACTGCGGGTGCCCCATCCTTGCGATTCTTTCTTTCGCAAGGGTGGGAAACCACGAACCCCAACCGACGGGCTTTTCTATTCCCTATTCCCTATTCCCAATTCTCTGATCAATCGCACTAACGTTTGGACCCCTTCACAAATCCCCATCGAACGATTCAATCGCAACATGCCCGTGCGGATCTTCGACGGGCGCATTCCCTTCTCTCACCACCAGCCGTGTCTCCAACCCAGCTTCGCGCGCGGGATCAAGTTCCCGCACCACATCGGAAAAGAAGCAAACCTCGCGCGGTTCCACATGCAACTCTGCGGCAATAGCTTTGTAGCTCGCGCTCGCAATCTTCGCTCCGATGCGCGTATCGAAATACCCGGCGATCAACCCGGTGAGATCGCCAAAAATCGAATAGCGAAACAACAGCTCCTGCGCGCTCGCCGAACCAGACGAGTAAATCGCCACACGCCCATGCGCGGCCCAGCGCTCCAGTGCTCGCGGCACATCCGCAAACAACGTCCCCTTCAACTCACCCGACTCGAAGCCCGTCTTCCATATCTTCCCTTGCAGGCTTTTCAGCGCCGTAGACTTCCGGTCCCGATCCATCAGCCAGAAGACATACTTGAGAGCAACGGGAATGAAGGCCGATGGACTCATCGACACATTGTTCTGATCTCTTCGGAAACCCGAAGGCGCCAGGCTCGGCGCGTCCGGGTCCTGCTCCGGTCGATTTTCTATCTGAAGCATCGCAAGATCCCACAGCAAGCCGCCCTCTGCCAAAGACTGCTCGAAACTTTCAGGGTGCTTCTCGAGCTCAGCAATGCTGCTCCTGAGAAACGACTCGAAATGCGCGCGCGCATACGGAAACAGTTGCTCGGTGACCAACGAGATGGGAGAAACCGTGCCCTCCACATCAAGCAGGTAAAGGCGCGGAAGAGAAGGCCGCGGCTCGGTCGCCATCATGCGCCCAGCGTGGTTTCCACGCGCGTGCCCAGATACGCAGGACCGAAGCAGAGCGGCTGGTATTCGCGGTCCACGCCCGACTCCGTATAGTGCGGCGTCCAGCCCGTCGTGTCCTGGAACCAGCGAACCGCGCGGATGCGCCGGTCTTCGCACAGCGTGAACCAGTGTGTGGTTCCGCGCGGTACGCGCAGCATGTCGCCGGGGCCCACTTCCACTGACACAACCTTGCCGCCGAGATGCAGAAAGAAAATTCCGCGCCCGGCCAGGATGAAGCGCACTTCATCCTCCGAGTGCGTGTGCTCTTTATCGAAGCGCGCCAGCATCGCGTCCAACCCCGGCGTCTGGGGGTTCACGTCGATAATGTCCGCCGTCGTGTAGCCGCCGCGCCGTTTCATCTCGTCGATCTCCGCGCCAAACGCGGCCAGCACCGCCTCGGCCGGCGCATCGGCGGCCACGCGGCCCAAATCCCAGCGCTCGTAGTCGATGCCCAGCCCGGCAAGCGTCGAGCGCACCTCGGGCTCGTCCCGGATCACGCGGTCTTCTGATGGAATTCGCAGAGTTACCATACGTGCTCCTTCCTGCAGATATTGATGGAGGAAATCAAACGTCGATCAGTGTCTAGCGTTGGCCGCCCAGCAGCCGTCTCTCTTCGACCTCAAAGAGAAACTCCAGGGCCTCCAGGTGGCGCCGTGCCTCGGCCACCGATTGTCCCCAAGTATAAAGCTCATGACGGCTCAGCAAAACCCCGTGAGCATGCGGATGCGCCTCCAGCGCCATCTCCAGTTGTGCGGCGAGATCCTCATAGTCCTGGGAGTTTTCCAGAATCGGCACCCTCTCGATATATGCATGGCTGGTCGCGCCCGAGAGCCCCTTCAACAGTTCGTATCCTTCAATGGGCACATAGCCGCGTGGCGCATGGCGAGCCGAGATAAGCGTGTTCCACACCGTATGCACATGCAAAATCGCACTAGCCTGAGGACGCGTCCGGTACAGCACCAGGTGCAAACCGGTCTCGGCCGAGGGCCGCCCCGCGCCGCTCAGCACCTGCCCTGAGCCATCCACTTCAAGCAAGCCGGCAGTTGTAAGCGTGCCCTTGTCCAGCCCGCTCGCAGTAATAAGGATGCGCTCGTTCACGCGCACGCTGAAGTTCCCGCTGGTTGCCGGAACCCATCCCTGGGTGTAGCACCAGCGCGGGGTGGCGCACAGCGATTCAGCAACAGCTTGCGGTGAATCCGTATCGGGGACCATACGTATCTGCAGTGTAGCAAGGCAATTTGACCCACTCCCCGTGGAATCAAAAACGCCGTTGTGGTAGCCCCGGTTGTGGGAACGCACCCCGGAAGAAAGGAACAGGGATTACAAGTGCGGATCGGGCGTCTGATCATCCAAAAGATAAAAGACAATCAGTTGACAATATTTTGACAACATCATTCCCCCGTCTTCACTACTCTTCAATCTGACCGAGCTCCCTTCGTGTTCGGCAGCCGCTCTGCCCATCCCCGGCAGAGAGAGCAAAAGTGAGGTCCCATGCAAATCTCAGCGCCCACCATTGAGTCCACCAATCAAGTATTGAAGTCTCGCCAAACCACCAGGGCCAACGCAGGGATATTCGCAGCCTTTGCGCTGTGCGCTGCTATTCTCCCTTTCCAAACGGCAGCGCAGGCCGGCGGTGCGTACAAGGTCACCAACCTTATCTCCGACGGATCGGTCCCGGCCACAGTCACCGATGCCACCTTCATCAATCCCTGGGCAATTTCCGACAGCGGGACGTGGTGGATGAGCGTGCAGGGCTCGGGCCAAAACTTTGTCGTATCGTCCACAGCCACCCCTCTTGGAACCATTAACTTCAGGGTTATCGTCCCGCCGGCTTCAGGACTGACCACGAGCAATGGCTTTCCCGCAGGTTCAGTCACCACGGGGGGAGCCATCGGAATGCTTCTTCCAAACGGAACCAAGGCTTCGTTCCTGTTCTCGACTCTTGATGGAACGATCTCCGGATGGAACAGCAAGCTCGGAACTGCGGGCGCGATCGCTCAAATTGCGATCAATAACAGTGCCGCCGGCGCTTCTTACCCAGGGCTGGCGATTCTCAATACTGCGACTGCGAGCTATATCCTGGCTGCCAACTTCGGCACCGGCAATGCGATCGAGGTCTACGACAGCACCTTCAAACCCACCACACTCACCGGCAAGTTCACCGATCCTGGCCTGCCCGCAGGTTACGCCCCCTTCTCCGTCCACGTTCTCAACAACCAGATTTACGTCGCTTATGCGCTCAGGAGCGCGACTGCTCCCTATCGCACCGTAGATGCTGTCGGTAACGGTGCCGTCGATATCTTCGACGTAAACGGCAATTTCGTTGCACGCGCCGCAACCAAAGGCAACCTCGACTCGCCCTGGGGAGTCGCAATTGCTCCGGCCAACTTTGGCATCTTCGGCGGCTCGCTGCTGATTGGGAACTTCGGCAACGGCCTCATCCACGCATACGATCCGAAGACCTTTGACTACCGCGGTGAGCTGGTCGACGGAACGGGCAAGCCTCTCAGCTATGCCAGTCTCTGGGAATTGCTTCCTGGCGGTACTGCAGTCGGTGGCACTACGGCAGTCAGTGGCGGAGATACCAGCACGGTTTACTTCACCGCCGGGCTTACCGGGGAGGTTCACGGGCTCTTTGCGGCTATCTCGAACGACACCACCACCACTGGCACGCCTTCGTATGGTTTCAGTGCAGCTGCGAGTGCACTTACTGTTGCGAACGGCTCGTCAGTCCCGACCATCATCAGCGTCGCTCCCACCTATAGCTTCAACGGCGTCATTAAACTGGCCTGTAGCGGACTCCCCTCTGGCGCTTCGTGTTCGTTTACCCCGTCACAAATCACCGCATCGGCCACCGCGCCAAGCACCGCGATTCTGACTATTCAAACCTCAAAAACCATGGCCCTCCTCCAACCCTCAGGACATGGCGTAGGGGGAGTTGCAGTCGCTCTCCTTCTGCCCTTCGCCTCCGTCCTGGTGTTCTATCGCCGGCGATCTTCGGCACTCACCGGTCTCCTCGGCCTGTTCGTTCTATGTGGAATCATGTTCGCGGCATTTGGCGCAATCATGGGCTGCGGGGCAGCTTCCTCAACTCCGGCAGGGACCTCACAGGTAGTTGTGATGGCCACCTCCGGTTCCATCACTCAAAGCACGACAATAGCGCTTACTGTTCAGTAACGCCGGCTCCTTCTCGGTTGGTAGAAACTCTCCGCTGTGACGAGCACGCCCATCAAGGCGCGCTCGCACTTATATGAGTACTTCGACAATTAGGGCGAAGCTGAGTCCAGACTGAGAGCTTCCATCTTGATGCGCCCATAGATGCTGCGCCAGCCGCCGAAGCGCCCGGGAAGTCCGCGCGACCTGCATTCCCGCCCGGCTGCGCCAAGATCTCTTGAGTCCCTGAAGATTGCTCAGGCGCGCGTTTCCACACTCTAGGGGAGCGCTTCCCTTGATGTTTTCGCACTGCTCCGGCGTGGTCTACATCAATATCCATCCGAAAAAGGTAGATTTAGTGTGCATACACGCTGATTAAGGGAAGATCCAGCGAAGGCGAGCTCAACCAATACGCTGCGACTACCACTTTAGTACTATCCCCAAGCCCTAACAAAAGTCCCAAAATTGGCATACTAGATTACCGATTCGGGTATCATCAATTTTTCCTGGGAGATGTAGCGTCACATCACCGACTCGGTATCTCTACTAATTTTGGCAATACCTTTTGTTGTCCGGCTTATATTTTTGTGTCCTTGGCACCCCTGAATCTGCACTTATGCCAACTCTTTGCACGTTAAGGGGCGGAAGAATCATCTCCCGAGCTCGACTCCAAAACGACCCAACACGTTGCGGTTGAGCGGTGAGAACACAGGAGCGGCAGGAGAGGGCAATGCCATGAGTGCGAGCATCTCATCGAACCTCGAAACGAATTACCCCGACTCCCCTGGGGCTGAACTTCTGTCGATTGCACTGATCGGCCCCGATGCCGAGCGGCGCGAGGCTGTGGCCAACGCGCTTGCCAATTGCCATGTGGCCGAAGTCCGCGAATTTCCTTCCTATCCTCCCGCTCTTGACGATGTCCCGAGTCTCTTGAAGCTTGCATTCGACGTCATCCTCATTGATGTTGACAGCAATCCTGAATACGCACTTGAACTGGTGGAGAACATCTACGCCAAGGATTCGGCGGCCGTAATGCTTTATTCGGCGACGGCTGATCGGGACATGGAAGTCCGCGCCTTGCGCGTCGGCGCTCGCGAGTTTCTGGCCGCACCGTTCGACCAGGGCAACCTGGCCGCGGCGCTGGTTCGTGCTGCGGCTTCGGCCAGCCCGAAGCCTCGCCCTGCAAAAAGCAGTGGCGGAAAAACTCTGGTGTTCTTCGGCGCCAAGGGCGGCTCCGGCGTAACGACCATTGCGTGCAATTACGCGATCGCCCTGGCCCGGGAATCCGGCCAACGCACCTTGTTGATTGATTTCGGCGTGCCGCTTGGAGACGCCGCACTGAACCTGGGAATCACCGCGGAACACTCAACCGATGATGCCCTGCAGGATGCCGACCGCCTC
>DASRLI010000443.1:0-5758 GCA_035648535.1 Occallatibacter sp. | reverse complement strand
CTTCAGCCCCAGCGCCCCCACCACCGCGCCATCCACCTGGGCCGGCTGTCCATCCTGCTTGGTCACCACCCCAAACCCGCCGCGATAATCCCACATCGTCCACCCAATCCCATCGGCCTCAAGCGCCGTGCGCACATCGTGAATCCAATTCGCCCGCGACACCGGATCGGAGAAATTCCGATAAGCCCCGAATTCATTGCAGATCAGCGGCACATTGTTCTCATGCCCCCACTGCGCCGCCGCATCCATCATCATCCGAATCCGCCGCCCATCCCAGCGGTCGAGCCAATAGCTCTCCAGTTGATAACGGTTAGCGGCATCAGGAACCTGCTTCAACAAATCCTGCATCGCGCTCTCCGTCGCCGGATAAGGAACTCCATGCGTATACACCCACCACGCCGGCCCCCATGCCGCGCCCTGATGCGTAAACTCCGCCGGATTATAGAAGTGGAAGTTGTAAATCACATTGCTATCCACCAGCGGATACATCGTCAGCAGGTCTGCAATGCCGGAGAAGTTTGGCCCCGTAGCAATGATTGTGTTGCGTGGCGCAACCTCGCGAATAGCGGCTGCCACCCGCGCCTGAATCCCAGCCCACCGATAAGCATCGTTGACCTCGGGCTCGTTCAGAATCTCAAAGAACACACGCTCCGGATCGCGGTTCGCATAATGCGCAGCCAGCCTGCGCCACAACATCGTCAACTGATCCACTGCGTAGTCGCTCGTCCGCAACTGCTGCTTGTAGTTGTCCTGGGGATGCAGATCGATCTCGACCGCGAGTCCGTCTGCCAGCATTGCGTCCACAGCTCGATCGAGCCGCCCAACGAAATCCGCATTCAGCCCATCGGCCCCGCGCGGGTACTGTTCCAGCGGAACCGCATCGATGCTAAGGCGAACATGGTCAAAACCCAGCCGCGCCATGAGCGCTATGTCCCTGGCGTCCGTGTATCGGTTAGTGCGGGCGGCGGAGTAGTCGCTCGCCGACTGCGCGAACCACTCCGACGCATTGATCCCATGCTGCAAATGCCGGGCACGTGCAATGGCTGTCTGCAAGCCGGCGGCCCGATCCTGCGCGGCCAATGGAAGTGCAACGGCAAATAAGAAGATGAGGCAGCGGAAACGGAGACGCATGGCAAATCCTCCTTGAAATTTGACCCGAGCCAACCATACCATGTGCCGACAGTTCATTCGCCTTGCCGAATCCCCCTGAAAAGCAGCACAATACCCGAAACCCTCCGCAAAGGAGGCGCCTTTCGGAAAGTAGGCAACCCCATGAAAGCAGGTAATCGATGAATCGACTTCCCTTCCCGTCATCGGCGCGCCTCATGATCGCCCTGTTGGCAACTTCCCTGGCAGCCTCCGCGGTTAGCGCGCAAGACCCTGCGCCAAGCCAGACCCCGCCAGCCGCGACCGGCCAGCCTGCGCAACCAGCCCCGCCAGCAACTAAACCGAATCCCGAGAACGACTGGCTGGCCCGCACCAACAAGCTCTACTATTCCAGCGGCAGGGCCGGCCTCACTGGATTCGACTGCGACGTGCATCCTGACTGGCACACGTTGTTTGTCAGCGCCAACAAAGGCGCGGCTGTCGAGGATGCCGATGCACGCATCGATCTGCTCAAAACAGTCAAGATCACCATGCATGCGCGCATGAAGGGCGGTTCCACCATCGACTGGTTGGCAGCTTCGAGCCCCGACAAGCCGCTCGACCAGAATTCCAACGACCTGCTCGAAGGAATGCACCAGTCGGTCCAGCAAACGCTTGAAGGCTTTCTGCAATTCTGGAGCCCGTTCATGGACGGCTCCGTGGTCCCTGACTCCGCTGAAGGCCTGGAGATTACGCACACTGCAACCGTGCACACGATTCACGCAGCACAAGCCGGAACGGAGTTGACCGAGGTTTTCGACAACAACCAGGTACTGGAACAGTTCAATGTAGTCATGAGCGGCACGTCGATCAAGTTCTCTCCCTCCTACACGCCCACCGCGCAGGGCCTGCTGGTCAACAAGTTTGTGGCACACATTCAGCCCACGGGTGCCGCGCCAGGGCAGGCGCAAGAAATGAAGGTAGGCGTGGAGTACCAGCCGGTCAACGGTCTCACCATCCCGAGCAGCCTGAACATGGAAGTGGTGGGCACTGGCGTCTTCAAGTTTACGTTCGACGGCTGCACCACGAATCCAAAGTAAAACCAGCCGCTGTCCGGGTACCACCGGCCTCGTCCACCGCGGCCGATGGGCTCTGGGATTCTGAGCCATCCGCACCTTGCACCGCCGCGCATTTACCTTGCCCAACCTCTCCTGAAAGAAGCACAACACCCGAGACTGTCCTGAAAGCAGGCAATACTCATGCACAAGCTCCCGCTCGCAACTCCGGCGCGGCTCCTGGGTGCCATTCTTGCAATCTGTCTGACGGCAACTGCCCAGCAGGCCAGGAACCCTTCCGCAAGCCCTACCGCACCGGGTCTGTCAAAGCCGGCGGCCAGCCCCACCCCAAATGACGAGATGTTGGCCCGGGCCGCCAAGCTCTACTATTCCAGTGCGAAGACCGGGTTTGAAAGCTTCGACTGCGCTCTGCATCCGGACTGGCACACCCTCTTTGTGAGCGCGAGCAAAGGATCGGAAGTTGCCGAGGACGACCCTCGCATCGTTCTGCTCAAGTCCGTCGGTGTCACCATGCACGGCAAGCTCAAGGGCGGCTCCGCTATCGACTGGAATCCGGCAACGAACGCGGACAAGCCTCTGGATCAGGACTCCACCACGCTGTTGAACAACATGCACACCGCTACCGAGCAGACCCTGCAAGGCTTCATGCAGTTCTGGACCCCGTTTGTAGACGGCTCCGCCGTGCCCAACAATTCCGCAGGCCTGGAGATTACAAAAACGGAATTGGGATACACGCTGCACGCCGATACGAAGGACACAAAGGTTACCGAGCAAATGGACAAGCAGCTCACTCTCACGCACTTCGACGTGGTGATGAGCCAGGCCACCGTGCATTTTGAACCGTCCTACAAGTCCACCGACAAGGGGTTGCTTGTGAACGGATTCATGGCCCACATTTTCGCCGCCGGCGCCCCTCCCGAGCCGGAGCAGGAGATGCACGTGGCCATCGAATACCAGAACGTTCAGGGCTTTCCGATACCGTCCCAACTCAACATGAGCGTGGTCGGCACCGGAATCTTCAACTTCGCGTTAGATGGCTGCATTGCCAACGCGCAACCGAAGTAGCGCACACAAAACAAAAGCAGCTCCCAAACCTTGGGAACCGCTTTTGCATCTCTAAATTATTTATTAATTGGCAGAAAAGTAATTATTAGTTGCCCGCAATATCCGGAGTATCGCTATCGAGATGCGCAACCTGCGCATAAGTGGTGCGGAGATACTTGTGCGGGTTCACCGGAACATTGTGCACGCGCACTTCATAGTGAAGATGCGGACCTGTAGCGCGGCCTGATTGCCCAACATACCCAATTACCTGTCCGCGATTTACATGCTCGCCGGGCACCACTGCGATGGCCGACAGGTGTCCGTAAACGGTGAGCACTTCGTGGCCGTGATTCAGAACTACTTCGCGGCCATAGCCTGCGCCCATGTTTGCGCTGGAAACATCGCCGTCTGCAGCAGCTCGCACCGGCGTACCGTTGGGTGCATCAATATCGAGTCCGGAGTGGAACGCGCCTTCACCGTTGATCGGATCCTCGCGCTGGCCGAAGCTGGAGGCTACGCGTCCCAGGATGGGCCACATCGAAGGTGCATCGGCCAGCGTCGTCCAGTCACCCGCGAAGCTGGGCGAAAGGCCACTTTCCAAAGCACGAGAGATGCGGCCGGAGAGCGCCTCTGTGCGCAATGCATAAAACTGGTCAATCGAACTTGTAATCTGCTGCTGGCTCGGATTGTCCGTCTGTGCCAGGCTTGCCGGAGTAGGCGCTGCCGCAGCGGCGCTGGCGGCTGCCGCGGGCTTGGCCGAGGCCATCCTGTTCTGGCGCAGCCCGTAGAGTGCGGTCACTTCATTGGCCAAAGCGCCCAGCGAGGCCACCTGCACATCGCGATCATGCGCGATCTGGGCCATCTGCTTGTAGTCTTTGCGGAGCGTCTCACGCTCCTGGCGCATCTGGTTGTAGCTTTCGGTCTTGAGCAGCATGCGGGTGTAAGATCCCGCCAAACCCACGATAGTAAAGGCGCCAATCAGTGCGGCCGCCACAAACCCGTACGCATACTGAAGCGGCAGCGGAATCTTGCGAACCCGGCCGTCTTCATCTCTTGCAACAAAAAGAATGTAATAGCGCTTGCGCAGCATATCAGCCCTTCATTCCTGCGACCCGCAGGACCGCAATTCGCCGCTTACACAGAATGGCGTAAAAACCTGGAGCCTCTCGGCCCGTGATTACCGCACTCGCCCCGTGAGGCGTGCATACTTGAGTGTTCCTAAAGGCTAACAAACCGGTCTCCTAAGGTCAATCCAATACGCTCGAAAGTGCAAACTTTGGTGACTTGACAACGCCTGGCGTTTTTCGCCGGCATAGAGATCTCCGGCATGTCATTTCGGCGACGAATTGAGGTTCAACCCTCGTCTAAACCCAATGAAATCAATTTCCCGTCGCGCTTCCAGAGGTTCCTGCACAGGACATCGGCAAGAAATCATCACTCTTTAAGAGCAACTTACCGAGGCCGGCCGCGCAAACTGACTCCGATTTGTCCTATCCTCAAGGAATGAGAACGAAACGGGCAGATTCCCTCGATGCGGCTGATTCCTCAAGCGCCAGCGGGCAGGGCGAGCTGGCCCTGATCGAACAGATTCGCGGTCGGACGGCAAAAATGTTCAGGGCTGGGGTGCGGCTGGGCATAGGCGATGACTGCGCCCTGCTCCGGCTGCGCACCGGGGAGGAAATGGCCGTGACGACCGATTTGTCCATCGCTGATCGCCACTTCCGGTTAGACTGGCACCCGCCGGAAACGATAGGCCATCGCGCCCTCGCTCGAGGGCTCAGCGACCTGGCCGCCATGGGCGGCCGCCCCATCGCCGCCTTTCTTTCCCTGGGTTTACCGCCCGAACTGACTAGGACGGCGGCCCGCAAACAAAGTTGGTCCAGCTCCTGGATCGGCCGGTTCTACGACGGCCTCCTCGCCCTGGCCGACGCCCACAACACCCCCCTGGCTGGCGGCGATCTGGCTGAGTCGCCGCTCGCTGTCGCCGATATTGTTCTGGTTGGCGCAGTCCCCCGCGGAAAGGCCCTGCTCCGCTCCGGTGCAAAGCCGGGTAATCTGCTCTACGTTACCGGAATGCTCGGCGGTGCGGCGTCAGGCCTGGCCCGGTTGGCGGAACTCGCTGCAAATTCCGGGACCGCCCAATGGCAGCCTCTCCCCAAGCGGCTATTGAAAATCCCCAAGAAACTTGCGCCACTGCTGGCCCCGCACCTCTACCCGCAGCCGCGTATCGCCCAGGGCCTCTGGCTTCGGCGGCGCGGGCTGGCCACTGCGGCAATCGACCTGAGCGATGGGCTTTCCACCGACCTCGCCCACCTCTGCCAGGAGTCAGGCGTCGCCGCCCAGGTCGATTCGACGCTGCTCCCCATCCACTCCGGCGCAACCCTTGCCCAGGCGCTCCACGGCGGCGAGGACTACGAATTGCTCTTCACCGCCCCACAATCCACCCGCCTGCCGCGCGCCATCGCCGGTGTCCCCATAACACTCATCGGACGAATCGTTCGCCGCAGCAAAAGCAGGCCGCTGGTCACTCTCCTCACCGCGCAGGGCAAGCA